>NZ_FXWZ01000003.1:1293161-1616451 GCF_900184225.1 Brevibacterium ihuae | reverse complement strand
TCGAACTCGAGGACCGCCGATTCCAGGGTGCCCAGCTCGCCGTGCGGCGCCTGCGCCTCACGGGGTCGATCCGCTCCTGCGTTCTCGCGGTTCATGTCACCTGCTCTCCGTCCGGGTGCCGCCATTCTACCCGGAATCACACCGCTGTTGTTCGCTCCGAGCCGACGACTGCGACACTCACGATGCGCGGGCCTGCCGAAGCGACGGGCGATCCCGGGGTGAATGCAGAAGTCGCCCGCACCATGCCGGACGTGCTGCATGGTGCGGGCGACCTGCCGGCTCAGCGGATCTTGACGTTGATCTGCTTGATCTGGGTGAAGCCCTCGAGCATGCCCTCGAGCGAGGCCTCGCGGCCGAAGCCGGAGGTCTTGTACCCGCCGTAGGACTGGCCGACGACCTGGCCGCCGCCCTGGTTGACCTGGACCCAGCCGGACTCGATCCGGTTCGCCATCCGCAGCGCGGTGTCGATGTCGCGGCAGAACACGTAGGCCGCGAGCCCGAAGTCGCTGTCGTTGGCCATCGCGACGACCTCGTCCTCGGTGGTCCACGGGATGACCGAGAGCACGGGGCCGAAGATCTCCTCCTGGCTCGTCCGCCATTCGTTCTTCGCCTTCGAGAACACGACCGGGGCGTGGTAGAAGCCCGGCTCGCCGACCTCGAGGTCGTCCGACCCGTCGTAGGCGATCTCGACGCCGTCCATCGACTTGCCCATCTCGATGTAGTCGGCGATCTGGTCGTACTGCTTCTTGTTGATGACGCAGCCGATGTCGCTCGCCTCGTCGCGCGGGTCGCCGACCTTCATCCCCTTGATCCGCTCGACGAGCTTGGCGAGGAAGTCGTCGTAGATCTCGGTGTGGAGGAACAGGCGCGAGCCCATGGTGCACGACTGGCCCTGGCGGGCGAAGCGGGTCGAGAGGAGCACCTGCTCGAGGACGTCGTCGGTGTTCGAGTCGGGGAACACGATGTTCGGGCTCTTGCCGCCGAGCTCCATCGAGGAGTGCGCGAGGCGCTTGCCGGCGACCTCGGCGACGTGCCGTCCGATCCCGGTCGAGCCGGTGAAGGACACCTTGTCCACGCCCGGGTGCTGCACGAGGGCCTCGCCGATCACCGAGCCCTTGCCGGTGACGACGTTGAACACGCCCGGCGGCAGGATGTCGCCGATGACCTCGGCCATCTTGACGATGGTGAGCGGTGCGTCCTCGGCGCTCTTGAGCACGAGGGTGTTGCCGGCGGTGAGCGCGGCCGGGGTCTTGAACGCCGCGATCATCAGCGGGGAGTTCCACGGCAGGATGCCGGCGACGACGCCGAGCGGCTCCCGCTTGGTGTAGTGGAGGTCCCCGTCGCCGGCGGGCAGGGTGATTCCCTTGACCTCGCCGGCCACGCCGCCCATGTAGCGGAACAGGTCGACGAGCACGCCGGTCTCCGGACGGGCCTGGGTGCGGATCGCATTGCCGGTGTCGATCGCGGTGAGCTGGGCGAGCTCCTCGGCGGCCTCCTCGAGGGCGTCGGCGCAGCGGAGGATGAGCTTCTGGCGCTCCTTGAAGTGGAGTCCCGCCCAGGCGGGGAACGCGCGCCGGGCGGCCTCGACGGCCCGGTCGGCGTCCTCGGCCTTGCCGTCGGGCACGGTGGCGACGACCTGGTTGCGGTCGATCGGGGTGATGACGTCGGTGCGTCCGCCGTCGGCGGCCTCGACCCATTCGCCGTCGATGTACATCTTCCAGTAGGTGGGCTCCGGGAAATCGGTCACAGTGGTCCTCTCCTCGCGGTTCGGTTGCGGTATGGGGGGGTGGTGTCAGGACTCGAACGAGCCGTCGACGAGCTTCTTGACGATCGAGCAGTCGCGGTCTCCGGCGCCGGCGTCGGACACCTTCTGGAGCATCTCCTGGACGATCGAGCCGAGCACGAGCGGGGTATCGGTCTCCTCGGCCGCGGCGAGCGCGAGCCGGATGTCCTTGTTCGCGAGATCCGCGGTGAAGGTGGGTGCGAAGTCGTGGTTCGCCGGCGAGGACTCGACGACGCCGGGGTACGGGTACCACGTGCGCAGCGGCCACGAGTCGCCCGAGGACACCGTGGCGATCGAGTAGAACACCTCGTGATCGAGGCCCAGCCGGTCGGCGAGCACGGCGGCCTCGGAGCTCGAGACCATGTTGATGAAGAGCATGAGGTTGTTGCAGATCTTCGCGGCCTGACCGGTCGTCGCCTCACCGGTCGCGATGATGTTGCCGGCCATCGGCTCGATGAATGGGCGGGCCTTCTCCACGACGGCGGACTCCCCGCCGATCATGAAGGCGAGCGTGCCCTTCTGCGCCCCGGCGATGCCGCCGGACACGGGAGCATCGAGGAACTCGAAGCCGGCGGCGGCCGCCTCGTCGTGGAGGGTGCGCGCCGAGGCGACGTCGATCGTCGAGCAGTCGATGAGCAGGGTGCCGGGGGCGGCGTTCGCGAAGATCCCCTCGGGCCCCTGGTAGGCGGCGAGCGCGTGCTCCCCGCGCGGCAGCATGGTGAACGCGATCTCCGCGCCCTCGAGCGCCTCGGTCGAGGATCCCACGGCGACGACGCCGTCTGCCGCTGCCGCCTCGAGCGCCGGGGCCGACAGGTCGAAGCCGCGCACGGTGTGCCCGGCCCTCACCAGGTTCGCAGTCATCGGGTGGCCCATGTTCCCCAGGCCGATCCAGGCGATCGTCGCCATCTCGTCAGTCCTTCCGCAGCGGTGAATTCGTCAGTGAACTCTCCCCCGAGCATATCCGCCGCCGGCCGAGCCGGTCACTCCCGTCCGGGAGCCTGCTGTGCACACCCGGTGTGCACCGGGCGCACCGGGAGCTCCGGAGCGCGCCGCCGGGACAGGCACTACTCTGTGGGCATGGCCGACTCCCCGCCCCCGCTGTCGCAGATCATGGCCCCCGACTGGGCCGCCGCGCTCGCCCCGGTGTCCGCCGACATCCGGCGGATGGGCGACTTCCTCCGTGCCGAGGTCGCCGCCGGGCGCCGGTACCTGCCGGCCGGGGACCAGGTGTTCCGCGCCTTCGCCGAACCGCTCGCGGAGGTCCAGGTGCTCATCGTCGGGCAGGACCCGTACCCCACCCCCGGGCATCCGATCGGCCTGTCGTTCGCTGTCGCCCCGGACGTGCGGCCGCTCCCGCGCTCGCTGCAGAACATCTACACCGAGCTCGAATCGGACCTCGGGATCCCGCGACCGGAGTCCGGGGACCTGCGACCGTGGTCCCGGCAGGGCGTCATGCTGCTCAACCGCTCGCTCACCGTGGCGCCGGGCTCCCCGGCCTCCCACCGCGGCAAGGGCTGGGAGGCGGTGACGGATCGCGCGATCGAGGCGCTCATCGAGCGCGGCGGCCCGCTCGTCGCGATCCTGTGGGGCCGGGACGCCCGGTCGCTCGCACCGCGGCTGGAGGGAGTGCCGATCATCACCTCGGCCCACCCCTCGCCGCTGTCGGCGTCGCGCGGGTTCTTCGGCTCGCGGCCCTTCAGCCGTGCGAACGAGCTGCTGCGCTCACACGGCGGGCGCGGGGTCGACTGGCGGCTGTGACCGCCGCGGCGACCGCAGCGGCCGGGCGAGCACGTCGCCGAAGATCGCCCCAACGGCGAGCGCGGCGTTGGCGATGATCGCGGCGAACAGCGAGGACAGGCCGGCCGACAGCGGCACCTGCTCCTGGGGCTGGATGATCTCGTAGACCGCGGAGAAGATCGACAGCCCCTGGAGGAGCGGGAAGATCGCCGGGAGGAGCATGACGATCGCCGGCGCGCTCCGGCGCAGGGCGATCGGCCGGCACAGGAAGCCCACGACCGTCGCGGACACGAGGCTGGTGATGATGTTGCCGAACCCGGCGATCGACATCGCCATCATGGTCCCGAAGCCCGCGAGGCCGACGAGCGCGGCGGGCACGACGATCCGCCGCGAGGCCTGGTGGCCGACGGCGCCGGCCGCAGAGACCGCCGAGGCGGCGAGGAGCGAGATCACGACCGAGAGCGCCGCCATGCCGGTCGGCTCGACGACGATCTCGATGGGCGACAGTCCCACGAGCAGCCCGATGCGCAGCCCGAGCGCGATGCCGGAGACGATGCCGGCCATCGTCACGAGCACCTCGACGGTGCGGCTGGCGGCGGTGAGGGGGAATCGGGTGAGCGAGTCCTGGACGGCGGAGAGGAGCCCGACCGTGGGGAGCAGGAGGACGATGCCGCTCGCGACGAGGAACTGCGGGCCGGCGATGAGGTCGAAGGTCCACGCGGCCATCGCGACGAGGGTGGTGAACATCGACTGCCCCGCGACGGTGAAGAACACGGGGATGCCGGTCCGACCGAGCAGGGCGCCGAAGCGGTCGTTGACGACCGCCATGAGGAAGCCGAGCAGGGCGGCGACGTACCCGCCGCCGAGCAGGAGGACGAAGCAGCCGGCGAGGATGCCCCGCGCGAGGGTGACGAGGGCTTCGGTGTAGGGGCGCCGCTGACGCCGGATCGCGTCGATCCGCTCGCGGGCCTCGAGGTAGTCCGTCCGACCTTCGGCCATGTCGGACACGAGAGCGTGGACGGACGCGAGCTTCGCGAAGTGGAGCGACTCCTCGCGGTTGACCCGGAGCACGGTCATGAAGGACCCGTCCGGATTGGCGTAGTGGACCGTGAGGGAGTTCGAGGTGAGGTCGACCTCCGCATCGAGGAGTCCGAGCGAGGTGCAGGTCGCGATGACGGAGACCTCGACGTCGGCGGAGCCGGCTCCGGCCCGGAGCATGATCGCCCCGATGTCGACGGCGAGGTCGAGGATCATCCGCGCCTCGTCCTCGGACTTCGCCGTCGACTCGACGGGCGCCTGGTACGGCGTTCCCTTGAGCGCGGCGATGATCGGGATGGGCTGGGTCGATGCCGAGGAGTCGCTGACGATCCTGCCGACGGCCTTGCGGGCGATCCTGCCCGCCCGCCGCGTCGAGCTCGACCCCACCGGCTTCGCCTTGTCGATGATCCGGCGCGCCCGGGAGGCGGTCGATGAGGGCGCGGTGTCGGTACCGGCGGAGGAGCCGGAGTCGTCGGCGGGCTCCTCGGCCTCCTCCGACTCCTCGGCCTGCGGTTCGGCGACCGGCTGCTCGGAGCGCTGCTGGAGCGGCGAATCGGCCGTCGGGGTCGCCGTCGTCGCTCCCCCGGCCGGGGTCGGGGACGTGGGCTGCTCCCCCGGATCCTCGAAGTCCTCGGGATCGCCTTCCCCGGTGGGGCCGGGTGCGACCGCGGTGGACCCGGTGGCCGCGGGATCGGCCGCGCCGTCGCCGGAGGGGGGCTCCTCGGCGACGACTGGGATCTCCTGGGTGTCGTCGTCCTCGTCGATCACGGCAGGTGGATGTAGGTCGTCCCGAAGGGGTCGGCGACCCGCGCCTCTCCGGTCTCCCAGTCGTGGGTGTACACCTCGCGGCCGTCGACGAAGACGTGGGCGGTCCGGGACTCGAGCTCGAGCGGGTGCCCGGACCACACGACGACGTCGCCGTCCTTGCCCGGCTCGAGCGAGCCCACCCGGTCGTCGAGTCCGAGCATGCGCGCAGGATTGATGGTGAGCGCCTCGAGTGCGGTCTCGGGATCGAGCCCGGCCCGCACGCACAGCGCCGCCTCGTTGATGAGGAGGTCGATCGGGACCACCGGATGATCGGTGGTGAGCGCGATCCGCACCCCGGCTGCGGCGAGCACCGCGGGAGTGCTGATGGCGCGGTTGCGGAGCTCGATCTTCGAGCGCGAGGTCAGCAGCGGGCCGACGATGACGTCGACGCCCTTCTCCGCGAGGTAGTCGGCGATGAGGTGGCCCTCGGTGCCGTGGTTGATGACGAGGCGGTACCCGAACTCCTCGGACAACCGGATCGCGGTGGCGATGTCGTCGGCCCGGTGGCAGTGCTGGTCGAAGGCGAGCTCGCCGCGCAGCACCTGGCACAGGGTCTCGAGCGCGAGGTCCTCGTCGTGGATCACGCCGAGCTCGCGCGCCTCCTCCTTGTGCGCGGCGTAGTTGCGCGCGGCGACGAAGGCCTCGCGGATGATCCGGGACACGCCCATCCGGACCGAGGGCGTCTTCTGCTGCCGGCCGTAGACGTTCTTGGGGTTCTCGCCGAGAGCGGCCTTGACCGACACCGCCTCGCTGATGAGCATCTCGTCGACGACCCGCCCCCAGGTCTTGATCGCGGCGGTGCGCCCGCCGATCGGGTTGCCGGAACCGGGCTTGATCACCGCAGAGGTGACGCCGCCGCGCAGCGCGTCGCGGAAGCCGACGTCGGCGGGATTGATCGCGTCGAGCGCGCGCAGGGCCGCGCCGTTGGGGTTCGTCTTCTCGTTGACGTCGTTGTCCGCGTCCGACTCCCCCTCCTCGTGGAGGCCCAGATGCCCGTGGGACTCGAGGAGCCCGGGGGTGATCCAGCCGCCGCCCGCATCGACGGTGCGCACGCCGTCCGAGATCGTCACCGACCGCGCCGGACCGACGGCGGTGATCCGGCCGTTCTCCACGAGGACGGTGCCGTTCTCGATCGCGGCGGCCCGCTGCTCGCCCGCCGCGATCGGGAGGACGGTGCCGCCGGTGATCGCGACCGTCGTGCCGAAGCGGACCGGGACGGGCTGGTACATGCGCGTTCTCCTTGGCTAGCGTTGTCGTATGAGCAGGTACATCGTGATCGGCGCCGGAGCGATCGGCGGAACCATCGGAGCGGCTCTCGCCGACAGCGGCACGGAGGCGGTCCTCGTCGCCCGCGGGGCGAACGCGGACGCCGTCGAGACCTCCGGAGTGCGCCTCCGGACCCCCGACCGGACCATCACAGCACATCCCACGGTAGTCCGGAAACCCGCCGAGGTCGCCCTCGGCACGCACGACGTCCTCATCCTCGCCACGAAGACCCACCAGGCACTCAGCGCACTCCAGGACTGGGCGGACCTGCCCGTCCACGACGACTCCGAGAACCCCGTGGGCACCGCCGGGGAGCACCTGCCCCTCGTCCTCATGCTCAACGGCGTCGAGGCCGCCCGGATCGCCCCGCGGTGGTTCGCCGAGGTGTACTCGACGACGATCTGGCTGCCCGCCCTCCACATCGAGCCCGGCGAGGTCGTCGTGCGGATGCGGCCCGCTCTCGGCGGGTTCTTCGTCGGTCCCGTGACCGCCGCCGCGCGCTCCGGTTCCGTGCTCGAGTCGATCGCGACGGACTTCCGCGCCGCCGGGTTCGAGTTCGTCCCGGTCGAGGACATCTCCGTCCACGCCTGGGCGAAGCTCCTGTCGAACCTCGCCAACGGGCTCGATGCGATCCTCGGGCCGGGTGCCGACATCGGCGACCTCGCCCGGGCCATGCGCACCGAGGCGAAGACGGTCTACGCCGCCGCCGGCATCGAGCACCTGTCGAACGGCCCGGCGAAGCACGGGATCGCCGACCGCCTGCAGATGAGCTCGGTCCCCGGGGTCGAGTCCTTCGGCTCGTCCTCGTGGCAGTCGCTCGCCCGGGGCACCGGGTCGATCGAGACCGACTACCTCACCGGGGAGATCGTCGCGATCGCGCGGACCGTGGGGGCCGAGGCGCCGCGCTGCGCCCTCGTCACGCGGTGGTGCCGCGCGCTGGCCGCCGACTCGGACCTCGGCGGGGTGATCCCGGCCGACGCCGAGGAGCGCCGGGCGGCTCTCGAGCGCGCCTTCGCGGAGTTCGCAGCGGCGGACGGATGAGCGCGGCGACGTAGAATCATCTCCATGATCGACCGCATCACGAGCTACGTCGCCATCGGCGACTCCTTCTCCGAGGGCCTCATGGACCCCTCCCCCGACGGCACCCCCGACCTCTTCCGCGGCTGGACCGACCGGCTCGCCGAGCAGCTCGTCACGAGCCCGGTGGGCTCGGAGGACCTGCGGTACGCGAACCTCGCGATCCGCGGGCGGCTGCTCGAGGCGATCATCGACGAGCAGGTGCCGCGGGCGATCGAGCTCGCCCCGGATCTCGTGTCGATCGTCGGCGGCGGCAACGACTGCATGCGGCCGAACACCGACATCGACGCCGTCGCCGCCCGCTTCGAAGAGGCCGTCGTCGCACTCCGCGAGGCCGGGATCGAGGTGCTCCTCGGCAACGGCTTCGACACCAAGCAGGCGAGCCCGCTCATCAAGCAGCTCCGCCCCAAGGTCGCGATCTACAACTCCCACCTCTGGACGATCGCCCAGCGCCACGGCTGCACCGTTCTCGACATGTGGGGCCTGCGCTCCCTCTACGCCCCGGAGATGTGGGCGCCGGATCGGATCCATCTGAGCTCAGCCGGGCACGAGCTCGTCGCCGACCAGGCGCTCGCCGCTCTCGAGGGCGCTCCCCTGCCGAGCGCCGGGGTGCGGATGCCCGACCGTCCCAACCGGCCGATCCGGGCGGTCGTCGCCGAGGAGACTCAGTGGGTGCGCCGGCACCTCGCGCCCTGGGTGGGCCGCCGGCTGCGCGGGGCGAGCTCGGGCGACCACGTGCACCCGAAGCTCCCCGAGCTCGTGCGGGTCCGGCCGGAGAGCGCACCCGGGGACGCCGAGCACTCCGCATGAGCCTCGCAGCCTACGCCGCATTCCTCCCGTCCGCCCGCCGCGCCGCGCTCGTCCCCCCGGAGGTCGACGGGTGGGAGTGGCGCGGGCACCGGGTCCGGCTGCTCCGTGCCCGGGATCCCGAGGCCGGCGCCCGGCTCCTCGTGGTCCACGGCGCCGGGGCGCACGGCGAGGCGCTGTGGCCCGTCGCCTCCCTGCTCATCGGCCGCGGGCTCGACATCACCGCCGTCGACCTGCCGCTCTACGGCGGCACGGTCACCCGCAGGCGGTCGCGGGTGCGCTACGAGGACTGGATCGAACTCCTCGTCGACCTCGTCGCCGCCGAGGACGACGGCCGTCCCGTCTTCCTCCTCGGCGGGAGCATCGGCGGACTGCTCGCGGTCGAGGCGGCTGCGCGGCTCGCGCGTACGGTCCGGGACATGCAGCGCGCGGGCGGGCAGGATCCCGTGGCCGCAGTGGCCGCCACCTGCCTGCTCGACCCGCAGGATCGCGCGGCCCGGGTGCGGATGACGCGGTTCGGGCGCCTCGGCCTCGGATTCATGCCGCTGCTCGGACTCGTCCGCGGGCCGCTCGGCCGGATCCCGATCCGGGTGTCGTGGGTGGCCCGGCTGTCCCGGATGGGCCGCAGTCCGGCGCTCGGCCGGCTGTGCGCCGCGGACCCGCAGGGCGGGGGTGCCTGGGTGCCGCTCGAGTTCCTCACCTCGTACATGACGCATCGCCATCCCGCTGCGCGGAGCGTGCCGGTGCCCGTCCACCTCATCCATCCCGAGCGCGACGGGTGGACGCCCCTGGCGCTGAGCACGGCGACGCTCGATCGGTTGCCCGAGCCCACCCGCACAACGGTGCTCCGCGAGTGCGGGCACTTCCCTCTCGAGGAGCCGGGCCTCACCGACCTCATCGACGCCGTCGAGGCGATGGTCCGCGAGCACAGCTGAGCCGGATTCCGGGTCCGGTGCGGAGACGGAATCCGAGCACCGCCTCTGCGCGGTGCCGAACGGCGCACGGCCCCGCCGCGGGCGACGACTCCACATGACCCCGGCGCGGATCAGACCGCCGGTGGGACGTCGTCCCGTGGGGCGTCGTCAGGCATGCGGTCGGAAGCATCACGCGGTTCGACCCGCACGCGCGCGATCCGCCGGTCATCCATCGCGACCACGGTGAGGAGCGCCTCGTCGAGGGTGACGGAGTCCCCTGTGTCGGGGATCCGGCCGAGCAGCGCCATGACGAGCCCGCCGACGGTCTCGTACCCGCCCTCGTCGGGCAGTTCGATCCCGGTCTGCTGGCTCGCCTCCTGAAGGATGAGCGCGCCGTCGACCTCGCTCACCTCGCCGTCGCTGCAGACGTGGTCGTCGACGGTGAGCGCGGCGTCGTACTCGTCGTAGATCTCGCCGACGAGCTCCTCGAGCAGGTCCTCCATGGTGACGATGCCGTCGGTGCCGCCGTACTCGTCGACGACGAGCGCGATCTGGTGGCCGCCCGCGCGCATCCGGCTCAGCGCCGGGAGCACTTCGACGGTGCCGGGCAGGGCGGGCATCTCGCGGACGATCTCGGCGGCCGCGGTGCCGTGCGGGTCGTCGACGTGGAGCAGGTCGCGGACGTGGAGGAAGCCGAGGATGTCGTCGTAGTCCTCCCCGGTGACCGGATAGCGGCTGTACTGGAGCGAGCGCACCTGGGCGCTGACCTCGGCGACCGTCGCGTCCCCGGCGACGAACTCGACGTCGGGGCGGGGGCGCATGACCTCGACGACGGTGCGCTCGGCGGCTTCGAAGACATCGTGGAGCACCTTGCGGTCGAGGGCGTCGAGCTCATCGGAGCTCGAGACCATGGCCCGGATCTCCTCGGTCGACACCGCTTCCCGGTTGACGGTCGGGTCGCCGCCGAGCAGCCGGATGACAGCGTTCGTCGAGACGGAGAGGAGCCAGATGACCGGGCGCATGAGTCTGCCGAACACGACGAGCGGGGGCCCGACGACGCGGGCCACGGTGAGGGCGTTCTGCATGGCGAGGCGCTTGGGGACGAGCTCGCCGAGCACGAGCGAGAGGTAGGCGATGACGAGGGTCATGAGGATGAGCGCGACCGTCGACGCCGCGGCGTCGGGGAGGCCGACACTGGCGAGGAGGGGCGCGATGTCCGGAGCGATCGTCGAGGCGCCGTATGCCGAGGAGAAGAAGCCGGCGACCGTGACCCCGATCTGCACGGCGGAGAGGAACTGGTTGGGATTGCGCACCATCTCCGCGGTGCGCCGTCCGCGCGGTCCGGATTCCGCGAGCCGGGAGATCTGCGATTCGCGGAGATTGACGATCGCCATCTCCGTGCCGGCGAACAGACCGCCGATGAGGACGAAGAGGAGGACCAGCCCGAGGTTGACCGCAGTAGTCGGATCCATGCCACCAGCCTAGAGGGCGGCGGAGGCGAGGGCGATGTGTGGGCGCGGGCGCCTCGGCTCCCGGGGCGAGGGGGCCTTCCCGCTCGCTCAGCCGCTCAGCGCCGCCTGGAGGGGGCCGGACACGAAGTAGAGGACGAACAGCGCGGCGGTGACGTACATGAGCGCGTGGACCTCGGCGCCCTTGCCGCGGAACAGCTTGATGACGACGTAGGTGATGAAGCCCGCGCCGATCCCGTTGGTGATCGAGTAGGAGAAGGGCATGAGGACGACGGTCATGAACGCGGGGATCGCGATCTCGACGTCGGACCAGTCGACGCGCACGATCTGCTGCATCATGAGGAAGCCGACGAGCACGAGGGTCGCGGCGGCGGCCTCGGTGGGGATCACCGCGGCGAGCGGGGCGAGGACGATCGTAGCGAGGAACATCACGCCGGTGACGACGTTCGCCAGGCCGGTGCGCGCGCCGTCGCCCACGCCGACGGTCGACTCGACGAAGCCGGAGTTCACCGAGGTGGACCCCAGGCCGCCGCCGATGGCGCCGAAGGCATCGGCGACCATGATGCGGCGCGACTGCGGGATCTCGCCCTTCTCATCCTTGATGCCGCCCTCGTTCGCGATGCCGACCATGGTGCCGAGCAGGTCGAAGAAGTTTGCGAGCAGGAGGGTGAAGATCGCGAGCGAGGCGGCGATGACGCCGACGTTCTGCCACGAGCCCAGGAGGTTGAAACTGCCGATGAGCGACAGGTCGGGCATCGAGAACCACTGCTGGTCGAGGGTGGGGACGGTGAGGCCCCAGCCCTGCGGGTTGGCGACCTCGCCGTCGGCGCCGGTCTTGGGACCGATCCGGAACACCGCCTCGAGGATGAGGGCGAGGACGGTGGCACCGACGATCGAGTAGAGGATGGCGCCGCGCACCCGGGCCGCCCACATGACGAAGAGCGCGAGGAGGGAGACGAGGAAGACGAGCATCGGCCACCCGGTGAGGAACCCGCCGGTGCCGAGCTCGAGGCCGGCGCCGGAGCCCCGGGAGATGAAGCCGGCGTTGATCATCCCGATGAGGGCGATGAACAGGCCGATGCCCACGCTGATCGCAGTCTTGAGCTGGCCGGGGACGGCGTTGAAGATCGCGGTGCGGAACCCGGTGAGGACGAGGATGAGGAGGATGATCCCCTCGATGACGACGAGACCCATGGCGTCGGCCCAGGTCATGCCCGGCAGCACGACGATGCCGTAGGTAATGAAGGCCGACAGGCCGAGCGACGAGGACACCGCCATGGGGAAGTTGCCGATAACGCCCATGAGGATGGTGAGGATCCCGGAGACGAGCGAGGTCGCTGCGGCGACCGCGGGCAGGTTGGGCTCGGTGCCGCCGCCGAGGAACAGGCCGGTGCTGTCCGCGGCGGCACCGATGATGAGCGGGTTGAGCACGACGATGTAGGACATCGCGAAGAAGGTGGCCAGCCCGCCGCGGATCTCGCGACCCACGGTGGAGCCGCGCGCACTGATGTGGAAGAAGCGGTCGAGCGCTCCGGAGGGCTCGGAGGTGCGTGCGGGGGTCTGGCTCACGGGTGCCGCCTTGTCGCTGGGCCGGATGACCGGGTGGTCTGCGGGTGTCGGAACGCCGGGGCGCACCGGGGCGGATCGGGCAGGCCGATCACCCGACCCAGGATAGGTGATCGGTTCCGGAACGGATGTTCCGACCCGGTGACAACCTCCTGCTCAGGGCGCGCGGGAACCGGTGCCTTCGTTAGGCTGGGCGAAACCGACACCGACATCAAGGGGCATCCATGGACGCGTTCATCGGCCTCGGCATCGCCGCCGTCGTCATCATCGTCATCCTCATCGTGCTCGCCGCGCTGCTGTTCGGCGGCCTGCGCTCGAGCATCTTCTTCACCGTGCGCACGCAGGAGAACGTCATCGTCGAGCGCTTCGGCAAGTTCAAGAAGGTCGCTCGGCCGGGCCTCAACACCAAGGTCCCGTTCATCGAGACCACCACGCGGCCGATCTCGCTGCGCGTCCAGCAGCTCGAGGTCAACATCGAGACGAAGACCAAGGACAACGTCTTCGTCACCATCCCAGTCGCCGTGCAGTACGTGGTGAGCGAGCAGAGCGTCGTCGACGCCTATTACCGGCTGGCCAACCCGGAGGAGCAGATCCGCTCCTACGTGTTCGACACCGTGCGCTCCTCGCTGTCGACGCTCACCCTTGACTCGGCGTTCGAGTCGAAGGACGACATCGCCTCGAGCGTCGAGCAACGGCTGTCGGAGTCGATGGCCCGCTACGGCTTCCGCATCATCAACACCCTCGTCACCGACATCTCGCCCGACCAGCGGGTGCGCGATTCGATGAACTCGATCAACGCCGCCCAGCGCGACCGGGTCGCCGCCCAGGCGCTCGCCGAGGCCGACAAGATCAAGCGCGTCACCCAGGCCGAGGCCGAGGCCGAGTCCAAGCGCCTCCAGGGTGAGGGTGTCGCCGCGCAGCGGAAGGCGATCGCGATCGGCATCGCCGAGCAGTACGAGATGCTCAAGCGGGCCGGGATCGAGCACACCGCCGAGCAGCTGCTCCTCATGACGCAGTACTTCGACACCATGCAGGACGTGGCCCGCAACGGCCGCTCGAACGTCCTGTTCCTCCCGTCGAACCCCGGCACGATCGGGGACATGACGACGGAGATCCGCAACTCGCTGCTCGCTGCGCAGGAGGTCGAGCACGCGCGCGAGGGCGCCGAGGAGTGGGAGCAGGACCAGGAGCGCCAGGAGGCGGCGAAGGAGCGGATGCGCCAAGAGCAGGCGCGGCGCCAGCGCGAGCTCCAGCAGGCGCGCGAGGCTCAGCGGTTGCAGGGGCAGCAGGGCATGGGGCAGGGAATGCATGGTGGGCCGGGCAGCGGTCCCGCGATTCCACCCCGCCCGCCGTGGCAGCAGCCGAACCAGTGACCGCCGGATGACAGGTTGTCGTTCCCGGCTCACGGTTCCCGTGGCTGCCGGATGATGGTTCCCTGGCCGCCGGATGATGGCTCCCCATCACCGGGAGCCTGCCGCCGAGGCCGCCCTTCGACCGATGGGCGGCCTCGGTCGTGTTCGGGCGGGGCTGTCGTGTTCGAGGCGGGCGGTCGTGTTCGAGAGGCGTTGGTCGTGGGCCGGGCGTGGCGGGTTATCGATTCCGCACGCACTCCGCACCGACCAGCTTCCCAGCCACTGCTCGACCATCAGACCCGGTGCGCGGTCCTCCATGACCTGCGGGGCAAATCGCCCAGATTGCTGGGCCGCCCACCCGCTGATCAGATCGCGAGGTCGAACACCCCTACCGGTCTGTGCTGTCGCCGATCGACACGATCCGCATTGATGTGAGCACGCAGGACCTTCTCCTGGCCGCTCCCCCAGCACGGACGCGCGGTCGGCGACGGCTGCGAGCGCGGCTGGATCAGCCGGACCGCTCGACCCGAATCCACCTGCATCGGCGCAGGACCTCCCTGTTGGTCGGAACTGTGTCCCGGTACCGCCCGACCCGGTTCGGATGCATGGCGCTTCCATTCGGGTGCCGGACATCGTTGCTCGGGTGCCCGACATCGCTCGTCGGGTACCGGATGCAGAATGCCCTCCGCGGCCTCGGCAGCGGTGTCTCCGGAGCCGTCGCCGGTCCAAGGGGTGGAATCGAGCTCATCGGGGCTGGCACCGTCGACTTCGTCGACAGTGTCACTGCGAATAGGTGCGGGATCACGGGTGCCAGCCGCGCTGTCCGGTGGGCCGGTGGCGAGCGTCCCACCGCACAGGGAGGCCGTTTCCGCGGTGTAGGAACCGCCGGTCGGAGTGGTGACGACGAGACGCTCCGGATCTGCGCGGTGCGCCCACCCCGGGTTCTCCTTGGCGTAGTTGCACGCCGCGCACAGACCCGAGGCGTTCGTCCAGTCCGTCGCTCCACCGGAACGGTGCGGAATCGCATGATCGATGTGGCGGATCGGCGCATCGCACCAGGGGGTGCGGCAGGTGTCGTCTCGCAGCTCGATCATGCGACGCAGAAGTCCGGTGAACTCCCGCCGACGCGTATCCATGGCGACCAGACCACCGGTTCCGGGGGCGGTGTAGAGACGACGGAGGAATGCCGCCCCTGCGGGATCGGCGAGCATCCGGCGCGCGGCCCCGGCCGGCACGGGGCCGTGTCCGCGGATCCACGCCGGCGCCTCGCCGTCGGTGAGCAGGGTGTCCGCGCTCATCACGAGGTGCACCTCGACCGGCACTGCGTCTGCGGTCTGCTGGCCGGTCACCCGCTCGACGAGCAGGTCGGCCGCGACCTGACCGACCGAACGCCCGCCGGATTCACCAGACCCCACGAGTCCGGCGGCGGCCTGCTGAAGATTCGCATACGCGGCGACCGCCTGGCGCAGCGGCAGCAGAGCGGTGAGATGAGCCATCCCGCCGGGTGCCGGGCGCACGCTCACGCGCCGCTCCTTCTCGAACCGGTCCAGATGCTCCACAGCGGCCTGCTGGTCGAGGCGCTGAGCATGGGCGCGTGCTTCCGAGGCGAGCCTGCGCACTCCGATCCGGTCGAACCTCTCGGACAGTCGCTCATCCACCTCGTTCTGCTTCTCCGGGGGAAGCCAGGACGTCTCGCGGTGCAGGACCTGCGCCTTCTCCTCCGAGAGCACCCCGGACGCCACCGCCGCCATGGCGTGCGGGAGGTCCCGGATGAGTGCACGGGCGAGCCCGAGGAAGCGCGCACCTCGAGCCGGCGACTCCCGCCGGGCCAGGCCGATCTCTGCGCCGAGCCCCTTCCCGCGCGAGGAAGCGGGAACCCCGCGGCGGAACTCCGATTCGAGCCGTTCCCGTTCGAGCACGGAAGCGGCCCGCGCCTGGGCCGCGGTGCAGGCGGCCTTGAGCTCTTCGAGCGCCCGGAGTGCGGCGACGGCTTCGGTCTCCGACCGCGCTTCGAAGTGGACCAGCGCATCACGGATCCGGTCGACCTCGTCGACCGTTGTGATGCCCTGCGTCGTTCTCATACCCCGACGTTATACGGAGGCACGGACACGGGTCTGCCGAGAGTGGATTCCCTGGTCAGGCACCTCGGCCCCGGTGATGGCACTGCTCGGTGCGGCCCTGGTGACGGCGTTGTTCGGTCCGACCCCAGAGACGGCATTGCTCTGATCGGCACCGGAGCCGACCCTGCCGGGATCGGTCCCCGAGCCGCTCGCGCACGGCACGGTTCGGGAGATCGGCACATGCGCGGCTGAGGTTCGGACGACCGACAAGTGCGGGCAGCACGGGGCGACCGCGACCGGGGTCTCGAGCCCTGCAGACTTGCGGTCCGCGCGACCCCACCTGCACTGCTGCCGATCAGACGGCCGGCACAGACAGCTGAGAACCAGACAGTCGGCGATCGCGCAGCTGAGAAGCCGCCCGCCGGCACGTGTGCGACTGCGAGGCAGTCAGCGGGCGTTCCAGTGGACGCGATTCGAGTGTCCGTCTCTCTCGTGCCCGCGGATCGTGAGTGCACCTCGGCGCTCCCGCGTTCCCGGATCCGCGCTCCCCGCGCCCATATCCCCGATTCACTGATCCTCGGACACCGAATCCCCAGCGGTCCATAGGCACACCTGCCCGCTCCCGCCGGAGTTGAGAGCGCACAACCGTCACAGTTGAGATTGCACAATCCGAAGGATTCGTTCTCAGAAACCTTCGGAAATTGCGGGGTGAACGGGGGAAGGACCCCGACACGGGTGAGTGTCGGGGTCCTTCGCGGATCAGGTGATCAGTTCAGATCAGGCCTGGCCCTTCTTGGCGCGACGGGTGGTCACGTAGACCGCGGCTGCACCGACGACGAGCAGGCCTGCGCCGACTCCCAGTCCGGTGAGCTCGGAACCGGTGCGCGGCAGGTCGCTGCCGTTGTCATCGGAGTCCTCGTCCTCGCCGGGGGCGGCGCCCTCGTCGGAGACGACCTCGAACGAACCGGTGAGCGGCTCGTCGGCGTCGCCGGCGGCGTAGGCAGCACCAGCGGCCTCAGAACCGGCGTTCGCGGCATCGTCGTCACCGGCGGTGGCGGCGACGCTCACGTCGTAGGTGCCGAGGTACACGTCGGCGTTGCCGGCGTTGGTGCCGTAGACACCGAAGGTCACGACGCCGTTCTCGTCAGCGGTGCCCTCGAGAGTGAAGTCATTCACCGAGTCGTTCTGCGGGAACACCTCGAGGGTGACCGACTCGCCGGAGGCGTAGCCGGTGGCCGTGATGTTCACGCCGGCATCCTCGTTGACGAAGTCCGAGACGGACACGCGACGCGGATCGATGGTGAGCTCACGCTCGACCGGGGCCTCGTCGGTGGGATCGTCCGTCGGTGCCGGCGAGGTGGGATCCTCAGTCGGAGCCGGCGAGGTGGGATCCTCGGTCGGCTCGTCCGAGGGATCATCCGTCGGGGTGGGATCCGGGGTCTGCGACGGATCGTCGGAGGGATCATCCGACGGCGTGGGATCCGGGGTCTCCGACGGGGTGGGATCCGGGGTCGGCTCCGAATCGTCCTCGGCCACCATGACCTCGTAGCCGTCGGTGAACTCGAGGGCGTGGACGAGCGAGGTGCCCCAGAAGAAGTCTTCCGTCTCGCCGGTTTCCTCGGCAGGAGCGCCGCCGCTCACGACGCCGATCGCCTTGTCGCCTTGGAAGACGGCGCCACCGGAGTCGCCCGGTGCGGCCTCGAGGCCGTTGGCGCCGAATCCGCGGACCCAGCGGAGCGAACCGTCGGGCAGTCCGATCCGGCTGTAGCCGTCGACGATGTCAAGGTCGTCGTCGTCGGTGAGGCCGGTCGTGCGACCGCTCTTCGAGACCGGGGCACCTTCGGCCGGGGCGGCGACGCCGGTGATCTCGGTCTCGATCCCGGCTGCGAGATCATCGTCTCCGGCGGTCGACCAATCGGTGACAGCGGGAAGCAGATCAAGGTCCGCATTGCTGACGTCGATGACAGCGATGTCAGTCGACTCGGTGGTGGGCTCATCCTGGGGGGTGCTGCCGGGGCCGCCGAACTGCGAGAACCCGAACGTGCCCATCGCCGCGTCATCCAGGGGCGGCGGCTGGCTGGTCTCGCCGGCGTGCGCGGTGTCCAGGGACGGCGTCGACCGACCGGTTTGGGTACCTTCGGCACCACAGTGACCGGCGGTGATGATGGCCGGATTGCCATCGGGGCTCACGGCGGTGAAGCCGACCGAGCACAGACCGCCTTCGCTCGTGATGTAACCGGCGCCGCCGACGAGCTCATTCTGCGCGTAGGCCTGGACCGGCGCGCCGATCTCGATGACCTCAACGTTGCTGTGATCGCCCTCGAATGCCTCGAGCGCTTCGGTGCTGTCAGCGTCGAGGTCCTCTTCCGGCAGGGTGACGACGACGACGTTGCCGTCACCGTCGGTGCCGTAGGCCTGGATGCCGTCGACGTCGTCGAACTCCTGCACCTGCTTGCTCATCGCCTTGACCGAGGTCGGGGCCTCTTCGGCGGTCTCGGTGGCCGATGCCGGAACGGTGACGAGCACGCCCGTCATCCCCAGCGACGCGGCCGCGGCAAGAGCTGCCGGGCGCGAAAGGAGTCTCTTCCTCATTGCGTCTCTTTCCCTACTTCGTTCCGTAACGGTCAGGCGGCTGACGGATCAGCACTGGTTGCGAGCGCCGTGCGCACGGGGAGGCAACCGGGGTCGACTTTACCGATCCGTGACCTGACGACCAATGATTGCGTGAACGTAACGAACTAAACACAGAATCGACGTTTCAACTACCCGCGGGTACCCGCTTCGGAATGCGGATCGCGGCGGCCGACGCCGGTCGTCTCCGCCGGGGAGCGGTGACCGGGCTCAGAGCCCGACCCGGGCTCAGGTGTCGGCAGATGAGGCGAGCGTGCAACTGCATCTCCGCTCACCGCACACGGCACCGACCGCCCCCGCGGCACCGGCGGAAGGAGGGACGAGCAGGGTCTTCCAGCGCGCCCCCCAGCCCGGCAGGTCTTCATGCTTGAGCGCGCGCCGCTTAGACTCGGAGCATGAAGTTTCGCCCCATCCCCATGATCGCCGCACTGGCGACGACAACCGGGCTGCTCCTCGGCGGGTGCGGCGGTACCGGAACCGTGTCCTCGACGAACGGAGAAGAGTCCGTGGAAACTGTAGTCGGCCGCTGGGTCTCCGACGAGAAGGGGGAGCCGCACCTGACGTTCTCCGAGGACGGCAAGGTCTCCGGCAGCGACGGGTGCAACGGCATCGGTACCACCTACGAGCAGGACGGGGCCACGGTGACGCTCGAACGGTTCACCACGACGCTCAAGGCGTGCATCGGGGTCGATACCTGGCTGCGCGAGGCGCGGGTTCTCGAGATCGACGGCTCGACGATGACGGTGAAGAACGGCGACGAACAGGAGATCGGCTCCCTGACGCGTGAGTGACGTCACTCTCCGGCGGGTGCCGTCGCCGGCCCGACCCCGAGCTCCGAGCCCCACCTCTCCCCCGAAACGCATCACGGCCCCGGGATCCTTCCGATCCCGGGGCCGCATGCTGTCCGGAGCCCCCTGTCAGACTCGAACTGACGACCTTCGCTTTACAAGAGCGGTGCTCTACCAACTGAGCTAAGGAGGCGGGCCGCCCGGGTGTCCGCACGGCAGTGCGTCCCGTTCGGCGACTGCAGCAGTCTAAACCACCCGCCTCGACGGACGGCACAATCCGATCGGAAGCAGCCTCACCGGTCACGATCCCGGCCGGATCCAAACCCGCCGCGCGAGCGCGGTTCGACTCAGCCGATCTCGCCGGCGGCGGTGAGGAGCTCGGTGGCGAACGCCTCCGGATCCTGCCAGGCCTCGGTGTCCTCGCCGTTGACGAGCACGCGCGGGGTGCCCTGCAGGCCGTCGCTCAGCGCGTCCTGCGTGGTGTTCTCGACGAACTTGTCGAAGCTCACGTTCTCCACGCACTCCTGCACGGAGGGCCCGCCCTCGAGCGTCGTCGTCGGGGCACTCGTGTCGACTCCGGCCTGCTCGGCGAACTCGAGGAGCTGCTCGTCGGTCATGCCGTTGGCGCCCTGCGCCGGCTGGTTGTCGAAGAGGGTCTTCATGACATCCATGTAGACGTCGGTCTGGCCGCTGTCGGCCACGCAGGCCATGAGGTTCGCCGAGCGGGTCGAGTACTCGTTGCCCTGCGAGCTCGCATCGAGGATCGCGACGGGCTGGTACTCCACGGCGATCGTGCCCTCATCGACGAGCTTTCCGAGCGTTCCGGCGTTGGCCTGCTCGAAGCCCGCGCAGCCGGGGCACTGGAAGTCGAGGTACACGGTGACGACCGGCGCGGTGTCCGGGAGGCCGGACTCGGAGAACGCCGGCGCGTCCGCCGGGGCGTCATCCGCCTCGGCGCCCTTGGCACCGTAGGCCTGCACCTGCTCGCCGTCGCTCGCGAGCGTGATCGACCCGGCGGTGTAGTTCTTGGGTCCCGGCGTCGGTTGGGCGGCCTGGACGATGAGGAAGATCACGACGGCGAGAACCGCGACCACCACGACGCCCACCCCGGTGTAGAGGATCGTGCGTGCGGTCTTCTCGCGCTTGGCCTGCGTCTCTGCGATCTGCCGCGCCTTTTCGCGCGCGGCCTGCCTGCGGTCGGCCGCGGACGAGGAGTTCTTCGCCATGTTCCCTCACGTTGTGTCGCTGGTGCTGGTCTCGGGCGCCCTCCGGCGCCCTGCCATGATACGACCTCCGGCTCCGCCCGCCGTTCACCAACCACGCAGGTTCGCGTCGCGGATCACGCAGGTTCGCGTCGACGGATCACCCGGATCGGAGCACGCGGTGGCACGGCGGCCGCGCACACGGAACCGCTGCGGGTTCACCGCTTCCCAGTCGCGCTCACGGAACTGCGGCAGGGCTCAGCAGGCCCCGACCGCGCTCACGCGGCGTCGCTCACGGGAACTGCGGCTCCGGGATGAGGCCGAAGGGATTGGCCGGGGAGGGCCACCACGTCACCGAACCTCCGGTGAGGACGGTGATGACCGCGAGGACGACGAGCACGCCGAGGATCGCGGTCGCGATCCATTCGCCGGTCGAGGAGCGCGTGATCGGGCTCAGCAGCACCCGGGAGCCGTGCCGGAGGTTCGCCGATCCGGGACCGAGCCACAGCACGACCGCGGACGCGAGCGCGGCCGCCCACAGCGCCCAGGCCTCGGAGCTGCCGCCCGGCACGATCCCGAGCACGTCGAGGCGCATGAGGATCGCGATCGCCCCGGCGGCGATGAGCGGGAGGATGAGGCAGAACAGGGAGACGAAGAGCGCGCCGAGCAGCGCCCCGGGCATCGAGCCGACCGAGGACCACAGGCTCACCGAGCCCGGCCCGCGCTCGAACTGCCGCCAGTTGCGGGTGCGCGCCATCGACCCGGCCGTGCGGGCGATGACCTGCCAGATATACGTCGCGATGAGCATGATGAACGGTCCGAGCGGCGTGAGCGCGATCGCGAGGAGGTTGAGGGCGAGCACCGCCCACGCGCCGCCGAGGCGCGAGGGACGGGGTCGTCCGGGCGGCACGAGCCGCCCCTGCTGCATCCCCGCCTGCTGCGGCCGGCCGTATCCCTGTCCCGGCGGCATGCCCTGCTGCATGCCCTGCATCTGACCCGGCGCACCGGGCCGCGGGCGCGGGTCGATGCCGAGCGGACCATAGGGCCGGGGCCCGCCGGGGACCGGTGCCTGCTGATGGACGGGCGGCGCGGATCCGTACTGCCCGGCCCCCGGATGGGTTCCGGGCTGCTGGACCGGCCGCTGACCCTGGTGCGACTGGCGTGGCACGCCGTGGGCGCCCGGCACGTGCCCCGGGGCGCCGGGGTACCCGGCTCCGGCGGCCACCGCCGGCATCACCGCGGTGCCCGAGGGTCCGACCGGGGCGGCGGACGACCCGGCACCGGGGCCCTGCCGCACCGGGCCGCCGAGCGAGGGCATGCGTCCGGACTCGATGTCGACGAGCGCGTCGAGGATCATCGAGCCCGAGGGGCGGCGCTCCGGCTTCGGGTCGAGGCATGCCCGCAGGAGGGGGACGAACAGCGCCGGGGCGCCGTCGAGATTCGCCCGACCCATCGCGACCCGGCCGAGGACCGCCTCGAGCGGTCCCGAGCCGTAGGGGTTGGTGCCGGTGGCGGCGAACGCCATCGAGGCCGCCCACCCCCACCAGTCGGTCTTCTCGCTCGAGGCCTTGCCGTCGGCGATCTCCGGGCTCAGGTACCCCGGGGTGCCCATGACGAGACCGGTCGCGGTGACCTTGACCTCGTCGGCGGCCTGCGCGATGCCGAAGTCGATGACCATCGGCTCGCCGTCCATGATCATGATGTTCGCGGGCTTGAGGTCGCGGTGGATGACCCCGGCGGAGTGCACGGCGTTGAGGGCATCGAGCAGCGCGTGGCCGAAGTGGACGAGCTCGTCCTCGGCGAAGGGGCCGTTCTCCTTGACGTCGTCGGACAGCGTCATACCGTCGACGAACTCGGTGACGATGAAGGGCTGCTCCGATTCGAGCTCCGCGTCGAGCACCTCGGCGATCCGGGGGTGCTTGATCCGGCGCAGCGTGCGGACCTCGCGAGCGAGCCGCTTGCGGGAGGTCTCGTCGTTGGCGATGTGCGAATGGAGGACCTTGACGGCGACGGGATTGTTCTCCCCGTCCACCGCGAGATACACGACGCCCATGCCGCCGGAGCCCAGCTGCTCGAGCAGGCGGTAGCCGCCCAGTTCTTCCATCATCACCTCATCCACATTACGTGAGAGAGTAGAGTCTCTCCTGACAGAGGTTCAATCCGAGGAGCACTGTGACACGCACACCGGCCGATCAGGAAACCAGCACCTCTTCCCTCCCTCCCCCGCCCGACGGCGCCGATTTCGTCGTCGTCGCCAACCGCCTCCCCGTCGACCGCGTGAGCGCCGGGCCGGAGCCTGAATGGGCGACCTCGCCCGGCGGTCTCGTCACCGCCCTCGCACCGGTCATGCAGGCCAACGACGGCGCCTGGATCGGCTGGGCCGGGATCCCCGACGAGGAGATCGAGCCCTTTGACATCGACGGCATGCACCTCGTGCCGCTCACGCTGAGCTCGGACGAGATCGTCAGCTACTACGAGGGCTTCTCCAATGCCACGCTGTGGCCGCTCTACCACGACGTCATCGTCGCCCCGGAGTTCCACCGCACCTGGTGGGAGAGCTATCTGCAGGTCAACACCCGCTTCGCCGAGGCGGCCGCGCGGACCGCCGCCGCGGGCGCCACCGTGTGGGTCCACGACTACCAGCTCCAGCTCGTACCGGCACTCGTGCGCGCCCTGCGCCCGGACGTGTCGATCGGGTTCTTCAACCACATCCCGTTCCCGCCCGCCGAGCTGTTCGCGCAGCTCCCGTGGCGCTCGCAGATCCTCCACGGCCTGCTCGGCGCCGACCTCATCGGCTTCCAGCGGCCGGCCGACGCGGCGAACTTCCGCCGGGCGGCCCGCATCCACGCCGGCTTCACGACGAAGGCGAGCCAGATCCGGGTGCCGGCGTCGGAGGAGGCGGGCACCGGGGAGCACATCGCTGAGGCGCGCGCGTTCCCGATCTCCGTCGACGCGCAGGCGCTCGACTCCGCAGCCCGCGATCCGCAGACCGTCGCCCGGGCGCGGGAGATCCGCGCCGAGCTCGGCGACCCGGAGACCCTCGTGCTCGGCGTCGACCGCCTCGACTACACGAAGGGCATCCGCCACCGGCTCAAGGCGTGGGGCGAGCTGCTCGCCGACGGGTCGATCGACCCCGGCGAGGTCACCCTCGTCCAGATCGCCACCCCGAGCCGCGAGCGGATCGAGCAGTACCAGCAGATCCGCACCGACGTCGAGCTCGCCGTGGGACGCATCAACGGCGAGTTCTCCGACCTCGGGACGACGGTGATCCACTACTTCCACCACTCCTATCCGCGCTCGGAGATGACTGCGCTCTACCTCGCCGCCGACGTCCTCCTCGTCACCGCGCTGCGCGACGGGATGAACCTCGTCGCCAAGGAGTACGTCGCCTGCCGCATAGGGGAGGACGGCGTCCTCGTCCTCTCCGAGTTCGCCGGGGCCGCCGACCACATGAACCAGGCGGTGCTCGTCAATCCGCACGACATCGACGGGCTCAAGGCGAACATCGTGCGCGCTGTCGAGATGCCGCCGGCCGACCGCCGGCGCCGGATGCGCACGCTGCGCCGCCGGCTGTTCCGCGACGACGTGCATTCGTGGTCGCAGACGTTCCTCGACACGCTCGAGGCGCTCGACGACGACAAGGACATGCGCCGCTGGGAGGCCGCCGAGGCGAAGGAGCCGCCCGAGCCCACCGAGCCGGAGGAGCGCCGCCGATGACCGCGGCGTCCGGTCCCGGGCTCTGCCCGCCCCTGCAGGATCCCGCCGACGTCGACATCCGGGCGCTCGCCCGCACCCGGCGGCTCCTCGTCGCCCTCGACTTCGACGGGGTCATTGCGCCTCTCCAGGACGATCCGGCGACCTCGGCCCCGGTGCCGGAGTCGGCGGAGGCGGTCGAGGCGCTCGCCGCCCTGCCGGAGACCGCTGTCGGCTACATCTCCGGGCGCGACGTCGCCGCGCTCAAGGAGCTGAGCCGGGCACCCGGCCCGGTGCTCTTCGTCGGCTCGCACGGCGTCGAGCAGGACCTCAGCGGCGGTACCGAGGCCTCGGCCGACCCCGCCGACCCGTACCGCTACTCCGCCGCGCCCACGCCGGCGGAGCGCACCCTGCTCGACGCGCTCGACGCGGAGTTCGAGCGGATCACCGCCGCCACGCCGGATACCGGGCACGGCGAGCTGCGCGTCGAGCGCAAGCCGCTCGGCCGGACCTTCCACACCCGCGGCTGCTCGCCGGAGCGCACCGAGTTCTTCGCCGCCGAACTCCGCCGGTTCGCCGAGGACAACCCCGAGCTGCGCTCGCTCGACGGCCACGACATGATCGAGTTCGGGGTGCGGATGCACACCAAGGGCGACGGCCTCGACCTCATGATCGACCACACCGGGGCGACGGCCGCGCTCTACATCGGCGACGACACCACCGACGAGGACGCCTTCGCCCACCTCGATGCCCGCCGGGAGGGCGGCTATGAGGGCCTGAGCATCCGGGTCGGCACCGCGGACACGTGCGCCCGCGCGCGGATCGCCTCGCCCGAGGCGGTCGCCGCGCTCCTCACCCGGCTCGCCGCGGAGCGCTCCGCCGCCCTCGCCGGCAGCTGAGGCTCCCGCCGACGGAGCGGCCCGCGGGTGATGGCCCCTCGGTCGCCGGCCCCACGAGTGCGGACCCAGCCGGCACTGACCCACCGAGCGGTGACTACCGCGTGCGGACCGGCAGCTCGGAGGAGCGGAGCACGAGCTCCGGGGCCACCGAGTAGTCCGGGAGCGTACCCGCGCCGGCCATGAGCCGCTCGAGCTCGCTGATCGCCGTCTGCGCGAGCCGGCCCCAGTCGAAGGTCACCTGCGAGAGCGGAGGGTGGACGACATCGGCGTCGGGCATCTCCCCCACGGTGAGGAGCGAGAGGTCCTGCGGCACGTCGAGGCCGAGGCGGCGCGCCGATTCGAGCACCCCGAATGTCAGCGCGGGCGAGCAGCTGATGACCGCCGAGCAGTTCGCGCGGAGCAGACCGTCCGCGGCCTGCGCTCCGGCGAGGATGCCCGGGCCGGCCTGCGCCACCGGAGCCTGGTCCCGGGTCGCCGCGATGTGGAGGAGGTCCGCCATCGACCGCCGGTAGGCGGCCACCCGGTTCGCAGCCGCGGAGTCCTCCGGCACCGCGATGCCGATCCGCCGGTGTCCCAGGTGGACGAGGTGCCTCACCGCGGTGTCAATGCCCTGCGAGGCATCGAGGACGATCTGGCCGGTGCCTTCGTGGCGGGCGTTCGACACCCGGACGACCGGGACGTTGAGCGCCGCGAGGCGCTTGGCCTCCGGCCCGGCCGACTGCCCGCCGAGCACCACCGCGCCGGCCACCCCGAACTCCTGGAGCCGGGTCGCTGGCGAGGGGAGCTCGGGCCCGGTCGTCACCCGCAGCGCGACCTTGCCCACCCGGTAGATCCGACGGACGGTCTCGAGGTAGAGGGTCTCGAAGGGGTCGACGTCGGCGCCGGTGACCTCGGCCTGAACCACCGCGACGACGGCGGGCGAGTCCTCCGGCAGGGCGCTCGCGACGCCGAGCGTGCGGAGCGCCACCTCGACCGCCCGCCGGGCCTCCGCGGAGACCCCGGGGCGGTCGCGGAGCACCCGGGATACCGTCGAGGCGGAGAGACCCGACAGCTCCGCGATCCGGTTGAGGGAGACGTCCGTGCGCATCATGAGCGGGCCGCCGCGGTCGACGCGCGGGCGAGCAGCCGGGGCCGGTAGGTCGGCGGCACCGAGCGCATCCCCTCGCCCGGCAGGTCGAGCACGGTGCGGACCCCGGCGACGAGGGCCTGGGTCATCCCCGGGTTGTCGAGGCCGAGCACGGTGGCCGGCGGCGCGGTGTAGCGCATCGTCGACGAGTCGCCGAAGCCCACCACCGAGAGG
Organism: Brevibacterium ihuae; assembly: GCF_900184225.1. Classification (NCBI taxonomy): domain Bacteria; kingdom Bacillati; phylum Actinomycetota; class Actinomycetes; order Micrococcales; family Brevibacteriaceae; genus Brevibacterium; species Brevibacterium ihuae. The sequence goes on along the minus strand of NZ_FXWZ01000003.1, from coordinate 1,590,062 downwards.
TCGCGCGGGACGACGAGCCGGCGCTGCCGCATCGCGGCGAAGACCCCGTAGAGCTGGAGCGCGCTCTGCACGATGAGCGCGGTGCACGTGGCGTCGCGCAGGCGGGTCGCCGCCTCGATCCCGCCGGAGTACGACTTGGGCACCGCGGCGATCCATTCGTCGAGGCGCGAGGTGAGGCCGCGCACCGGGTGCTCGGCGAGGAAGCGCTCCTCGAGCTGCCGGGCGAGCGCGCCGGATTCGTTGCACACGAGGCCGATCCGCCGGTGCCCGAGCGCGCTCAGGTGCTCGAAGGCGAGGGTGAGGCCGCCGGTGAGGTCGATGTGGGCGGCGACCCATTCGCCGCCGACCCGCGTCCCGCCGGCCGGCCGGGGCGCCTCGGCCCGGACCGCCGCCTCGGCGAAGCGCACCACCGGGACGTCGACGTCGAGCTCGGTGAAGGTCGGGGTCACCACCGCTGCGGCACCGGCGGCGATGCAGGCGCGGACGTCGGCGAGGTCGGAACCGAGGAACACCGGGGCGGTGAGGAGGCCCTCGGCCTGGAGCCGGTCGGCCACCCCGTTGCACACATCGAGCTGCCAGTGCTCGGGGGCCTCGGGCGCCCCGACGACGACGAGCCGGGCGGGGCTCGGCCGCAGCAGCGTCGAGCGCGTGTAGCCCACCCTCTCGAGTGCGCGGTGCACCCGCTCGCGCGTGGCCGCGGCGACCGTGCCGCGCCCGGAGAGCACCCGTGACACCGTGGTGACGGAGACCTCGGCGGCGGCCGCGACGTCTTCCAGGCGAACTCTCATGCGCCTATCCTACGGTGGACCCGACAGCCCTCCCCCGGACCATCCTGCACCCCCGGCCACCTGCAACGATGGGGTTCGGCTCCGATAGGATCGAGAGCATCAGCCACCCTGTGAGGAGACCCGCCCGCATGTCCACGGTCACCCTGACCGATGTCAGCCACCGCTACCCGGCGACCTCGACCGCCGCGGTCGACGGGGTGTCGTTCCGCGTCCACGACGGCGAGTTCCTCGTCCTCCTCGGACCCGCCGGCAGCGGCAAGTCGACGATCCTGCGGATGATCCACGGCACCGAGCGACCCTCGCGGGGGACGATCGAGATCGACGGCCAGGACGTCACGACGGTGCCGCCGGGCGATCGCGACGTCACGATGGCGTTCGAGAACTACGCGCTCTACCCCCACATGGACGTGGCGGAGAACATGGGCTTCGCGCTCCGGCTCAGCGGGATCAGCGAGGACGAGATCGACCGGCGGGTGAGCGATGCGGCGGCCCGGCTGGGGCTCGGCGCGGTGCTCCGCGCCCGGCACGACGATCTCGACGGCCTGCAGCGCCAGAAGGTCGCGCTCGCCCGCGCCCTCGTGCGCAACCCGCGGGTGTTCGTCATGGACGAGCCGCTCGCCAACCTCGCCCCCGCCGTCCACGACACCACCCGCGATCAGATCCGGACCCTGCAGCAGGACCTCGGCATCACCACGCTCTACGCCACGAAGTCCGCGGAGGACGCGGTGGCGGTGGCGGACCGGATCGCGCTGCTCGAGAAGGGCCGCGTCGTCGGGGTGCACTCCCCCGAGGAGCTCTCCCGCCGGATCTGAGACCCGGGATCGCGCCCGCACCCCGGACGCGACGGCCCGATCCTGCGATGATGGCTCCATGTTCATCACCGCCGAACGCCTGGGCAGCGCGATCGCGACCCTGCCGTGGCGCACCCCGGTGGCCGACTGGCCCAAGGATCTGCTCGTCGGCCTGCCGCGCGGCATCTCCCGGCATGTCGTGCGGTTCGTCGAGCTCGCCGGCGAGGTCGTCGCCGTCAAGGAGACCGAGGACCCGGTGGCCGAGCGCGAGCACGAGATGCTCCGCGCGCTCGTCCGGCTCGACGTGCCCGCGGTCGCCCCGCTCGGCCACGTCACCGAACGGTGCACCCCTGAGGGCGAGCACCTGCCCGGTGCGCTGCTCACCCCGCACCTGCGCTACTCGCTGCCGTATCGCGCGCTGTTCAGCCAGGACCTCGCAGCGGCCGTCGCCGACCGCCTCGTCGACGCCCTCGCCGTCCTCCTCGTCCGCCTCCACCTCGCCGGGTTCTTCTGGGGCGACGTGTCCCTGTCGAACGCGCTGTTCCGGCGCGATGCCGACGCCTTCGCCGCCTACCTCGTCGATGCGGAGACCGGGGAGCTCCACCTCTCGCTGTCCGACGGCCAGCGCGAGCACGATCTCGAGATCGCGCGGACGAACATCGCCGGCGACTTCCTCGACCTCCAGGCCGGCGAGCTCGTCGACGCCTCGGTCGACCCTCTCGCGGTGAGCACCCGGCTGCTCGAGCGCTACCGCGCGCTGTGGCAGGAGCTCACCGGCAGCGAGGAGTTCCGCGAGGACGAGCGCTGGCGGATGGACGACCGGGTGCGGCGGCTCAACGACCTCGGCTTCGACCTCGGCGAACTCACCGTGACGACCGACCTCGACGGGGTCACCACCCGGATCGAGCCGAAGGTCGTCGAACCCGGGCACCACACCCGCCGGCTGCGGCGGCTCACCGGGATCGGAGCACAGGACAACCAGGCGCGCCGAATGCTCAACGACCTCGACAGCTACCGGATGGCCACGGGCCTGGCCGATGCGGACGAGCTCGCCTCCGCCGAGGCATGGATGGCCGATGTGTACCGTCCCGTGGTCGACACGCTGCCCGCGGATTCCGCCCAGCGGCTCGAGCCCGCGCAGCTGTTCCACGAGTTCCTCGACCACCGGTGGTACATGTCGGAGAACGCCGGGCGCGACGTGTCCACCCCGGAGGCGATCCGGTCCTACGTCGAGACTGTGCTTCCTCACCACCGTCGCGAGGAGTCCTATCTCCGCGAGCCGAGCACCGAGGCCCTGCAGGCCATCCGCAGCGCCGACCCCACCTCCCCCGAGAGTGCAATTTCCGAAGGTTCCTGAGAACGAATCCGCAATCCATTGCAGTTTCGACTGCGTGCCGCTCTCCCAACCTGCCGCAATCTCGACTCGTTGCACACACGGCCCGCAGACGCCGAGGTTCCCGGAAGGGTGCGTCCGCCGCATGGATCGGAGGAGCCGCAGTCCGCAGGAGGGCTCATCCCTGTTCATCCCGAAGACGACTCATCCCTGTTCCTCCCGAGGAGACCTGCACCGGTCGGAATCATGCCGCCCCGAATCGGCCGAGGAGCGATACAGTCACGTGGAGAGACCACCACCCGCACGGACCATCGCCCGCACCGACCCGTGCAGACACGCACCCCGATGAAAGGCCGATCATGAGCGCAGCAGCCGACTTCCCCTCCATCCCCGGTCAGTTCGACCTGTCCGGCACCACCGCGGTCGTCGTCGGCGCCGCCTCGGGCCTCGGCCGGGCCACCGCGCTCGGCCTCGCCGACGCCGGCGCCCGGGTCGTGTGCGCCGACCTCGACGAGACCGGCGCCGCGGAGACGGTCGACATCATCGCCGGCCGCGGAGGCACCGCCGAGGCCGCAGCGATCGACGTCACGTCGACGGAGTCCGTCGAGGCGCTCGTCGCCGCCCACTCCGATGCCGCCGCCCTCGTCATGACGCCCGGTCTCAACATCCGCAAGCGGATGCTCACCACCACGGACGAGGAGTTCGACCGGGTCATCGACATCAACCTCAAGGGCACCTACCGCCTCATGCGCGGGTTCGGCGCGCAGATGGCCGAGCGCGGCCGGGGATCGATCATCACCTTCGCCTCGTTCCGCGCTCTTGTCGTCGAGCCCGGTCAGGGGCTGTACGCCGCCGCCAAGGCCGGGGTCGTGCAGCTGACGAAGGCGCTCGCGAGCGAGCTCGGGCCCTCCGGCGTGCGGGTCAATTCGATCCTGCCGGGGCCGTTCGAGACCCCGCTCACCGCGCAGATCAAGTCCGACGAGGAGTGGTGGAACGCGTACGCGGACAAGACCGCCGTGGGCCGCTGGGGCATCCTCCACGAGATCGCCGGCCCGGTGCTGTTCCTCGCCTCCGACGCCTCGAGCTTCGTCACCGGACACTCGCTCGTCGTCGACGGCGGCTGGATGGCGCAGGACGGGCGGTTCTCCCCCCGCGTGTGATGCGAGGGCGGGTGCCGGCACCCGGTGAGGGCCCGTCGGCCGGGAGCCGAAACCCGCTGCACGATCCGGGTCGCACCCACCCCGCCGAAAGTTACCCGCAGGTCACCTGTGTCCCGTCATATGAGACGACACGACGCTCACCAGTGGACACTCCGGGGGCGCGGGTGTAGAACTTGCAAGGTCACCCGATCGCATCGTCATCGTCGACGGTCGATCGTCCCCCCAGGAAGGAACTCCGGTGTCCTCGTCCTCCCCCGCCGCTTCCGCAGGCCCGGCGCACGATGCCGAGCTGCGCAAGCGGACCCTGCGCAAGGTCGCCCTCCGGCTGACCCCGTTCCTCGGGCTCCTCTACTTCATCAACTACCTCGACCGGACGAACATCGGCTTCGCCGGCCCGAACGGGATGAATGACGAGCTCGGTCTCACCCAGACGATGTTCGGTCTGGCCTCGGGCGTCTTCTTCGCCGGCTACCTCCTCCTCGAGGTGCCGTCGAACCTCGCCCTCCACCGGTTCGGCGCACGCCGCTGGATCGCCCGCATCCTCGTCACCTGGGGTGCGATCGCCGCGCTCATGGCGTTCGTGCCGACCGACAGCTGGGCCGGCATCTCCGGCGAGTGGTGGCTCATCATCCTCCGGTTCCTCCTCGGCATCGCCGAGGCCGGCTTCTTCCCGGGCATCATCCTCTACCTGACGTTCTGGTTCCCCAAGTCCGAGCGCGCCAAGGCCGTCGCATACTTCATGGTCGCGATCCCGCTGTCGAGCGTCATCGGCGCCCCGGTGTCCGCGCTCCTCATCGAGCACGGCGACCAGCTGCTGTGGGGCATGTCCGGCTGGCGGTTCATGTTCCTCATCGAGGGCCTGCCCGCGATCCTCCTCGGCATCATCTGCTGGTTCTTCCTCACCGACCGGCCGCAGGACGCGAAGTGGCTCGCCCCCGATGAGCGGCAGTGGCTGCAGGCGGAGATGGAGCGCGAGGAGTCGGAGACCGCCGCGAAGTACCACGTGCCGCTGCGCAGGTCGCTCACCGCCGGCCGCGTGTGGGCCCTCGCGTTCGTGTACTTCGGCGTGGTCTACGGCCTCTACGCCATCAGCTTCTTCCTGCCGACGATCATCGAGGGCTTCCAGGAGCGGTTCGGCGTCGAGTACTCGATCTGGGAGAAGGGTCTGCTCACCGCGGTGCCCTTCACCTTCGCCGCGGTGTTCATGATCTTCTGGGCCCGCCACGGCGACCGCACCGGCGAGCGCGTGTGGCACGTCGCCGCTCCGTCGATCGTCGCCGCGATCACCATCCCGATCACGGCCTACGTCGGTTCGCCGTTCCTTGCGATGGTGTGCGTGTCGATCTTCGCGTGCGGCGTCATGGGCTCGCTCGCGACGTTCTGGCCCCTGCCCACCGCGTTCCTCTCCGGCGTGGCCGCGGCCGCGGGCGTGGCGCTCATCAACTCCGTGGGCAACGCCTCGGGCTTCTTCGCCCCGTACATCACCGGCTTCCTCGCCGACGCGACCGGCTCGCAGACTGCGGGCATGTGGGTGATCTCGGGAGCGATGATCATGGCCGCGATCATCACCGTGTCGCTCGGCGCCCTGCCCAAGCAGGGTGCCGCCGCGGACGGAACGGCTGCCGGTGCCGACCCGGTGCCCCCGCGCGACGTGCGCTGATCACACCGGACGCGGGTGCCGAGGGGCCCTACCCTCGGCGCCCGGGTCAGCCCTGCCGGGCGCGGGTGCGAGCGACCTCGTAGAGGGTGACGGCTGCCGCGATGCCGGCGTTGAGCGATTCGGTGCTCGCCTGGATCGGTATCGACACGATCTGATCGCACAGGTCGCCGACGAGGCGGGACACGCCCTTGCCCTCGGAACCGACGACGATGCACACCGGGGCGGTCGCGAGCTCGAGGGCGGGGAGCTCGACGTCGCCGTCCATGTCGAGCCCGAGGACGAAGACCCCCTGCTTCTTGAGGTCCTGGATCGAGCGCGCGAGGTTGACCACGCGCGCCACCGGGATGCGCGAGGCGGCCCCGGCCGAGGTCTTCCAGGCCGCCGCGGTCATGCTCGCCGAGCGGCGCTCGGGGATGATGACCCCGTGCCCGCCGAACGCGGCGGTCGAGCGGACGATGGCCCCGAGGTTGCGCGGATCGGTCACCCCGTCGAGAGCGACGAGCAGCGGGGTCTCGAAGCGCTCCGCAGCGAGCGCGAGGAGGTCGTCGGGGTGGGAGTACTCGTACGGCGGGACCTGGAGCGCGAGCCCCTGGTGGATCGCGTCGTCGGTGAGGCGGTCGAGGTCCGGCCGGCTCGCCTCGAGGAGTGCGATGCCCCGCTCGGCCGCGAGCGCGATCGATTCCCTGACGCGGTCGTCGGAGTCGATCCGCTGGGCCACGTAGAGCGCCGTCGCCGGCACTCCGGCGCGGAGCGCCTCGAGCACGGAGTTGCGCCCGGCCACCACGTCGGCACCGACCTCGCGCTTCTTGCGCTTGGCCTGCGCGGTCTGCCGCGCCTTCTTCGCCTGGGCCTCCTTATGCGCCTTGTGGTAGACGCGGTCCTCGGCGCGCGGGGTGGGCCCCTTGCCCTCGAGCTTGCGCTTGCCCTGGCCGCCGGTCCCCTTCCGGGGGCCCTTGCCGGCCCGGCGGACGGCTCCGCCGCGTGACTTCGGTGGCATTTCGGTGTTCCTGTCTGTCGACGTGGGAGCGGATGGGTGCGTCTGGGGTCAGTCCGCCAGCGACCAGCGGAAGCCGCCCGGGGTGTCCTCGATCGCGATGCCCGCAGCACTCAGACGATCGCGGATCGCATCCGCCCGAGCGTAGTCCTTCTCCCCCTTGGCCGCGAGCCTTTCGGCGGCGAGCTCGGAGACGAGGGCGTCGAGCGCACGGTTCGCGGAGTCGTCTCCGCCCGCAGCGCCCGCCCAGTTCGCGGCCGTCGGGTTGACCCCGAGGATGTCGAGCATGAGCTCGATCTCCGCGACGAGGCGCACGAGCGCGACCGAATCCGATTCGGACGGCGCGGATCCCGCCGCGTCGAGGAGCCGATACCCCTCGCTCACCCGTTCGAAGGCGACGGCGAGGGCGCGCGGGATCGCGAGGTCGTCGTCCATCGCCGAGGCGAAGGCGGCGGGCACGTCGACCGTCCGCTCGGCATAGCCGCGGCGGGCGTCCGGCACCGAGGGCGCCGCATCCCCGAGCGCCTGGCGGGCGCGGATGAGGAAGTTCGCGAAGCGGTCGAGCGCCGCCCCCTGCTGGCCGACGAGCTGCTCGGAGAACTCGAGCACCGAGCGGTAGTGGGCGGTGGAGAGGAAGTAGCGCACGGTGATCGCCGGGAAGCGGTCGAACAGCTCGTGGGCGAAGATCGAGTTGCCGAGCGACTTCGACATCTTGTCCCCGCCGACGTTGAGCAGCCCGGAGTGCATCCACACCCGGGCGAAGGCGTCGCCGGCCGCCTGGGACTGCGCCTTCTCGTTCTCATGATGCGGGAACCGGAGGTCGAGGCCGCCGCCGTGGATGTCGAACTCGGCGCCGAGGTACTTCGTCGACATCGCCGAGCACTCGATGTGCCAGCCCGGCCGGCCGCGGCCCCACGGGGTCGGCCACGAGGCGGTGTCCGGGTCCTCGGACTTGTGGGCCTTCCACAGCGCGAAGTCGCGGGGGTCGCGCTTCCCGCGCAGCGGGGCGTCGGCGGCGTCGGCCATGTCCTCGAGCCGCTGGTTGGTGAGCCCGCCGTACTCCGGCCAGCTGCCCGCGGCGAAGTACACGTCGCCGGAGCCGTCGAGCGCCTCGTAGGCGAAGCCCGCGTCGAGGAGGCGGGAGATGAGCTCGATCATCTCGGTGATGTGGCCGGTGGCCCGGGGCTCGTAGGTGGGCCGGAGCACACCCATCCGGTCGTAGGCCTCGGTGAAGGACTGCTCGTAGTGGTAGGCGTGCGCCCACCACGTCCGGCCCTCGTCGACCGACTTGCTGAGGATCTTGTCGTCGATGTCGGTGACGTTGCGGACGAGGGTGACGTCGTACCCGCGGTACCCGAGCCAGCGGCGCAGCTGGTCGAACACCACGGCCGACCGCATGTGCCCGATATGGGGCGCGCCCTGCACCGTGGCTCCGCACACGTAGATCCCGGCCCGGCCCTCGGCCACCGGGCGGAAGGGTTCGAGGGTGCGGGTCGCGGTGTTGTACAGCTGAATGGTCACGGTCAGAGTCTAGCGAGAACCGCGGACAGGTCCCTGCGGGCGGTCCGGGCCCGAGGCACATGCCGGGGCCCGGCGCCGGCCCGCACCGCGCGCACGACTACTCGTCCTCGCCGCGCGCGCAGGCGTCGGACAGGAGCAGGAGCCGGTGCCGGGGCGCGAAGCGGAGGCTGTACCGGGCGACGAGCGCCCACAGCCGCGCGGTGCGGCCGTAGGTGCGCCGCGCGGTCTCGTAGAGCACGACCGTCCCGCCGGGGACCGGCATGAGCTCGAAGCGCTCGTAGCCGGTGACCTGATCGGCCGGACCGGGGACCTTTCCGTCGACCTCCTCGCCGCTGAAGACCACCCTCCAGGCGATGGCCCCCAGCGGGTCGGGCTGCCGGTCGACGCGGAAGACGCCTCCGCCGCCGACGATCCGCCGGATCTGCTCGGGGTCCTCGAGAACGGCCCGGACGCGCGAGGGGTCGGCGGACACGAAGTGGCTCTGCGCGATCGCCGCGGCGGGTTCGCCGCCGGGCCAACACCCAGGCAGCACCCGCGCCGGACGCGGGACCGCGGGGGACGCGCGACGAACGCCGCGCCCGGTCCCGCTCACGGGTCCGCCCGTCGCATCGGCCCGGAGTGCTGCGACCGATGCCCCGCAGTGTTCGATGATCGCAGCGATCCGGCCGGAGGGCTCGGCGAGGAGATCGCGGAGGATCCCGGTCTCGAAGTCGGCGCCCCGGAGGCGTCGCCGTCGGCGGCGCTCCCCGAAGGAGAACGGGTTCCAGCCGGGACCCTGGGACAGCACCTCCCGGGCCGCTCGGGACATCGGCAGGTCCCCCACCTCGCGGGCGGTGAGCCCCGCCATGTCGCGGACGTCGCGGACGGGCACAGTGGTGGGGTCGATGCCGATGTCGCCCAGACGCTCGGCCCTCACCGCGGTCACCGCCCGACGGGCACGCGCGAGGGTGACGCCGTGCGCGGCGAGGGTCTGGGCCGGTCCGCCGCCGGCGCCGAGGAGGCCGAGGAGCAGATGCTCGATGTCGAGCTCGGCACGGTGCTCGCGCATGGTCTCGAACCAGGCCGCGCCGCTGATGGACATCGCACGGTTGAAGGAGTTCATCTCTTGCCTCCGGATCGTCTGAGGAGTGCGGGGGCGACCCGCGAACGGTACTTGCGGTGAACCGCCTGCTTGGACACGCCGAGCGCATCGGCGATCTGCTGCCAGGTCATGCCCTGCCCGAGGGCGGACTCGACCTGCGCGAGCTCGAGGGAGTCGGTGAGGGTCCGCAGCTCAGCGACCGCCCGCAGACCCCGGATCGGGTCCGCGGTGTCGCCGGCGACGGCGGTGAGCGTTCGATCTGCCATGCTGTCAATATATGTTGACAGCTGTCGTTCGTCAACATCTGTTGACACGTTGCCCTCCTCGCCGTCGTGGCGCCCACTCCCGTCCGGCGGTCACCGCACCTTCCGCGCCCCCTCACCAGTGCGCCTCGGCTCCGCACCTTCCGCGCCCCTCCCACGGCCCCTAGACTGGCGACAGACACATCATCGACCGCGCATGCGCGCGTGAACGGGAGGCCCCATGCCCACCACAGTCAAGGGAGTCGTCGCGAAGGCGAAGGGGGAGCCGGTCGAGGTCACCGACATCGTCATCCCCGATCCCGGACCCGGCGAGGTCGTCGTCGACGTCAAGTCCTGCGGCGTCTGCCACACCGACCTCCACTACCGCGAGGGCGGGATCAGCGACGACTACCCGTTCCTCCTCGGCCACGAGTCCGCCGGCGTCGTCGCCGAGGTGGGTGAGGGCGTCGATTCGGTCGAGGTGGGCGACTTCGTCGTCCTCAACTGGCGCGCGATCTGCGGCGACTGCCGCGCCTGCCGCCGCGGCGAGCCCTGGTACTGCTTCGACACCCACAATGCGACCCAGAAGATGACGCTCACCGACGGCACCGAGCTCGAGGCGGCGCTCGGCATCGGCTCCTTCGCGGAGAAGACGCTCGTGGCGGCCGGCCAGTGCACGAAGGTCGACGAGTCCGATCCGGCCGTCGTCGGTCTGCTCGGCTGCGGAGTCATGGCCGGCATCGGCGCCGCGATCAACACCGGTCAGGTGACCCGCGGGAAGTCCGTGGCGGTCATCGGCTGCGGCGGCGTGGGCAATGCCGCGATCGCCGGTTCCCACCTCGCCGGCGCCTCGCCGATCATCGCGATCGACTTCGACGAGAAGAAGCTCGCCGCGGCGCAGGACCTCGGCGCGACCCACACGATCGTGTCGAAGGACCTCGACGAGGACGGCGTGGTGGCGGCCGTGCAGGAGCTCACCGGTGGGTTCGGCGCGGATGTCGTCATCGACGCGGTGGGGCGCCCGGAGACGTGGCGCCAGGCGTTCTACGCCCGGGACCTCGCCGGCACGGTCGTACTCGTCGGCGTCCCCACGCCGGAGATGGAGCTCAGTGTGCCGCTGCTCGACGTGTTCGGCCGGGGCGGTTCGCTCAAGTCCTCGTGGTACGGCGACTGCCTGCCCGACCGCGACTTCCCCATGCTCGTCGACCTCTACACCCAGGGGCGCCTGCCGCTCGAGAAGTTCGTCACCGAGCGCATCACGATCGACGGGGTCGAGGACGCGTTCGCCAAGATGGGCCGCGGCGAGGTCCTGCGATCGGTGGTGGAGTTCCGATGAGCGCACGCATCGATCACGTGGTGACCTCCGGGACGTTCTCGCTCGACGGCGGGACCTGGGAGGTCGACAACAACGTCTGGATCGTCGGCGACGACCGCGAGGTCATCGTGTTCGATCCCGCCCACTCCCCCGAGGCCGTCGTCGAGGCGGTCGCCGGCCGCACGGTGCAGGCGATCGTCCTCACCCACGGGCACGACGACCACATCCGGGCGGTCCGGGACACCCAGGATGCGCTCGGCGGCCCGCCCGTGCTCCTCAACCCCGAGGACCGGGTGCTGTGGGACATGGTGTACCCGGATTCCGAGCCGGACGCGCCGCTGGCCGACGGCCAGGAGCTCACGGTCGCGGGCGTCACGCTCCGGGCGATCCACACCCCGGGCCACTCACCGGGCTCGACGTGCTTCTTCGCCCGGTCCGGACTGTCGGTCGCAGGGCTGCCGGGGGTGTCCGAGAGCGACGCGGCCGAGGCGCCGGTGCTGATCTCCGGGGACACCCTGTTCCAGGGCGGGCCCGGTGCCACCGGGCGCTCGTACTCGAGCTTCGACACGATCATCGAGTCGATCAGTTCGAAGCTCTTCGCCCTCCCGGAGGAGACGGTGGTCCTCACCGGGCACGGCGATGCGACCCGGATCGGCGACGAGAAGCCGCACCTCCAGGAGTGGATCGACCGCGGGGAGTGAGCCTCGGTGAGTTCGCGGGAATGAGCCCGCGGCACTCGCCGGGAACGAACCGGTGAGCTGGCCAGTCGATGACGCCCGGAGGCGAAGGCCTCCGGGCGCCGTCGAGTGCGGGCGGAGCGCAAGGGCGACAGCCACATCGGGCTGGGCGCGAGAGCCGCTGCGGATGGGGCGCGAGGGTGCCTGTGCAGTGCGGCGTCTCATTCAACAGACCCGGTATTCAATACCGAACGATCCTTCGCTAAGCTCTCTTCAACGCACGACGACGTGCGCACCCGCGCAGGGTCCCCCTCCCCGAGCCGCACCCTCGGGACCGAGAGAAGCAGGTCCGCAGATGACGACCATGTTGACAAAGAACTGACTCGCCGCGTCCGTCCTCGCAGCCGGCGCCTCGCTCGCGCTGCTCGGCGGCTGCGCCGGATCCGCCGGCGACGGGGGCGGCGGTGGTCAGGGCGGGGGCGAGGGCTTCGAGTACGGCGCCTCCCAGGAGGACGTCGACGCCGCGATCGCCGACCTCGACCCGGTGACGCTCACCTATCAGCCGGGCGGTTCCTCACAGGAATCGCTCACGGCGGCGAGCGGTCTCGCCTTCAAGGAGTACGTCGAGGAGCATTCGGGCGGGAAGACACCCTCGAGATGGTGTGGGGCCAGACGATCGCCGGCTACCCCGAGCTCGAGGACGCCTCGTCGACGGCCGGGTCGATCTCGCCTTCCATGCGGCGATCTACTTCCCCGAGGAGTTCCCCACGGTCGACGCCTTCAGCAAGATCACCCAGTACTCGACTCCCGCACCCCTCACCGGCGAGGCGATCTCGACGGCGATGATGGCCGAGCACGGCTGGAACACCGCAGAGCACCTCGAGTCCTTCGAGGAGAAGGGCCTCACCCCGCTCTCACCGCTCATGAATTCCGGGGACTACTGGACCGCATGCCGCGAACCGGGGACGACGACCGACGACTGGAACGGCCGCCAGATGCGGATCGCCGGCACAGCCCACACCGCGATCACCGAGGCGCTGAATGCGAGCCCGGTGTCCATGGAGTACGGCGAGACCTTCGAGGCGCTCCAGCGCGGCACCGTCGACTGCACCTTCGTCCAGCCGCAGGTCGCCGGCTCGACCGGCCTCCTCGAGGTCGCTCCGCATGTGGCCCATTTCGCCGACTCCCGGATGACCGGTTCCGCGACGGCGGCTCATGTCGCGGGTTCGGCGTTCCAGGAGCTGCCGCTCGCCTACCAGCAGATCCTCTTCGACGGCGAAGTCGACCATTTCCACGGCATCATCCAGAACACCCTCGATGCGCAGTACCAGGCGGTCATCGACGCCACGGAGAACGGCGGCGAATTCTCCGAGATGGATCCGGAGACCGAAAAGGTGATGTCGGACGTCCAGGAGCAGCTCGTCGACGACCTCATCGCGGAGGGCCGCCTGCCCGAGGACATCCGCGAGCAGATGGAGGCGTCGGCGGAGAAGTGGACCGGCATCGTCGAGGATCTCGGCTACACGGACGACGGCGAGCTCACCGACTTCGACCAGTGGTACGAGACCGGCGGCGTCGACTTCCGCCCGCTCGGCGAGCGCGTCTTCACCGAGGCGGCCGAGGCCCACCGTCCGAGCTGACCCGCCCATCGCGCGACCCTGACACCGCGGCCGCACCGGAGCGATCCGGTGCGGCCGCGCCGCGTCTGCGGCTCGCAGCACGGGAATCTTCCGTCCCAGAACGGCGTTGTACAGGAACCGACGCACCCCACCCGCAGAGGATCGATCCCATGCCCCGCACCCACGACCCGGCAGCGCCCGAGTACACCCTGGGCCGGCACGAGGAGATGTGGGTCACCGCCCAGGTCAATCAGCCCGGGTGGAACCTGTTCTACGGCATCGCGCTCCTCGTCGTCGCGGCCTCGCTCGCCGCTTCCGTCCTCGTCGCCGGCCTCACCGGCGGGTCGACGCTCATCGCCCTCTCGCTGTCCGCGGTCATCGCGGTCGGCGGGGTCGTCCTCAGTCGGATGGGACTCCAGCGCATCCGGCCGCTCCAGCGCCTGCGGAAGAACCTGCCGCCGCAGGAGGAGCGGACGGTCGAGGTGCGCGGCCTCCGCGGGCCCGGCGCACTGCTGCTGCGCGGCGCGGACGGCCGGGATGTCGAGCTGCGCGGACCCGCCCCCGCAACCGGGACCGGAGAGCGCTCGGAGACCGCGCTCGTCGCCGGGACGAGCGCCCGCCTCGCCGTGTACGCCCCCTATGACGAGTTCGGCGCCGCGCCTGCGCGCCTGCTCTTCCCCGATGGTGAGCACGCGATCGGCTGGATCACCGACGACGCCGCCGCACGGATCTGAACGGGGTCCCGGCTCCGCTCAGACCCGCAGGACGAGTGCGGTCGCGATCGCCGCGACCCCTTCGCCCCGACCGGTGAGCCCGAGCCCGTCCGTCGTCGTCCCGGACACCATGACCGGTGCCCCGGCGGCAGCCCCGAGCACCGCCTGCGCCTCCGCACGGCGGGTGCCGATCTTGGGCCGGGTGCACACCGCCTGGACCGCGATGTTCCCGATCTCGAAGCCCGCCGCCCGCACAAGCCGGGCGGCCTCGGCGAGGAGCTCCGCCCCCGAGGCGCCTGCGAGCTCCGGGCGGTCGGTGCCGAAGTGCGCGCCGAGGTCGCCGATCCCGGCCGCGGAGAACAGCGCATCGCAGCACGCATGGGCGACCGCGTCCGAATCTGAATGGCCCTCGAGCCCTGGCACCCCTTCCCAGTGGAGACCCGCGAGCCACATCGGGCGATCCGGATCCGCGGAGACGGCGTGGACATCGACGCCGATGCCGATCTGCGGCAGGCTCGGCTCACTCATGCAGGGGACTCCTCGAGATGGATCCGCGCGATGCGGAGATCGATCGGGTAGGTGATCTTGAGCGCCCGCTCGTCGCCGGCGACGGCCTCGACCGGATGACCGAGCCGCTCGACGAGCTGGGCGTCGTCCGTGGCCGCCGGGTGAGGATCGGAGCGCTGGTGCGCGTGGGCCTCGCGGAGCACTGCGGCGTCGAATCCCTGCGGGGTCTGCACCCTGCGCAGGGCGGCTCGGTCGAGATCGCTCACGAGCGCCTCCCCGCCGGTCGGACCGGTCCCGGTCGCGCGCTTGACCGTGTCGGTCATCGGGAGCACGGGCACCACCGCCGGGGCACCGGCCCGCAGCGCACCGACGACCCGGGTGAACACCGCGGGCGGGGTGAGACAGCGGGCGGCGTCGTGGACGAGCACGAGATCCGGGGAGTCGGCGGCCGCGAGCGCCCGGTCGACCGAAGCGATGCGGTCGGCTCCCCCGGCGACGACGCGCACCGCAGTGCCCGCCCCGGGACCGAGGTCGGCGGAGGCGAGGAGCGCGGCGAGGAGGTCCTGCGCCGGACGCACGAGCGCCTCGGGCACGGCGACCACGATCTCCGTGGCCGCACCCGAGGCGAGGGTGCCGAGCACGCAGTGCTCGAGGAGCGTCATCCCGGCGAGTTCGACGAACGCCTTGGGGCGGTCGGAGTCGAGCCGGGTCCCCGACCCGGCGGCCGGGATGACGACGCAGACGTTCAGGACGCGAGGACCTCGTCGAGGAGGGCTTCGGCCTCTTCCTCCTCCTTCTTCTCCGCCAGTGCGAGCTCGGACACGAGCACCTGGCGGGCCTTGGCGAGCATCCGCTTCTCACCGGTGGAGAGTCCGCGGTCCTGCTCGCGGCGCCAGAGGTCGCGGACGACCTCGGCGACCTTGATGACGTCGCCGGACTGGAACTTCTCGAGATTCGCCTTGTAGCGGCGGGACCAGTTCGTGGGTTCCTCGGAGATCTCTGCACGGAGGACGTTGAAGACCTTCTCGAGGCCCTCTTCGCCGACGACGTCGCGCACGCCCACGAGATCACAGTTCTCGGCCGGCACCTCGATGGTCAGATCGCCGTGCGACACCTGCAGCTTGAGATAGAGCTTCTCCACACCCTTGATCGCACGCGTCTTGATTTCCTGGACCGTCGCTGCTCCGTGATGAGGATAGACAACGGTATCGCCGACCTGAAAATTCATATTCTCCTGAACCCCTTTCGCGGACCTCCAGTTTACCATGACATGCACCACAGAGATCTCTCAGATTCGTATTCGCCTGTGGTAACGTGCGCCAATTCATCTGCCGTTAACACTGGTGAGAGGCCTGCGGACACGACGGGCAGCACCCGCCGGCCCCGCTCCGGGCGCCCCCGAGCACTCGCGGATGATCCCCCGGGCCACCCGTCCGCCCGCTCCGAGCTCCCCCGGTGCTCTCCCGGCAGCACCCGACGGCTGCTCCCCGGGCGGTACCCGACGGCCACTCTCCCGGAGCTCTCCCGACGCCGCTCACGGCCGCGCGCGCAGTGCGCCCCACCTCGGGAGATCCCGTGGCGGACAGCGTTCTACGGAGGATCGAAAACCGGGTACTATACAGAATGATCCTGTCTTGCCACTTCAAGGAGCTTGAACCGTGAAACGGCTTACCCGTGTCGCCCTCACCGCAGCAGCCGCGGCGCTCGTCATCCCGATGAGCGGCTGCGCAGCCCTCCTCTCCGCACAGCAGACAGCCGAATACCAGTACAACGGCGGAGACGGAGCCTGGGCGGACATCGAGGACGTCGCGGTCCGCGGTCTGATGATCGTGTCCGAGGACGGCGAGCAGGGCACCCTCTTCTACACCATCGTCAACAACTCCGCGGACTCCGCAGACGTCGAGATCTCCGTGGGCGACGCCCAGGTCAGCGAGACCATCCCGGCCGGCGAGTCCGTCGTCCAGAACCCGGAGAACCCGGAGAGCGAGAGCGAGCCGGTCACCGTGAGCGGCTTCGACGGCCAGCCCGGATCCCTCGTCGACGTCGAGGTCACCGTCAACGGCCAGAGCGAGACCGTCCGCGCCCAGGTGCTCGGCACGGATCTTCCCGAGTACCAGGACCTCGCGCCCACCGGCGGAGCGAGCGGAGAGGCCACGGAGGGCGCGACCGAACAGCCCACCGAGGGCGCCGAGCCCACCGACGGGGCCACCGCCGAGGAGACCGCGGCTCCCTGATCCGCGAGCACAGGCTCATCCGCGAGCGCAGCGCGCGCGGACCACGACGCACAGAGGGCGGGCACCCGATCCGGGTGCCCGCCCTCGTCGCGTCCGGGCCGGGACGTCGTGTCCGGGGCGGGATCCGGCGCCGGGGCTCCGGACCGGACCTCGAGGCCCGGCCTATGCCTCGAACTTGTACCCGAGGCCGCGCACGGTGACGAGGAGCTTGGGGTCGGAGGGCTCGACCTCGACCTTGGCGCGCAGGCGCTTGATGTGGACGTCGAGGGTCTTCGTGTCGCCCACGTAGTCCTGCCCCCAGATCCGGTCGATGAGCTGGCCGCGGGTCATCACCCGGCCGGCATTGCGGACGAGCATCTCGAGGAGCTCGAACTCCTTGAGCGGCAGCGACAGGTCGGTGCCGCGCACCGAAGCGACGTGGCGGTCGACGTCGATCCGCACGCCGCCGGCCTCGAGCACCGAATCGACGAGGGCGTCGGGCTCGGCGTTGCGGCGCATCACGGCGCGGATCCGGGCGAGGAGCTCCCGCGAGGAGTACGGCTTGGTGACATAGTCGTCGGCCCCGAGCTCGAGCCCGACGACCTTGTCGATCTCCGAATCCTTCGCGGTGAGCATGATGATCGGCACGTTCGACTTCGACCGGAGGTTCCGACACACCTCGGTCCCGGAGGCGCCGGGGAGCATGAGGTCGAGCAGCACGAGGTCGGCGCCGTTGCGGTCGAACTCGGCGAGCGCCTCAAGGCCGTCCTCGGCGATGACGACCTCGTAGCCCTCCTTGCCCAGCAGGTACGACAGCGGGTCGGAGAACGAGTCCTCGTCCTCGACGAGCAGAATGCGGGTCACGTCGTCTGTCTCCTTTGCGCGGTGTCCGCCGACGGCGCGACCGGATCGGGGTCGCCGTCGGGGTCGGTTCCGGTACTGATCAAAATACCCTGCTCGGCCGCATCGGCCAGGTCGGGAGGCTCGTCGACGCCGGCGATCGGCAGCAGGATGGTGAAGGTCGAGCCCTGCCCGAGCTTGCTCCACACCCGGATGTCTCCGCCGTGGGTCGCGACGATGTGCTTGACGATGCTCAGACCGAGCCCGGTGCCGCCGGTGACCCGGGAGCGCGCCGGGTCGACGCGGTAGAAGCGCTCGAAGACGCGCTCGGTGTCCTCGGTGCTCAGCCCGATGCCCTGATCGGTCACCGCCACGGCGATGCGGCCGTCGTCGAGCTTCGCGCCGATCCCCACCTGGGTGCCGTCGTTCGAGTAGCTGATCGCGTTGTCGACGAGATTGCGCACCGCGTTGACGAGCAGCTCGAAGTTCCCCTCGACGTGCCAGTCCCCTCCGCTCACCACCTGCAGGGTGATGTTCTTCGCGTCGGCGCGCGTGGAGGCCCGGTCGACGGCGTCCTCGATGATCCGCCCGATCGGGATGAGCTCGGTGGCCGCCGGCGTCTCGTGGTCCTGCACGCGCGACAGGTCGATGATCTCCTGGACGAGCTGCGCGAGCCGCTTCGACTCCCGCTGCATGCGGGTGCCGAAGCGCCCCACCGCCTCGGGGTCGTCGGCGAAGTCGGTGACCGCCTCGGCGAGCAGGGTGACCGCACCGATCGGGGTCTTGAGCTCGTGCGACACGTTCGCCACGAAGTCGCGGCGCACGGCGTCGAGGCGCCTCGCCTCGGTCTGGTCGTCGCACAGGACGAGGACGAACGAGGGTCCCAGCGGCGCGACCCGGGCGTGGAGGTGCCGCGCCACCCGGGCGTCGGAGCCGCGCTTCTGCTCGAAGTCGAGCTCCTCGATGAGTCCGCGGACGCGCGCTCGCCGGACGACCGCGAGGAGCGTGGCCGAGGTGAGCTCGTGCCCGCGCACGAGGCCGTAGGTGTAGGCGGCGGGAGAGGCCTTGACGACGTCGTCGCCGGCATCGAGCACGATCGCGGCGCTCGACAGGACGGCGAGCACCTCCGCGATGCCGTCGGGCAGCTCGTTGTCGGAGTGGAGGTCGGCCGAGCTCCGGCTGCGTTCCGAGAACCGGAACGCGAGGATCCCGGCGATGCCGAGACCCAGCCCGATGATGCCGGTGAGGACGGCGACGACCAGAAGATCCACGTGTCCACTGTAGAGGGTGGCCGCGTCCGACCGGTCGGAGCGCGGAGTCACGGGGTAGGGTTTACGCAGAAGTTCACCTCGGGTCCAGGATCGGTTCACGCTGCACTGCCACCGTTGGACACTGCCAGAGATCCGCACCGCGGTCGGCGCTGCCGCACCGCAGCTGCCGGGCCTGACCCCCCGACCGTCGAGCGCTCCGTGCTCGACGGCCTCCTCCGTGAAAGGATGCATCCTCACATGCGCGAAGTCTTCAAGAACGAGCTCAACGCTCTCGCCGACGACCTGGTCACCATGGCCACCCGGGCGGCCGAGGCGGTCGAGAAGGCCTCACAGGCCCTCGAGTCCAATGATCTCGATCTTGCCGAGGCGGTCATCGACGGCGATGCCGAGATCGACCACCTGCAGGGGCACATCGATCAGCAGGCCGCCCAGATCCTCGCCCTCCAGGCCCCGGTCGCCCACGACCTGCGGGTCGTCATCTCCGCGCTCAAGATGAGCGTGGCGATCGAGCGGATGGGCGACCTCGCGCGACACATCGCCTCGCTCGTGCGGATCCGGCACCCCAAGCCGGCCCTGCCGCCGGCGTTCGCGGACACCTTCTCCCTCATGGGCCGCTCCGCCCACCGAATCGGCCGGTCGCTCGTCGAGCTGCTCGACAACCCGGGACTCGACGCGGTGCCGACGATCACCGCGATCGACGAGGAGCTCGACGACCTCCATCTCCGCGTCTTCTCGATGATCTCCGAGCTCGGCCACTCCGAGGTCACGCCCGCGCAGATCGCTGACGTCACCCTGCTGTCGCGCTACTACGAGCGGTTCGGCGACCAGTGCGTCAACGTCTCGCAGCGCGTCGAGTACCTGCTCACCGGCAGCTGGCAGCCGGAGCTGTCCGCGTCCGACGCCGCCTCCCACGAGCAGCGCAGCGAACCGCGCCACTGATGACGTGCCGCACCGGGAACCCCTGACCCGGCGCGGCAGCACGATGACGAGCGCCCGACCGGTTCGACCGGTCGGGCGCTCGTCATCGTGCTGCGGCGCCGCCTGGCTCAGTGCCCCTGGCTCGCCACCTGGCCGATCGCGGCCTCGGCGGCGGCGGGATCGAGGTAGGTGCCGCCCGGGTTGAGCGGGGTGAGGGACTCGTCGAGCTGGTAATGGAGCGGGATGCCGGTCGGGATGTTGAGACCGGGGATGTCCGCGTCGGAGATCCCGTCGAGGTGCTTGACGAGCGCGCGCAGCGAGTTGCCGTGCGCGGTGACGAGCACGGTGCGGCCGAGCTGGAGGTCCGGGACGATCGCGTCGTACCAGTAGGGCAGCATGCGGACGATGACGTCGGCGAGGCACTCGGTGCGCGGGATCGCGGATCCGAGATTCGCGTACCGCGGGTCCCCGGCCTGTGACCACTCTGAGGAGTCGTCGAGCACCGGCGGCGGGGTGTCGAAGGAGCGGCGCCAGGTCATGAACTGTTCCTCGCCGAACTCCTCGCGGATCTCCTTCTTGTTCTTGCCCTGGAGCGCACCGTAGTGGCGCTCGTTGAGCCGCCACGAGCGCTTGGCGTCGATCCACGAGCGATCCGCGGCCTCGAGCGCGAGGTTCGCGGTGAGGATGGCGCGCTTGAGGCGCGAGGTGTGGAGCACCTCGGGCAGCAGCTCGTGGGCGATGAGCAGCTCGCCGGCGCGGGCGGCCTCGGTGCGGCCCTTGTCGGTGAGGGGGACATCGACCCATCCGGTGAACAGATTCTTCTGGTTCCATTCGCTCTCGCCGTGGCGCAGGAGCACGAGGTTGTACGTCATGGTGTCATTCTTCCACGGCACCGCGGGCGGGCGCACCCGTGTTCCGGGGACCGGATGAGCGCGTTCCGCCGCCGGCCGCGGCGGGAGGAGAATCGGAGGCGGGAGATCCTGTCCGCTCCGGGAAGTCCTGCGGCGGGAGGTTCAGTCCGCGGACCCGCCCGCGTCGAGGAACTCGTTGTCCGGCCCGGACAGCAGCGATTCGAAGGCCGCGAGGTTGCGCGTCGACTCCCCGCGCGAAATCCGCCAGGCCCACTCCTTCTTCATCGAGGTGAGGAATCCGAGCACGAGCAGGTCGTTGAAGGACTCGTCTGCCGCGGACAGGAACCGCCCGAGCAGCGAGTCGAGCACCTCGGCGCTCCACGCCTCGACCGGCAGCGAGGCGTCGAGATAGACGTCGCCGAGGTGATCGGTGGAGAACGCGAGTCCGCGGAGCTTCGAGTTCTTGTGGAGGAGCCAGGCCTGGAACCGCTCGCGGTTCTCGTCCGGGTGCCGGATGACGAAGGCCTGGAGGTCGATCGAGCGTCGGGAGCACCGCACCGAGACCGTGGTCTTGAGCTTCCGGTCTCCGGGCAGCGTCACCGCGACGTGCGCATCGCCGAGGCGGTCGGCCTCGAGGTCCTGCTCCCGCGCCCAGTCGAGCACGAGCTCGCTCGCGTCCTCCGGGGACAGGGGCGCCGCCCTGCCGGTCCGGTCCGGCGCGCCCGTGCTGCTGTTCTCAGTCGTGTCGTCCATGATGTCCTCCGCTCTCACCGCGCCGCGCGGCCGTGTCCGCCGCAGCGAGCACCGTCCGTACGCAGGTGCGCCAGTCGAACGCCTGGGCGCGCCGCGCGGCCTCGACTCCCATCCGAGCACGTGCGGCCGGATCGAGCAAGAGGGCCTCGATGCCCTCCGCCCAGGTGAGGGGGTCGTCCTCCGCGACGAGCAGACCGGTGCGCCCGGCCTCGACGACGTGGGACAGCCCGCCCACGGCCGAGGCGATGACCGGTGCACCGCACGCCTGCGCCTCGGCCGCGGCGAAGCCGAACGACTCGCTGCGCGAGGGGACGAGCACGACGTCGGCCGCCCGGTACCAGTCGGCGAGCTCGGCGGCCGGGACCGGCGGGCGCATGCGAACGCGGTCGTCGAGGCGGGCCGCGTCGATCCGGTGCACGAGCTCGGCGACGTCGGTGTCCTCCCCCGACGCGGCACCGAGCATGACGAGGCGGGTGCGCGCGGCGAGCACGGGGTCGAGCCGATCGAGCGCGGCGAGCGCCTCGATCGCAGTGTCGGTGCCCTTGACGTGCTGCATGCGTCCCACGTAGAGCAGGAGGAGGTCGGCGGACGCGGCGCCGACCGCCCGGCGCGCGGCGTGCTGCGGACCGGGGGCGAAGGTCGCGAGATCGACCCCGGGCATCGCGACGACGACCCGTGCCGGATCCGCCCCGAGGAGGCCGCGGAGGTCTTCGGCCTCCGCCCCGGTGTTCGCGACGAGGAGGTCGGCCCCAGCGGCGATCCGCTCCTCGGCCCGGCGGCGCTCCTCCGGCTCGCGCGCCTCGCCGGTGTCGCGGTCCTTGACCGCGGCGACCGTGTGGAAGGACACCGCGAGGACGGGATCGGCAGGGCCGTCCGCAGCGGGCACGCGCGCGGCGCGGTCCCCACCGGCGAGAGCGAGGCCGACGAGACCGGAGATCCAGTAGTGGGCCCAGATGAGCGCGGTGCCGGAGTACGCCGGGTGCGCCGCGATCGTGCGGGCGAGATCGGCGACCTCCTCGCTGAGCCCGTTCTTGTCCCGGGCGGCCGTCGTGAGCTGGTGGAGGCGGATCCCCGGCGCGAGCTCCACGGTGCCCGAGGTCGGGGCGGCCGGATCGGCGGTGAAGATCTCGACCGCGTGGCCGGCGGCGGCGAGCTCGTTCGCGGTGGCCCGGACGTAGACGTTCATGCCCCCGGCGTCGCCCTGGCCGGGCTGTGCGGCGGGCGAGGTGTGGAGGGAGAGGAGAGCGATGCGCACAGCTCTCGATCCTAGTCGTTGAAGAACGCGGTGAGGATCCGCCGGACCTCGCTCCGCCCCCGCCACAGGATGCTGCCGGGCGGCAGGATCTCGAGCGTCGCGCGCGGGAACGCCGCGGCGATGTCGCGGGCGACGGGGACCGGGTGAGCGGCATCGTCCTCATGGGTGAGGACGAGGACCTCG
This sequence comes from Brevibacterium ihuae, assembly GCF_900184225.1. NCBI lineage: Bacteria > Bacillati > Actinomycetota > Actinomycetes > Micrococcales > Brevibacteriaceae > Brevibacterium > Brevibacterium ihuae. The sequence continues at coordinate 1,567,377 of NZ_FXWZ01000003.1, read as the reverse complement.
CCGGGGAACGCGGAGGCCGCACGGGCGGCGTGCTCCGCGCTGTCGACGGCGATCTCGAGGGCGAGGCCGAGTCCGTCGGCCATGTCGGTGTCGAACAGGGCGTCGACCTTCGCCCGCACCCAGGCCCGGGCCGGCGAGAGGTCGCGCACCGGCGCCGGCTCGCGGGCGAGCAGAGCGTCGACGAGCCCCGCGCGGTCGCCGGCGGTCAGGTGCTCGCGCACGAGGGCGACATGCGCCGCTGCGGCGCGCTCGACCTCGGGAGCGAATCCCGCCCACGACGCCGGGAGGACGAACGCGACCTTCTCCAGCCCGAGCGCGGCGGGATGCCCTGCGGTGATGAGTCGGGCGAGGCCCCCGGCGCTCATCGACACCCCGAGGGCACGGCGCGCCCCCGAACCGGTGAGCGCCTGCGCGAGCTGATCGGCGATCGTCGCATAGGTCCACCCCGGGCCGGGAGAGGGCCGACCGCCGTGTCCGCCGAGGTTGACGAGCACCCGGGTTCCGGCGATGCCCGAGGCGAAGGGCCGGGTATCGCGGATCGCGCCGGAGAAGCCGTGGGAGAACAGGGTGACCGGATCGCCGGTGCCGAAGGCCGCCATCCAGCCGTCATCCGGGCCGGGGCAATCGACCCCGGGCCGAGCGGTTCCGTGCCTCACCGGCCGCGATAGCGCGGGTCGACCGCGCGCAGCCCCTTGCGCACATCGGTGAAGTACACCGCGGCGGCGACGAAGCCGAGGAGGGAGATGAAGATCGGCATCGCCTGGAGCGGCGGCATCGCGAGGAAGCCGATCGCGGCGGCGACTCCGAGCAGCACGGTCCAGAACGTCTTCGTGCGCTTGTCGGCGGCCCGGTACACCTCGTTGCGATAGCGGAGCGAATCGATGAACGCCGCGAGCTCGACGAGGAAGGCGGCCACGGTGAGGACGAGGAACACGAGGCCCTGGATGCTGGCGAGCGCTGACATGCCCCCCACCCTAGCAACGCCGCCTCCGCGTCCCCTGGTCGGCCGAGCCCTCCCGGACCTGCCGAGCGGCTCCTCGATCGGTCGCGGTCCCCGGATCGGCTGCGCGGCTGCCTGATCAGGCGAGCCCGAGGAGGCGCGCACCCGCGCACACCGCCATGCCGATGCCGACGCTGCCGAGCAGCGGGACCCGGCACACCGCGGCGAGCGCCCCGGCGCCCACGCCGAGCACCCGCGCCCAGCCGGCGAAGTCCTGCCCGTCGTAGAGGGTCGAGGTGACGCACACGGCGGCGATGAGCACGGTGGCCGAACGGTCGAACCACACGCGCACGGGCGAGTCCTCGGGGCTCCCGGACCCGGACGCCCCGCTCCCCCGGGTCCGCATGAGGGCGCCGAGCCGGACGCCGAGGATCCGGATGAGGAAGGTGCCGACCGCGAGCGCGGAGGCGGCGAGGAGGAAGCCCGCGGTCGTCATCGCCGCGTCCTCCGGCCGAGCGCGGCGGGGAGGAGCCCGAGCAGGGCGAGCATGGGAGCGAGACCGGCGGCGACGAACGGCGCGGTGAGCGCGGCGATCCCGGTGCCGGCGCCGACCGCCACCGCGGTGCGCGGGACCCGGAGGTCGCTGAGCACGAGGCAGAGGAGGATGACGGGGAACGCGACGTCGAGCCCGAGGAGCTCGGCATCGACCGCGCGCCCGAGGCCGAGGCCGGCCACGGCGCCCGCCGGCCAGAGGACGAGGAACGTCAGGCCCATAAGGAGGAACGCCCGCCAGCGCATCGCATCGTTCGGCATCGACCGGGCGAACGCGGTGGTCTCGTCGTTGACGAGGTGGGCGGCCGGCAGCGCCTTCGCGTCGGTGGGGAAGAACCCGCCCACCGCGAGGCCGAAGGGGAAGCTCCGGGAGTTGACGAGCAGTCCGGCGACGACGGCGAGGACCGGGGACCCGCCGGCGGCGATGACCCCGACGAAGGTGAGCTCGGCCGCCCCGCCGAGCGCGAACAGCGCGAGGAGGAGAGTCTGCCACCACTCGAACCCCGCGGCACCGGACACCGCCCCGTAGGACAGCGCCATCGCGAGGACCGGCAGCGAGACGAAGACGTTCGTCCGCACCGCTCCTCGCGGGAGACCGAGCCGGGCATCCCAGCCGGACCTGTTCAATGGACTCATGTTCACTATAGTGAACGCGCGTCAGGTGTTCGTCAAGATGAACGTGCTGGCCATTCCAGCGAACATCCCTAGACTGGACCCATGACCGACGACTCCCCGCGCCTCCTCGTCGCCGGGGCGCTCCGCCGCGAGCGCGAGCGGAGCGGCCTCAGCCTCACCGAGGCGGCCCGGCGCGCCGGGCTCGGCAAGTCGACGCTCTCCCAGCTCGAATCAGGGGCCGGGAACCCGAGCCTCGAGACGATGTGGTCGCTCGCCACGACCTACGGCATCCCGCTCGCCCGCCTCCTCGACGCCCCCGACCCGGGAGCCGCAGTGATCCGCCTCGGGGAGCCGCCCGCCCTCGCCTCCTCGACGACGGACTACGTCTCGTGGCTGCTGAGCGCGAGCCCGCCCCACGCCCGGCGCGACCTCTACCTCATCAGCGCGCAGCCGGGCGAGGTCAAGGAGTCCATGCCCCACCCGGTCGGCACGACCGAGCACGTCGTGGTGGGCCGGGGGCGTGTCCGCGTCAGCTGGGCCGATCGGAGCGAGGAGCTCTCCGCCGGCGACTACCTGCGCTATCCGGGCGATGTGCTCCACACCTGCGCGGCCCTCGAGCCCGACAGCCTCGTCGTCTACGTCGTCGAGACCGCCTGAGGCGGTCGGGCACCCGCCCGGTGTCTGACCGCCGGGGCCGCAGTCAGCGGCCCGCTGCACGCCGGGCCCGTTGCCCTGGCCCCGGATCATTCGACCGGCGGGCCCTCCGCGGTGTCCTCGCTCAGCACCGGCAGCTTCTCGAGCGCGGCATCCTCCGGCAGGCCGGACGCCTGGAGCAGATCGACCGCGAGCGGCCGCAGGAGCAGCACGAGCGTCCGGTCCTGCATGTCGGCGACGTCCCTGCCGTTGGGGTCGAGCCGGGCGGCGACGCCGGAGAGGAACTCCTCGGCCGGGGTGCGCGAGGTGCCCCGCTCGAGCGCCACCCGCAGCCGCCGCGCTCCCTCCCCGAGGTCGCGGACGAGCTCGGCGTGCTGCGGGCGCGCGGTGCCGAGCTCGGCCATCGCCTGGGTCCTCCTCGCCACCACGCGGACCATCCGCATCGCGCGATCGGCGTACTCGACGGCGCGGGCGAGGCGGGTGACCTCGGCGGCGTAGCGGCGCGAGCGGGCGTTGATTCGGGTGGCCTCCTGGGAGATCCGCAGGGTCGACCGCCACGAATCGACGATCCCCTGCGTGTCCCGGGCGCGCGACAGCGCCCGGCGCGCGGCCTGGACGTCGGCGCGGGCGAGCGCGTCACCGGATTCGACGAGCGTCTCCGCGATCTCGGTGAGCAGGGACGACGCCCGGTCCCGCGGACCCTTCCGCGCGTCGTTGGGGACGACGAGCGCCATGAGGATCGCGACGAGAGCGCCGACGAGCGCGTCGACGGTCCGGTCGAAGGGCTGGGCCGCCTCGGCCTGGGGGACGGAGATGACGTAGACCGACTGGACGCCGATCTGGGTGATGAAAATGCCCCCGGAGTTGATCATCGTGCCGATCATCAGACCGAGCAGCATGGTCACCGCGAGCTGCCACAGGCCCGCCCCGAAGGTCGCGAGCATGAACTCGCCGACGAGCACGCCGGCCGTCGCACCGAACCCGATCTCCATCGAGCGGCGGACACGGCGGTCAGCGGTGACGCCGGTGCCGATCGCGGCGGCGACGGCCGCGAGGAACGGGTACTCGTGGCCGAGGACGAGCGCGCAGAAGGCGTAGGCGGCCGTCGCGCCGAGGGTGACCTGGAGGAGCTGGGAGAGGTTCGCGCGCGTGCGGCGGGCACCGAGCCGGGCACGATTGCGGAGGTGCCCGCTGAGCTGCCCGGGCCATGCCGAGGGCCGCGACCGGGCGCCGGTTCGACGGCTCACGCTCTCATTCCTCCTGTGGCATGCTGGGAAGCGGTGTCGAAGGAGGCCCCATGACGACCAATCTCACCCGTGACGAAGCCCGTCGCCGTTCTGAGCTGCTCGAGATCTCCCGGTACTCCGTCATCCTAGACCTCGGCCGCTGCACGGATCGAGAGCAGCGGGAGTTCGATTCGGTGACCGAGGTCGATTTCACCGCCGAGCAAGCCGAGCCCACCTTCATCGACCTCATCGCCGCCGGAGTCGTCGAGCTCGCGCTCAACGGCGAGCGGCTCGATCCGGAGGCGGCGTTCGACGGGGCGCGCGTCCGGTTCACCCCGCGGACCGGGGCGAACACCCTGCGCGTCCACGCCCGCGCGCTGTACTCGCGGACCGGTGAGGGCCTCCACCGCTTCTTCGACCCCGCCGACGACACCGTCTACCTCTACACCCAGTACGAGCCGACCGACGCCCGCCGCGTGTTCGCGAACTTCGACCAGCCCGACCTCAAGGCCCGCTTCTCCTTCACCGTACTCGCCCCCGACGGCCTCCTCGTCCGCAGCAACGCGCCCGTCGTTCGGGAGAGCCCCACCGAGCCGGGCGTGACGTGCCACGAGTTCGCCGACACCGAGGTCATGTCGACCTACATCACCTGCGTCGTCGCCGGCCACTATGCGCAGGCACAGACCTCCTACTCCCACCCGGTCACCGGAGCCGCGATCGACCTCGGCCTCCTCACCCGCGCCTCGCTCGCCGACCACATGGACGCCGACGAGATCTTCCGGGTCACCGCGCAGGGGCTCGACTTCTTCCACACGGCCTTCGACATCCCCTACCCGTGGGGCAAGTACGACCAGGTGTTCGTCCCCGAGTACAACCTCGGCGCGATGGAGAATCCCGGACTCGTCACCTTCACCGATGCGCTGATCTTCCGCGACCAGGTGACCCGGTCCATGCGGGAGTCGCGCGCGAACGTCATCCTCCACGAGATGGCGCACATGTGGTTCGGGGACCTCGTCACCATGGAGTGGTGGGACGACCTGTGGCTCAAGGAGTCCTTCGCCGACTACATGGCCGGGCTCGTACTCGCCGAGGCCACCGAGCACACCGACGGCTGGGTGACCTTCGCCCTCCGGCGCAAGGACTGGGCATACCGGCAGGACCAGTACCCGACGACGCATCCGATCGTCGCCGACATCCCCGACGTCGAGGCCGCGAAACTCAACTTCGACGGGATCACCTACGCGAAGGGCGCCTCGGTCCTCAAGCAGCTCGTCACGTTCGTCGGACGCGAGGCGTTCCTCGACGGGAGCCGCCGCTACTTCCGCGCCCACGCCTTCGGCACCGCCACCCTCACCGACTTCCTCACCGCACTCGCCGAGGCCGCCCCGGACCGCGACGTCCACCACTGGGCCGACGCCTGGCTGCGCACGGTGGGCGTCTCGGAGATCGAGCTCACCGTCGAATCCGGCCCCCTGCCCGCCGAGGCGCGGGAGGACCGGGACGACCACGGCGCCGGGACCGCACGGACCGGGAGAGCGATCGACGACCCGGCGGGGATCGACGTGCCCGACCACACCGGGGACGACCCGGACGGGGATGGTCCCGGCGGGGAGGGTGCTGCGGACGGTGCCGACGTCCTCACCGAGGTGCACATCCGCCAGGAGAACTCCGACGGCGCGGCCGACGCCGGGGTGGTGCGCCCGCACCGGCTCGCAGTGGCGGCGTTCGATCGCGTCGGGCCGGTGCTCGAGCGGACGGGGACGTGGATGATCGACTTCGCGGTCGAGAGCTGCGACGTCCCGGAGATGCTCGGCACCGAGCGGCCGGCGCTCATCCTCCCCAACGACGGAGACCTCGACTACTGCAAGGTGCGGCTCGACCCGGTGTCGACGGCGACCGCGCTGAGCTCGGTATCGCGGCTCGCCGACCCGCTCCACCGGGCGCTCGTGTGGTCGGCGCTCGGCAACGCGCTGCGGGACGGACTGCTGCCGACCGAGGACTACTTCGCGGCCTACTGCCGCGCGCTGCCCCGGGAGACGCATCCCGGGATCGCCGCCGGGCTGCGGACGACGGTGCTCACCGCACTCGATCGCTGGACCTCCCCCGCCGCTCGACCGGAGGCGGTCGCCGGGGTGCTCGGCGCCGCTCTCGACTCCCTCGTCGCGGCCGAACCGGGCTCGGACTCCCAGCTCGATCTCGCGAACACCGTGCTCGCACTCGTCGCCCGGACCGCGGACTCGACCGCCGGCGAGCCGGGTGCCGATGACCCGGCGGTCGGCGCCGGGCGCGAATTCGCCTCGGCCCTCCTCGCCGGGCGGATGCGCGAGTTCCCCGGACTCGAGGTCGACCATGCGCTGCGTTGGAAGGCGCTCATCGCGCTCGTCGCGCTCGGCTGGGCGGACACCCCGGAGATCGAGGCGGAGGCGGCTGCCGACCGCACCGGTTCGGGCGCGCTCCACGCAGCGACGGCCTCCGCCGCCCGACCGCTCCCGATCGCCAAGATGCGCGCCTGGGAAGCGATCACCGGCGACACCGAACTGAGCAACGACATGCTCTCGGCGACGATCGCCGGGTTCACCGCACCGAGCGCTCTCCCGCTCACCGAGTCCTCCGTGAGCCCGTACTTCGACCTGCTCGACACGGTGTGGACGACGCGGTCGATCGAGATCGCGCGGCGGCTCGTGGTCGGGCTCTACCCGCACTGGTCGCAGCGGCCGCAGCACGTGCTCGAGCGCACCGATGCCTGGCTCGCGGACCGCCCCGAGGCACCGGGCGCCCTCCGCCGCCTGCTCCTCGAGCTGCGCGACGACCTCGCCCGGTCGATCCGGATCCGCGGGGTCTGAGGCTTCGGCAGGGACTGTGCGTCCCGGAGAGCGGGAGCTGAGGTCCCCCGTTGGGACTGTGCCGGCGGACGGGAGCTGGGTTTCCCCTCAGGCGGACGGGGTCCGAGATTCCCGCACTGACGGTCCCGGCGGACGGGGATCCCCCGGTGCCCATCGGGATTTCCCCACCGCTCACCGGCGCCGGGCGCGCCTAGCGTGGGGGCAGGAGGTTCCCCACCCCACCCCGTCGTATCCCCAGCTTTCTCATCCGTCCCGCAGAGTCCGCGCTCTCCCCTCGCGACTCGCATCCGGGATCACAGCACTCGTCCTCGCACTGCTGTCAGCCTTCGCAGTGCCGGGCGTCAGCGCTGTCGCGGCGGCCCCGGTGCGCACGGATGCCGAGGACCGTCTGGACTCCCTCCTCACCGCGCTGGAGACCCCGCACGCACGCGCCGTGGTCGTGAGCAGCGTCGGCATCGAGGCGCAGGCGGCAGGCGACCCACCGGAGGGCGACGGCACCGCACCCCCGGCGGCTACCCGTTGGGGTTCGGTGTCGAAGGGCGTCACCGGCCACCTCGTCGACACCCTCGTCGAGGAGGGTCGGATCGATCTCGACACCGAGGTGGGCACCGTGCTCACCGAGCTCCCCGACGCCACCGGGCGCCTCACCGTCCGGCAGCTCCTCACCCACACGAGCGGCCTGCCCCATGACCTCGCGGTGACCGACCGTGACCGGCCCTCTGCCCGTGCCGTCGATGTCCTCGGCGAGCTGCCGGCGCCGGATGCCGCGGCATCGGGGTTCACCTATGCGAGCACGAACTACATCGTCCTCCAGGCGCTCGTCGAGCGGGTGACCGGTGAGGAGTTCCCCGCGACGGTCGCCGCTACGGGAGCTGTCTCCGCCGGAACCGGACCGGACGGGCAGGCCGCAGGTCACGGCTGCGCACGCCCCGCGCGGATCGGATCGGCGCCCTTCGCAGGCCTGCCCATGGCGGCGCCCGCGACCTGCGACGGCGCGGGCCTCGGCTACGGGTACCTCACCGGGGACCTCTCGGATCTCGCCCGGTGGGCCCAGTGGAACCTGTCGCCGGAGGGCGCGGCGTTCCACGCCCGGTCTCGGGAGGCCGCCGCACCCACGGGCCCGGACTCCGCATATGGATTCGGGTGGAACTACGACAGCGTCGATCTCGACGGGACCGCCGTCGAGCGGATCCATCACTCCGGTGCGATCCCGGGGACCTTCACCCGGGTCGAGCTGCTGCCCGCGCTCGATCGGGCCGTGGTGATCGTCGTCGACGAGTACGGGGAGCCGGGGTCCGCTGACCTCGTCCGCACCGCGAGCTCCGCTGCGACCGCGGTGTTCGGCTCGGAGTCGCCCGCTCCGGCGCGCTCCGCGACCTATCCGCTCGCGCTCGGCGCAGTCGGCATCGCGGTCATCGGGGCCGTCTCGTGGCTCGGGGTCGTCCTCCTCCGGCCGGCGCGCGTGCCGACACGGACTGGTGGGAGATCCTCCGAGCGGTCCGCGGTGCGCACCGCGGCGACTCGGTTCGGCATCTCGGCCGTCCTCTGCGCGGCTGCGGCCGCAGCGATGGCCGTCGTCCTCCCGGCGACGACCGGCCTCGGCCCGGCAGGCCTCGCACGGTGGGCGCCCGATCTGGCGGCCGGCGGCGGGCTCGTCGTCGTGGCCCTCGCAGCCGCGACCGTCGTCGCGGGGCTCCGCCTCGCCCGAGCGGCGCGCGTCTGAGTGGACACGTGGATGATGGGGATCACGGGCGCCGGTGCGGGTCGCCTGCCCGGAGTCCTCTCCTGGACTCAGCCCAGGAGGACCTCGGCGAGGTGCTCGAGCGTGCGGACGCGGGCGGGCGTCTCGTCGATCGGATCCTCGGGCCGCCCGCCGGCGACGGGATGGATCATCACCTCGTCGACCTCGAACCGCTCGGCAGTCTCGCGCAGCTGCTCGGCGGCCTCCTCCGGGGTCCCGACGACCCACGCCGTGATCATCTTCTCCGCGACCTCCCGGTGGCCGGCGGTCATCTTCTCCCGCACATCGGCGCCGACGAGCGGCAGGGTGGTGATCGGAGCACCGATCCGGAGGTTCGCCATGGTGAACATGTACGGTTCGGCGAGCTCGAGCGCCTCCTCACGGGTGTCGGCGACGACGGCGTTGACGGTGAGGAAGGTCGTCGGACTCCCGGTCTCCGGCTGACCTGGGTGTGCAGTGGGGCTGAAGGAGTTCCGGTAGAGGTTGAGCGCGGCCTCGGTGCCGTGGCCGGAGAAGTGGTGGGCGAACACGTAGGGCAGCCCGAGCGCGGCGGACAGCTGCGCCGAGTACCCGCTCGAGCCGAGCAGCCACACCTGCGGTGAGGCGGTCGGGCGCGGGGTCGCCGCGAGTCGGTGCTCGCGTCCTCCGAACATCGGCACGGCGGCACCGTCCGGCGACAGCAGTGCGATCGTGTCCATCACGTGCTGCGGGAATGCCTCGACGGGGTCGATCGGGTTCCCCTCGCGATCGACCATCCGCCCCTCGCCCAGGTGGCCGCGCATCGCCATCGAGGTGATGGGGTCGGTGCCCGGAGCCCGCCCGATGCCCAGGTCGATCCGGTCGCCGTACACCGCGGCGAGCAGCGAGAACTGCTCCGCGACGGCGAGCGGGGCATGGTTGGGCAACATGACCCCGCCGGATCCCAGGCGGATGCGCTCGGTGTTCTGCCCGAGGTGCATGAGCTCGATGCCCGGCGTGGTCGACGCGACGGACTGCATGTTGTGGTGCTCGGCCACCCAGTAGCGGGTGTAGCCGAGCCGGTCGGCGGTCTCGACGAGCTGCTTCGAGGCATGGAGGGCGTCAGCGGTCGTCTGTTCACCGCGCACCGGGATGAGATCGAGGACAGAGAGCTTCATGCTCCGCACAACCGGAAGGGCAGCGCTTTCATTCCGCAGGGCGCTCCTTTCGCGGGACTCTCCTTCCCGGCCCCGCCGCCTGACTGCCCGGCACCCAGTTCTTCCCCCTCGGGCTCAGCTCCTCTCCCTCGGGCCGTTCTCCTCCTCAGGCTCGGCCCTTGGCCCCGCCCCCTCCTCACGGGCAGTTCGGCCATTCCTTCCGACCCGGCCCTTCGTCGAGTGGTCACTTCTTGCACGCCAGTCCGTCGAGTGGTCACTTCTGGTCGAATACTCGCGAGTATTCGACCGAACATGACCACTCGAGGGTGGGCCGACCTGAGGTCACAGGCCACGCCACACGGGCCGGCTTCTCCCCAGGGCCGAGGCGGGGGTTCCGCAGCGCTCCCGAGTGCGGGTTCGATGCGGGGATGAAGCAGATCATCGTGCCGCAGGTCATCACGCGCGCCCGGGCAGGGGAATCCGGCCACACGAGCTATGAGATCCGGAACTCACCGGCCGCCCTCCGACCGTTCCGCGGAGCGGTCGAATCGACGCGGGCGACCGAGATCGCCACCGTTCCGCATTGGGCGGACGAGGAATGGGTCGCCCTGTTCCGCCGGGCCCGCGTACTCCAGAGCGTGCGCCCGCAGGCGGTTTTCTGCTCCCTCACCGCGGCCCAGCTCACCGGTCTCCCCCTGCCTCCTCGCCTCCGGAACGGACCGCTCCACGTCATCGTTCCGGGGACCAGCAGGGTGCGACTGGACGGTGTCGTCGGCCACCGGACCCAGCGGGTCGATCCCATCGACAGGTTCGGCCTGCGGATCAACCACCCCGGGTTCGTCCTGGCGGAGGTCGCCGGTCTCACCTCGCCCTGGAACCTCGTGCAGATCTGCGATGCGCTCATGGGGAAATGGCACGGCCCGCCCGTCGTCTCGCATCCCGCGCTCACCGACTTCCTCAACGGCCACACGCGGTTCCGCGGGAGGCGGCGACTGCTGGCCGCCCTCGCCGAGGCGCGCGAGGGGGTCGACTCGCCCCGGGAGACGGACATCAGGCTCACGATCGTCCGGGCCGGGCTGCCCGAACCCCGCGTGCACCCGCGGATCCGGCTCCCCTCGGGCGCGGTGATCGAACCGGATCTGGGCTACGAGGACCGGAAGGTCGTCCTCGAGTACGAGGGTCGGCACCACCGGGAGGAGGCGCAGTGGCAGTACGACATCGGGCGCTACGACGAACTGCGCGACCTCGGATACCTCGTCATCCGCATCACTGCGGGCATGACTGACCGGGACTGGTTGCCCCGACTGCGCCGCGCCCTGTGGTGAATGCATCAAGTGGTCGTGTTCGGTCGAATACTCGCGAGTATTCGACCGAACACGACCACTCGACGGGTCCGGCCCGAGGCCCGAGGCCCGAGGCCCGGACCCGAGGCCCAGAGGGCCGGGTGCCCGGGAGCCCGAGACCGAGACCAGGGTCAGGGGCCTGGCCAAGTCCCAGGAGGCTTGGGGCCGGGTCAGCTCAGGGCGTCGGCGAAGGCCTCTTCGAGGACGTCGAAGGCCTCGTGGAGCAGCTCGTCGCTGATGGTGAGCGGCGGGAGGAACCGGAGCACGTTGCCGAAAGTCCCGGTGACGAGCACGAGCACGGCGTTCTTCGCGGCGTAAGCGGCGACGGCCTTCGCGAGTTCCGGGTTCGGCTCGATCGAATCCTTGGCGACGAGCTCGATCGCCTGCATCGCGCCGCGGCCGCGGATGTCGCCGACCTCGGGGAAGCGCGTCTGGAGGCGCACCACCCGCTCGGTGATGATCTCGCCGATCTGCAGCGCGCGGGACACGAGGTCGTCCTGCTCGTAGGCCTCGATCGCACCGAGCGCGGCGGCGACCGCGGTCGGGTTGCCGCCGTAGGTGCCGCCGAGTCCGCCGGCGCCCACCGAATCGATGATCTCCTTCCGACCGGTCACGGCCGACAGCGGCAGACCGCCGGCGATGCCCTTGGCGGTCGTCACGAGGTCGGGCTCGATGCCCTCCCACTCGCTCGCGAACATCTTGCCGGTGCGAGCGAATCCGGCCTGCACCTCGTCGGCGACGAAGACGATGCCGTTGGCGCGCGCGTACTCGACGAGTGCGGGGAGGAATCCCTCGGCGGGGACGATGAAGCCGCCCTCGCCCTGGATCGGCTCGATGACGAGCGCGGCGACGTTGTCGGCGCCGATCTGCTTGTCGATCATCGTCATCACGCGCTTCGCCGCGTCCTCGCCGGAGACCTTGGTGCCGGCCGCGTCGTTGTCGCGGTACGGGTAGGACATCGGGGCGCGGTAGACCTCGCCGGCGAACGGACCGAAGCCCGCCTTGTACGGGTGGGCCTTCGCCGTCATCGCCATGGTGAGGTTGGTGCGGCCGTGGTAGGCGTGGTCGAACACGACGACGGCGTCGCGCTTGGTGTGGGCGCGGGCGATCTTCACCGCGTTCTCCACCGCCTCCGCGCCGGAGTTGAGGAGCACGGTGCGCTTCTCGAAGTCGCCCGGGGTGAGCGCGTTGAGCTTCTCCGCGAGCTCGATGTACGACTCGTACGGGTTGACCATGAAGCACGTGTGGGTGAAGGCGGCGAGCTGGGCCGCCGCGCGCTCGACGACCCGCGGGTTCGAGTTGCCGGCCGTGGTCACGGCGATGCCGGAGCCGAGGTCGATGATCTGGTTGCCGTCGGCGTCCTTGAGGATCCCGCCGCCCGCGGCGACGACGTAGGCCGGCAGGCTCGAGGCGACGCCGGCGGCGACGGCCTTCGCGCGCCGGGCCTCGATGGCCTGGGAACTCGGTCCGGGGATCTCGGTTGCGATGATGCGTTCCTGCGGCAGTGCGGCGCCGCCCAGTTCCTGAGTGCTCATGCCTCAGACCCTAGACCCATTCCGCGCGCGTCGCCACGCGCGGCGGGCCTGCGGCACCGTGGTCGGGGTGCGCGGCCCCGGCGGCGGATCTGCAGCCCGGGAGCGAGGTTTGCAGTCCCGTGGTCGGAGCTGCTGCCCCGTGGTCGCGCCGGCCCTCAGCGACGACGCCGGTCGACGTCGCGATCGATCCGCGGGACGCCGGCCCGGTTGTTCCGCTCGAGCACGACGACGGTCTCCTGGTTCGCCGCGATCTGCTCCTCCCCGGGGACCTCGACGAGCAGCGGCTCCTCGGCCGGCAGGTTCCGCTTGACGAGAGCGAGCGCGATCGGACCGAGCTCGTGGTGGAGCGCGGCCGAGGTCACCTGCCCGACCGGCCGGACGGCACCGCGCACCTCGGCGCGGACCTCGGCCCCGGGTTCGGGCAGCGCGTGGGCCGATCCGTCGAGGTGGAGGAACACGAGGCGGCGCGGCGGCTGCCCGAGATTGTGGACGCGGGCGACCGCCTCCTGCCCCCGGTAGCAGCCCTTCGCGAGGTGGACCGCGGTGCGGAGCACGTCGAGCTCCCCGACGAGCGCCTTGTGGTCGACCTCGGCGGTGCCGGGACGCCAGGCCTCGACCCGGAGTGCCTCCCATGCGTCGCGGCCGACGACCTCGACCCCGGCCGCCGCCGGATCCCATTCGGCGAGCTCCGCCTTCGGGCACACAGCGATCCGGAAGCGGTGCTCGCCGCCGGGATGCTCCGGCGAAGCCACCGGCATGCCGAGGTCGACCGCCGCGTACGAGGCCGAGCCCTCGCCGATCTCCGGCCACGGGTCATCCCACACAACCACCGCGGGCAGACCGGCGGGCAGCCCTGCCGGCCCCCGCGCCGCAGCACCGTCCGCACCAGTCCCATGCCCCGCAGCATCCCCCTGCACGGCATCACCCGGTCCGGCGTCGAGGCCGAGGCACTGGAACTCCGCGCTGACGTCGGCGATCTCGACGCGCATCATGAACTTCATCGATTCGAGGAAGGCACGGGCGGCCTCGGCGTCGCCGTCGGTGAGCACCCACAGCCGCTCGTCGTCGCGCACGAGACGCAGCCAGTGCTCGATGTGCCCGGTGGGCGACAGCACGAGCGTCTCGGTCGACCGGCCGACCGGCAGCGCATCGATCTTCTGCGTCGTGATCGAGTTGAGCCAGCTCAGCGCGTCCGGCCCGGTGAGCGTGAGGACGCGGACGGCGGAGAGGTCGGCCACGGCGCGCCCGCGGGCGAGGGCGCGCTGCTCGCGCAGCGGGTTCCCGAGGTGGGCGACCTCGGCCGAGCGGTCCCCCTCGCCGAGCACCGCGCTCGAGCGGGGGAAGCGGAGCACATTGGTCGGTCGGTGCGTCCCGGTCATCGTCTGACTCCCTTCCGGCCGTCCCCGGTGTCGCCGGGGTTCAGGCCAGGTTGCGGATGAGGTCGAGCAGGTTGAAGTTCTCGATGCCCTCGGTGACCCACTCCTGCAGGTCGCTGAAGGTTTTGCGGACCGGCGCCACCCGGCCGTAGGCGTCGTCGAGGGACGTCTCGAGCTCCTCGATCGAATCCCTCACTGCCGGCAGCAGCCCGTCGGTCTCGATCGCGGAGACCGCGTCGCGGACCTCCCCGAGCCGGTCGATCGCCCCGGGGGCGGCCCGGATGACCTCGACCGAGTCCTCGAGGGTCGACCGCCACTCGGCGACCGAGCTGCCGGGATCGCGCAGCGTCCGCTCCTCGAAGTCGATGAGCACCGCCGCGTCGGTGAGCACGGGGGCGACCTCGTCGGTGAGGATCTGCATCTGGTCGACCGCAGTGGCGGTGGCGGTGAGGTTGCGGCCGAGCCACGGGAGGTGGGTGAGCTGGGCGAGCGGCACCTCGGCGAGCTCCGCCTCGGCCGCGTCGAGCTCGGTGCGCGCGCGGTCGAGGTGGCCGTCGAGCGCGGCGGGATCCTCGGTGAGGGCGAGCATGTAGTTCTCGGCCGCGCCCGAGGCGGCCTCGAGGTGGTCGATGAGCGCGTTGACCCGGACCGTGGTGAGCGCCGCGAAGGCGAGGATTGCGAGGAGGGCGACGGCGAGGACGAACCCGATGATGCGGGTCCGGGTGCGCCTGCGCCGGATGCCGGTCGCCATGGCCGTGGAGGTCAGGAGACCCGCTTGAGCCGGGCGGAGGCGTGGGAGGTGAGCTCGCGGCCGAGCGCGGCCATGTCCCACGCCCACATGAGCTCGCCGTCGACGAGGCCGTACATCCGCGTCGATGCGGTGTACTCCTTGGCGGTGGTCGTGCGGGCGACGACGTCGGTGGCGAGGTCGATCCGGGGGCCTGTGACCCGGCCGGCGTAGAGCTCCATCACGCCGTGCGGGTGGACGATCTCGACCTCGATCTCGAAGTCGCCGTCCTCACCACGGAGGGTCTCGACGGATTCCGCCGTGGTGAAGGGGGTGGGCTCGGTGGGCACCATGAGACCCGGACCGGCATCGTGCTCGCGGCGCGGCCGGACCAGCTGCCAGATCCCGGTCTCGAGGGTGAGGGTGTCGGCGGGACGCCCGTCCTCGTCGAGCAGCCAGGCCTGCGCGGTGTAGTGAAGGAAGGGCGCACCGGCGGGCGCGACGAAATCGATGCGCTGCCCGAACTGGCGCTCCGGGGTGCCGGGATAGCCCACGACGCCGACGCCCTCCCAGTAGCCGATGAGCCAGGCCAGCGGCACGAGCTCCGGCTGGAGGTCCGCGTCGAGTTCGATGGGCATGCGGTCAGCGGGGGGTCTTGAAGAGGTTGGTGATGACCTTGATGGCCACACCCGCAGTGCCGAGGCCGGCGAGGCCGACGAGCACGGTGAAGAAGATTTCGAGCATCACGAGGTTGTCCATGGTGCCCAGTGTACCCACTGCGGACCCTGCGCCGGCACCCGGTCCCGAGCCCGGGCGGGGCGGACGCTCGGCCGGGACGCCGTGACCCGGGAGGGGCTCGGCCGCGGTCACGGCCCCGGACCGGAGTGGTGCGCGCCCGCGCTCCGGGCCAGAGAGGCGAGGGCCCTCAGCCGAAGACGAGGATCCGCTCGATGACATAGACGACGATGCCGCCGAGCGCTATCGGAGCGGCGCCGAGCGCCATCTGGACGGCGACCAGGCGCGCCTTGTCCCGGCGCCGCGCGCGGCGCAGTTCGCGCGACTGCAGGCGGCTGCGGGCGACGAGGCCGAGCATCCGGTCGGTGGCGGCGACGAGCAGGCCCATGACGAGGCCGAGGCCGGCCGCTCCCCACAGGGACATGCTGCCGTCGACCATGATCGTCGCGGTGGTCGCGGCACCGAGCACCGCGATGCCGAGCGCCAGCGGCGAGGTGTAGCGGGCGGGCCACGGCACCACCGTCGCCGCCTGGGCGAGGATGATCGCGACGAGGGCGACGATCACCGCCTCCTTGTCGCCCGGCACCTGCACGGCACCCACCCAGCTCGCCACGGACAGGATGATGACGAGCCCGGCGACCTGGGCGGAGACGTTGACGACAGCGTGCGAGGCGCCGATCCCGCGCACGAGGTTCTGCACGAAGGCCCAGAGCAGGCCCACGCCGGCGACGAGCGGGAGCCAATCGAGGAACGGGGCCGTGGGGGCGATCCAGACGGTGGCCAGGCCGATGAGACCGAGCACGAAGAGCATCGTCGTCGTGGCGCGCGGCTGGGGCGAGTCGGTGAGGCGAGGCCAGCCGTAGGCGAGGGCCGCGAC
This sequence comes from Brevibacterium ihuae, assembly GCF_900184225.1. Taxonomy (NCBI): domain Bacteria; kingdom Bacillati; phylum Actinomycetota; class Actinomycetes; order Micrococcales; family Brevibacteriaceae; genus Brevibacterium; species Brevibacterium ihuae. The sequence continues at coordinate 1,551,098 of NZ_FXWZ01000003.1, read as the reverse complement.
GACGAGGCCGCAGGCGAGCGCGAAGGGCACGAGGCCGAAGTACACGGAGACGCCGAGGGCGGCCGCCAGGCACAGGGCGACGACGATCCGGATCCAACGCGTCATCCCCCCATCCTGCCAAACGCCGCGCATCGACGGTATTCGGCGCACCGCGAGCCGGGTCGGGCGCAGGTCCGCCGCAGAACCCCCCGATGGGCACCCCGCCGCCCGAGCGCGCACCCGGCCTCCCGGTATACTCGCGAGCAGTCAGACGAGGATCGACGCAGGGGGTTAGGACGGCAATGCGCATACTCCACATCGCCCACGGCTCCGCCGTCACCGGACCCCCGTCGCTCACTGCTCTCGGGTATCTGCCGCACACCGTGCACGCGGTGCGCCCGGACCACTCCGACCTGCTCGCCGCCCCGCCGGCCGACGTCGCGGTCCTCGATGCGACGACCGACCTCGGCCTCGCTCCGACCATGGCCTCCCGACTGTCCACCGTGGGCATCGACCTGCCGCTCATCATCGTCCTCACCGAGGGCGGTCTCGCAGCCGCGAACCCGAGCTGGAACGCCGCCGACATCATCCTGTCCACCGCCGGCCCGGCGGAGATCGATGCACGCCTGCGGCTCGCGGAGACCCGCGCCGTGGCGCGGGAGTCGGTCGATCCCCCCGTGGTCGCGGGCGCTCTCGTCATCGACGAGGGCAGCTACACCGCCTCTGTCGCGGGGCGTCCGATCGACCTGACGTACAAGGAGTTCGAGCTCCTCAAGTTCCTCGCCCAGCACCCCGACCGGGTCTTCACCCGCGCCCAGCTCCTCCAGGACGTGTGGGGCTACGACTACTACGGGGGCACCCGCACGGTCGACGTCCACATCCGCCGACTGCGGGCGAAGCTCGGCTCCGAGCTCGAATCCGCGATCCACACGGTGCGCAACGTCGGCTACCGCTTCAGTCCCGTCGCGGTCCCCGACCCGGTCCTCGCGAACTCCGCCCAGCCGTCCGGTCGCACCGCCCCTGCCGCGGCCGGCCCGGACCGGATCCGCCCGGCGCAGAACAAGGAGAACATCGATGTCAGCGCCTGAGATCCAGACCGTCGACCACGTCCCGGCGCAGCTGCCCGCCCTCCTCGACGCGGCCACCCGCGCCGACGGACTGCTGCCGATCTCCGACGGGCTGCTCGCCGCACTCGGGGAATCCGCCGAAGGAACCCGGATGTGGACCGCGGACACCGGCGACGAGCTCCTCGGGTTCGGCGTCGCCGCAGAGCAGGGCGCCCGCTGGGCCGCCGAGGCGGTCGTCGCCCCGGATTCCCGCGGCACAGGACTCGGCGGTGAGCTCGTGCGCGCCATGCACGACGAGCTCACCGCGGCGGGCGCCGGCGCCTGGTTCTGGTCGCACGGCGACCATCCCGCGGCCGCCCACCTCGCTGCCGCCCTCGGGTACGAGCGCGAGCGCGAGCTCCTCCAGCTCCACACCGATCCGCTCGACCGCCTCACGCTGCCGGAGCCCCGGACGCCGGAGGACACGACGATCCGGCCCTTCGCCCCCGGCGACGAGGACGGCTGGCTCCAGGTCAACAACGCCGCCTTCGACTGGCACCCCGAACAGGGCGGACAGGCCCGCTCCGACATCGCCGCCATCGTCGACGCGCCCGGATTCGATCCGGCCGACGTCCTCATCGCCGAGCGCGCCAACGCCGTCATCGGCTTCCACCACACCAAGCTCCACCGGGACCACCCGTCCGGCGCAGTCACCGGGGAGGTCTACGTCATCGGCGTCGATCCGGCCGTGCACGCCGCCGGGGTCGGCCGCGCCCTCACCGTGGCCGGCATGCACCATCTGCGCGGGATCGGGGCCGAGGTCGTCGAGCTCTACGTCGAGAGCGACAACGTGCCCGCCCGGCGGCTCTACGAGTCGCTCGGCTTCACCCATACGATCGTCCATGTGAGCTACGCCCCGCCGGGCACCGCCGAGGAGAACTGAATGTACGACGTCGCGGCCTTCGGGCTCGATCACGAGCTCCCTTCCCCGCCCGACCGGTTCCTCGACCGCGAGCTGAGCTGGCTGGCGTTCAACGAGCGCGTTCTCGAGCTCGCCGCCGACACCTCGATCCCGCTGCTCGAGCGCGCGAACTTCCTCAGCATCTTCGCCTCGAACCTCGACGAGTTCTTCATGGTCCGGGTCGCCGGCCTCAAGCGCCGGATCGCCACCGGTCTCGCGGTGCCCTCGATCACCGGTGCACAGCCGCGGGCGGTCATGCGCTCGCTCGGCAAGCACGCGCACACCCTCATGGAGCGCCATTCGGAACTCCTCAAGACCGACATCGGTCCGCGCCTCGATGCGGAGGGGATCTTCTCGGTCTCGATGGCCGACCTCACCCCGGAGGAGCGGACGAAGGTCGACGAGTACTTCGAGTCCCACGTGTTCCCGGTGCTCACCCCGCTCGCCGTCGACCCCGCACACCCGTTCCCCTACATCTCAGGGCTGTCGCTCAACCTCGGCGTGCTCCTCCGCCACCCGAGCACGGGGGCGGACCTGTTCGCCCGGGTCAAGGTCCCCCAGGTCCTCCCCCGCTTCATCAACGTCGCCGAATCCGCCGAGACCCGGCAGGTGAGCCCCGAGTTCCCGGCCCGGTTCATCGCGCTCGAGGAGATCATCGCCGCCCACCTCGACCGGCTGTTCGAGGGCATGGAGATCGTCGACCACTCGCTCTTCCGGGTCACCCGCAACGAGGACGTCGAGGTCGAGGAGGACGATGCGGAGAACCTCCTCAAAGCGCTCGAGAAGGAGCTGCTGCGGCGCCGGTTCGGCCCGGCGGTGCGGCTCGAGGTCACCGAGGACCTCCATCCCCGGGTGCGCCAGATCCTCACCCGCGAGCTCGGGATCGACGAATCGGAGATCTACGAGCTGCCGACCCCGCTCGACCTCCGCGGCCTGAGCGAGATCACCGACCTCAACCGCGACGACCTCCACTTCCCCAAGGCGGTGCCGGCGATGAACCGGTACCTGTCGCAGACCGAGAGCTCCGAGCAGGTCGACATCTTCGAGGCGGTGGCCGAGCGCGACATCCTCCTCCACCACCCCTACGACTCGTTCTCCACGAGCGTCCAGGCCTTCCTCGAGCAGGCCGCCGCCGACCCCACGGTCCTCGCGATCAAGCAGACCCTCTACCGCACCTCGGGCGACTCCCCGATCATCGACGCCCTCGTCGACGCGGCGCAGGCGGGCAAGCAGGTGCTCGCGGTCGTCGAGATCAAGGCGCGGTTCGACGAGGAGGCCAACATCACGTGGGCCCGCAAGCTCGAGCGCGCCGGGGTGCACGTCGTGTACGGCATCGTCGGGCTCAAGACCCACGCCAAGCTGTGCCTCGTCATCCGGCAGGAGAACACCGGCCTCGTCCGCTACTGCCACGTCGGCACCGGCAACTACCACCCGAAGACCGCTCGCGGCTACGAGGACTTCGGCCTCCTCACCCGCGATCCCGAGGTCGGCCAGGACCTCACCAAGCTGTTCAACCAGCTCTCGGGCTACGCCCCGCACGCCGACTACTCCCGCCTCCTCGTCGCGCCCAACCGGGTGCGAACCGGTCTCCTCGAGCTCATCGAGGCCGAGATCGAGCACGCGCGCGCCGGGCACGAGGCGCGGATCCGGATCAAGGTCAACTCGATCGTCGACGAGCCGATCATCGACGCGCTCTACCTCGCTTCGCGCGCCGGCGTGCGGATCGAGCTCTTCGTGCGCGGGATCTGCGCGATCCGTCCGGGCATCCCGGGACTGAGCGAGAACATCACCGTGCGATCGATCCTCGGCCGCTATCTCGAGCACTCGCGGATCTTCGTGTTCGGCACCGGTGAGCGCACGGTCGCCTACATCGGGTCGGCCGACCTCATGCACCGCAATCTCGACCGCCGGGTCGAGGCCCTCGTCCGCCTGGGCGACGCCGAGCACATCGCCGAGGTCGACGGGCTGTTCGATCTCGCGTTCGCGCCGACGACCTCGAGCTTCCACCTCGGCCCGGCCGGGATCTGGACCCGTCACTCGCGCGGCCCCGAGGGCGAGCCGCTCGCCGACTACCAGTCCGAGCTCATCCGCCGCCACCACCGACGCCGGACGGTGGATCCGCAGTGAGCCCCACCGCCGTCACCAACGCCGAGGAGTCCGCCCGGCTCCAGGCGGATGTGCTCGCCGCAGGGGCCGTGTGCTGGCGGGAGGGCCGCTCCGGCCTCGAGGTGCTCCTCGTCCACCGGCCCCGCTACGACGACTGGTCATGGCCCAAGGGCAAGGTCGACAAGGGCGAGACCCTGCCGGAGTGCGCCGTGCGCGAGGTGGCCGAGGAGACCGGCTTCGACATCCACCTCGGGCTGCCCATGCCCTCGGCCCGGTACACCGTCGGCCGGCGACTTACCAAGCACGTGAGCTACTGGGCCGCCGAGGTGACGAGCGACAAGCCCGCGAAGCCGGACGACCCCAAGGAGATCGACCGCGCGGAGTGGTTCCCGGTCGGCACGGCGCGCGCGAAGCTCAGCCGGTTCGCCGACCGCGAGCAGCTCGATCGGCTCGAGCACGCCCACCGGACCGGTGCGCTGCGCGCCTGGGCGCTCATCATCGTGCGCCACGGCAAGGCGTTCCCGCGCTCGAAATGGCACGAGACCGAGCACGTGCGTCCGCTCCTCGCGCTCGGCACCCGGCAGTCGATGGCGCTCACCGGACTGCTCGCCGCCTGGCGGATCAAGAGGGTCGTGTCGAGCCCGTGGAAGCGCTGCGTGGCGACCCTCAAGCCGTACTCCGCGGCCGTCGGCAGGAGCATCAAGACCGTGGCGCCGCTGAGCGAGAAGGCGAACGCTGCGAACCCGAAGAAGACCGCGAAGGCGCTCGTCGCGATCCTCGAGAAGGGCAAGCCGACGGTGATCTGCACGCACCGCCCGGTGCTGCCGACCGTGCTCGCCGTGCTCGCCGACCACGCACCGGCCGGGCTGGCCGAGCGGCTGCCGAAGAAGGACCCGTACATGAACCCCGGGGAGATCCTCGTCGCCTACGTCCGACCCGGACCGGTGCCGCGGATCGTCGAGTTCGAGCGCTACCGGCCGATCGACGCCTGAGGAGAGGGCGACGCCGACCGCACAGTGTGACCCAGATCCCATGAGCTGTCGGGTGATTTCGAAGCCAGTTCACCATCCGTTCACCTTGCAACGGTCTTGAATACACACGCCGCTCTTAGCGTGATGGCTGTACGCGGGGCAGCGCCCCGGACTCAGCACCCATCGAAAGGCATCCACGTGAAGCTCACGCGTTTTGCTCCTGCCGCGGCCCTCTTCGCCGCTGGCGCACTCACCCTCTCCGCCTGCGGTGGCGGCGGCTCGAACGGCGGCTCCGAGAGCGGAGGCGGCGAAGGCGGCGGCGAGACCCAGGTCTCGGGCAACCTCATCGGCGGCGGCGCCTCCTCGCAGGAAGCCGCGATGACCGCGTGGACCGATGGCATCACCGGCGAGTTCCCCGACCTCACCGTCCAGTACGACCCGGTCGGCTCCGGCTCGGGCCGTGAGGGCTTCCTCAACGGCCAGTACTCCTTCGCCGGTTCCGACGCCGCGATGGACGACGACGAGAAGAGCCAGGCCGAGTCCGTCTGCGGTCCCGAGGGCATCTTCCACGTCCCGGCCTACATCTCCCCCGTCGCCGTGGCCTACAACCTGCCCGAGGTCTCCGAGGCCGTGAAGATGGACGCCGACACCATCGCGAAGGTCTTCACCGGCGAGATCAGCAAGTGGAACGACGAGGCGATCGCCTCCCAGAACGAGGGCGTCGAGCTCCCCGACCTCGACATCACCGTCGTCCACCGTGCCGACGACTCGGGCACCACCGAGAACTTCACCGAGTACCTCGCCGCCGCGGCCCCGGACGCCTGGACCCACGACGTCGTCGAGGCCTGGCCGTCCGACATCGCCGCGGAGTCCGCGCAGCAGACCTCCGGCGTCGTGTCGCTCACCCAGTCGACCGAGGGTGCTATCACCTACGCCGACGCCTCGCAGGTCGGCGAGCTCGGCACCGTGGCCGTCGGCGTGGGCGAGGAGTACATCGAGTACTCCGCCGATGCCGCCGCCCAGGCGGTCGAGAAGGCGACGCAGAACGATGACGGCTCGGTCGAGCTCGAGCGCGACACCGAGGAGGCCGGCGTCTACCCGATCGTCCTCGTGTCGTACCACATCTACTGCAACCAGTACCAGAACCAGGAGACCGCCGATCAGGTGAAGGCCTTCGCGAACTACGTGGTCTCCGAGGATGGACAGTCGACCGCTGAGGGCGCTGCCGGATCCGCACCGATCTCGGACGCCACCCGCGACGCCGCACTCGAGAAGATCGAGGCCATCGGCACCCAGGGCTGATCATGCCCATCACCTGCGGCGATCGCTGACGATGCGGCCATCGGGTTACCACTCCACGACCCGGTGGCCGCATCGTGACGCGGGAGCCGCAATCGATCGAACCACATACCCGGCGAGCGGCCACCGCATCCGGGCATACCGAGGAAGTCATCGTGACCGAAACCACAGCCACCGAGCCGAAGAAGAGTCCGGCTCTGACGAAATCCCGCGGAGGCGCGGCCGGGGACAAGGTCTTCTCCAACACCGCGCTCGCCGCCGGCGTCATCATCCTCCTGGTCCTGGCGTTCGTCGCCATCTTCCTCGTCGTCGAGGCGCTCCCGGCGCTGTGGCCCGAGGTGTTCTCCACCCACGACTCGATCGAGAGCGCGGACACCTTCTGGCAGTACGTGTGGCCGCTCATGGCGGGCACCATCATCGCCTCGGTCATCGCGCTCCTGCTCGCCACCCCGGTGGCCGTCGGGATCGCGCTCTACATCTCGCACTACGCGCCGCGGAAGATCGCTACCCCGGTGGGGTACATCGTCGACCTCCTCGCCGCGATCCCCTCGGTGGTCTACGGCGCGTGGGGCATGACCTTCCTCGCCTCGAGCATGGTGCCGATCTACGGGTGGCTCCACAACAACCTCGGGTTCATCCCGTTCTTCGCGGGAAACCCCTCGACGACCGGGCGCACGCTGCTGACCTCGGGCGTGGTGCTCGCGGTGATGATCCTGCCGATCATCACCTCGCTGTGCCGGGAGATCTTCATCCAGACCCCGAAGCTCCACGAGGAGGCGGCTCTCGCGCTCGGCGCGACGCGCTGGGAGATGATCACGATGACCGTCTTCCCGTTCGCCCGCGCCGGCATCATCTCCTCGGTCATGCTCGGCCTCGGCCGCGCCCTCGGCGAGACGATGGCCGTCACCCTTGTCCTCTCCCCCGGCGTGTTCTCGCTGAGCCTCATCACCTCGGGACGCAATGCGACGATCCCGTCGGAGATCGCACTCAACTTCCCCGAGGCGTTCGGCATGCGGCAGTCCGAGCTCATCGCCGCCGGCCTCATGCTGTTCATCATCACCCTCGCGGTGAACATGGTCGCGCGCTGGATCGTCAGCCGCCACAAGGAATTCTCGGGAGCCAACTGATGAAGACCACGACCGACACCGCCGCACACGACTCGCGGGCACGGGTCGCCAAGAAGAACTCCCTCACCGCCGGCCAGAAGCCGTCGTGGACCTGGATCGCCGTGCTCATCGGCGCGCTCGTCCTCGCCGCCGCCGTGACGTTCGTGCTCAGCGGCGGATTCAACTGGACCGGCTTCGTCGTCCTCACCGCCGTGCTCTACGTCATCGGCATGTACGTCACCACCCTCGTCGTCGAGAACCGGCGCCGGGCGACCGACGGCCTGTGGAAGAACCTCGTGTGGGGCGCCTTCCTCATCGCCCTCCTCCCGCTCGTGTCGGTGATCTGGACGGTCGTCGCCGAGGGCCTTCCCACGCTGCTCGCCAACCCGCACCTCCTGTGGGACGACATGTCCGGGGTCACCGGCGCGACCGACCAGGCGACCCGTGACGAGGGCGCACCGCTCATGGGCGGCTTCCTCCACGGACTCGTCGGCACCCTTGCGATCACCGCCATCGCCACCCTGATCTCGGTGCCGATCGGGCTCATGGCCTCGATCTACCTCGTCGAGTACTCCCGCGGAGGCTGGTTCTCCCGCGCGATCACGTTCTTCGTCGACGTCATGACCGGCATTCCGTCGATCGTCGCCGGCCTGTTCGCCTTCGCGGCCGTCCAGCTCGTCATCACGACGATCCTCGGCGAAGGACCCAGCCAGATGCAGATGGTCAAGATGGGCCTCACCGCCGCGATCGCGCTGTCGGTGCTCATGATCCCGGTCGTCGTGCGCTCCACCGAGGAGATGCTCCGCGTCGTCCCCAACGAGCTGCGCGAGGCGTCCTACGCGCTCGGCGTCCGCAAGTGGCGGACGATCCTCAAGGTCGTCCTCCCCACCGCGATGTCCGGCATCGCCTCGGGCGTGACGCTCGCGATCGCCCGCGTCACCGGTGAGACCGCTCCGATCCTCGTCACCGCCGGCTACGCGGCGACGGTCAACTGGAACGTGCTCTCCGGCTGGATGACGGCGCTGCCGGTGTACATCTACCGCCAGCTCGTCAACCCGACCGCGCCGGCGGCTCCCGAGCCCTCGACGCTGCGCGCCTGGGCGGCAGCCCTCGTGCTCATCATCATCGTGATGCTGCTCAACCTCATCGCGCGCGTCATCGCGAAGGCCTTCGCCCCCAAGAACTCCGGCCGCTGAGCCGCAGCCCGAAGCACACAGCAGGAAGAGAACTCATGTCCAAGCGCATCGACGCCACCAACCTCAACGTCTACTACGACAAGTTCCTCGCGGTGGAAGACGTCAACATCAGCATCGAGCCGCGTTCGGTGACCGCCTTCATCGGCCCGTCCGGCTGCGGCAAGACGACGTTCCTCCGCACGATCAACCGGATGCACGAGGTCATCCCCGGCGCCTACGCCAAGGGCCAGCTCATGCTCGACGGCGACGACATCTACGCTCCGGGCGTCGACCCGGTCAACGTCCGGGCCATGGTCGGCATGGTGTTCCAGCGGCCCAACCCCTTCCCCACGATGTCGATCCGGGACAACATCCTCGCCGGCCACAAGCTCAACGGCTCGCGGATGTCGCGCTCGGAGGCCGACGACATCGTCGAGCGCTCCCTGCGCGGATCGAACCTCTGGGAGGAGGTCAAGGACCGCCTCGACCGCCCGGGATCCGGGCTGTCCGGCGGCCAGCAGCAGCGCCTGTGCATCGCCCGCACGATCGCCGTCTCCCCCGATGTCATCCTCATGGACGAGCCGTGCTCGGCCCTCGACCCGATCTCCACGCTCGCGATCGAGGACCTCATCAACGAGCTCAAGGAGGAGTACACGGTCGTCATCGTCACGCACAACATGCAGCAGGCGGCGCGCGTGGCCGACAAGACCGCGTTCTTCAACATCGCCGGCACCGGCAAGCCCGGCAAGCTCATCGAGTATGACGATACGAGCACGATCTTCTCCAACCCGGCGAACGAGGAGACCCAGAACTACATCTCCGGCCGCTTCGGCTGACCGGGCCGTCCGGGTCCTGCGGTCCGTGGGTGCGCCCGCGGCCCAACGGTCCGCTTCACACGAGTGACCCGCGTTTCCTGCGGTGGCACGCGATTCCTGTACAGATTTCGCGTGCCGCAGCAGGAAACGCGGGTTTTTCGTCGTCGTGGCCGCTGGGAGGGTCGGCACCGGATGTGAGGGCCGGCCGGGGCCGAGGCGGCCGTGCGCCTCAGCGCGCGGGCAGGAGGACGAGGGCGAGGAGCGCGGCGAGGACGGCTGCGGCGGGCAGGCTCAGCAGCCACGAGCCCAGCACCGGGACGAGATAGCGCATCCGCCCCCCGGCCCGCCGATCCTCGAACTGGGTGCCGAGATTCGCCGCGACGACGAGGAAGCTCATCGACACCGGCACCCGGAGGAGGAGTGCGGCGATGAACATGAACGAGGTTGAGGTGAAGTCCGAGACCGCGGACTTCACCGGATCGAGTTGGACCATGCGCACGCTGAGGGTGCGCGCCACCCGCCAGCCGCTGAGCAGGGTGCCGAGGGCGAGCGCGCACGCGATGGTGATGCGCACCGGCCAGTCGATGGAGAACGCGTCGAGCACCACGGGCTCCGTCGTGGTATACGCGAGGACCGCGACCATCATGATCGCCGCGGACTTCTGCGCGTCCTGGATCCCGTGCGCGAGCGACAGGGCACCGGTGAGGACGCTCGAGACCATCCGGCTGCGCCGGAACAGCGGCTTCATCGCCGTCGCGCCGACGACCGCGCTGACCACGCCCATGAGCAGGAAGCTCAGGAGGAAGGCGACGAGCGGGGTGAGGATGAGGGGGGCGAGCACCGAGACGAAGAGCTCACGTCCGGACGAGGTGGCGCCGAACACGAGCCCTGCGCCGATGAGCCCGCCGAACAGGCAGTGGGTCGAGGACACCGGCAGTGCGAACAGGTAGGTGGCGATGTTCCAGACGAGGCCGCCGAGCACGCCGGCGAGCACGATGAGGAGGATGTCGACGTGATCGGGAGGGAAATCGACGATGTTCGCGACAACGACCTCCGCGATGCTCTGCCCGAGCAGGGCTCCGATGAAGTTGAAGACTGCGGCGAGCGCGAGTGCGAGGCGCGGTGTGAGCGCGCGGTGGACGACCGCATTGCCGACGGTGATCGCCGCGTCGTGGAAGCCGTTCATGAACGCGAACGCCACGATGACGAGGACGATCGCTGCGAAGAGGAGCTCCACCTCAGGACTCCTTGACGGCGATCGTGGCGATCACCCGCGAGATCTCCTTGAATGACCGGGACGCGTGGACGAAGGCGGTGGACAGCTGCATGACGGCCGTCGCGTACGTCAGTCCGCGGCGGGATGCGGGCACCGCGTCGGACACCTTCTGCTGGAGCCCGACCGCGCGATGGACGAGCCGGTCGATCGACTCGACGTACTCCCAGTGATCGGTCTTGCCGCGCAGCCGCTGGGTCATCCGCAGCGTCTGGTCCGCCTGGGTGGAGAGCAGCGCGAGCATCTCGAGTGCGCCGACCGGGAGCTCGTCGAACGCCGAGGAGGTCATCGCGAAGCCCACCGCATCGAGCGCGTGGCACGTCTCGCGGAGGGTGTCGGAGAGAAGGAAGAGATCCTGGCGGTCGAGCGGGGTGACGTAGTTCTCGCGGAGCCGGCGGAGCACGGCCCCGGCCGATTCGTCGGCGGAGTCGCAGATCTCCTGCATCCGGCGGGCGGCCGCCCGCCGCTCGTCGACCGGGATCCCGGAGAGCTCGGCGAGGACGAGGGTGCCGTCCTGGAGGTGAGCGGCGAGCTCGATGAACAGGTCGTAGAACTGTGATTCGCGTGGAACCCGGCGCAGTCTCACGCGGTTCTCCTCGTTCGGTGCTGCTGGAGGGCGGGTGCCGGACCGAGAGCGCCTCTCGGCGGTAGGCCGCTCGAAGCGGCTGATGTTGGAGCCCGGGGCTTCAGCGATCCGACACCCGATGCGACCCTCGCGGGCCACGTGAGCAGGATACAAGTCCCGGCGCCGGTTTCCCAACGGCGGATCGCTGATGCTCGAGAACCCGGGTGACCTGTGCGATCACCACCGGAACCGCTCCCAGCAGCACCCGGGCGACCTGCGAGATCCGCGTCGGGGACGCGTGCGGTGTGCTCGCCCGGTGGGTTCAGACGAGGCGGCCCTGCCGGCGCGCGCGAGCGGCTCCAGCGAGATCCCGAGCGAGGTTCTCGAACTGCTCGGCACCGGTGCCGGTGTCCCCGGTGAGGACGCGGCCGCGCGCGGCGACCTCGACGAACGCCGAGGCGCGGGCGAGTGCGATGGCGAGATCCCCCGCGAACGCCCCGGAGAGGATCCGGTCAGCGGCGCGGGCCACCGCATCCGGCCCGGGCGGGGTCTCGACACCGGCGAGCACCTCGGCCACGGAGTGGCCCTGGCGGCCGGCGTCGAACCAGTCGGCGGCCTGCCGGGGCGAGCGGCGGATCCAATCGCGGAGCGCATAGAGCCGCCACAGCGCACCGGGCAGTGAGACCGCCGGCGCCCGGGACCAGATCTCGGCGAGGGCCTCGAGGCCGACCTCGTCGGCGAGGCGGACGAACCGCGCCGTCGCGTCCGCGTCGCGCTGCCCGTCCCTGCTGCCCACGAGGAGGACGGCGGTCGAGTGAGCGGCCTCGGCGCGAGCGGCCGGATCCGGCTGCGGCCGCAGGTGATCGAGGTCGGGCATGACGCGGGGGCGGTGGTGGCGCGGGGCGTTCCCTGGTGTCGACATCGCCGCCCAGTGTACTCCGGCGGCCGTGGCGGCCGGCGGTGCTCCGCGTACTCCCCACGGGTGCTGGGAGTTGGATTCGAGGGACCCCGGGAGGGGCGAAGTAGACTGATGCGCAGTGTCCGACTTCACAATGTCGCTTGCGGATTCGAGCCGACCCGGCCCGGCGCGCGAGTGCGAGAGAGGAACTCCCATGGTGAAGAGCACGATGGTCAACTCCGGCATCGGCCGGGCCGCCGGCATGGCGATCAACGACGACGGCACCCTCCATCCCAAGGCCGAGGGCGGCATCCGCAAGCTGCTGAGCGTGCAGCGCCCGGCCGTCCTCGCCTACCTCCGATCGCTGCGTCGCCGCAACCCCGATGCGACACCGGCGGACATCGCGGAGATCGTCCGCAGCCACTACGTCAACCTCACCACCGACGGCGGTGCCGCGGTCGGCGCCACCGCAGTGGTGCCGGGGATCGGCACCGGCGCGGCGATGGGCGTGGCCGCGGTGGAGACCGCGGGATTCCTCGAGGGGTCGGCGCTCTACGCGCAGGCCGTCGCCGAGCTCCACGGCCTGCCGGTGCGCGACCCGGAGCGCGCGAACGCTCTCGTCATGGGCCTCACGCTCGGCGATTCCGGCCGTGATCTCGTCAAGAAGTTCGCGGGCCAGGCCCGCGGAACGGGGCCGGCGGTGACGGCGAACTGGGGCCAGATCGTCGCCAAGCAGGTCCCCGCCTCGATGATGAACTCGCTCACCCGTCGCATGCGCAAGGCGCTGCTCAAGAAGTACGCGGCGCGGGCGAGCGGCTCGTTCGTCGGGCGGCTGCTGCCCTTCGGCGTGGGAGCGGTGATCGGCGCGGTGGTGAATCGGAAGATGGCGCTCACCGTCGTCGACCAGGCGCGCACGGCGTTCGGGCCGTTCCCGGTGAACTTCGAGCCCGAGCTCGACCCGCAGGTGAGCACCCCGAAGAAGGACGCCACCGTCGTCGGCGGACTCAAGAACATCATTCGGCTCAAGAAGAAGCGCGGATCCGGTGAGGTCATCGACGGCGAGGTCGTCGACGAGCAGCAGACCGGGAAGGGCGGCGGTCGCGGTGACCGCCGCGGCCGGAGGTCCGGGATCTTCGGCGGGCGGCGTTCCGAGGACCAGGACGTCGTCGCGCACACCGGCTCGGCCGACACCGGACCTGCTGCGGACGAGGCGCCGCGCACCTACCGGCCGGACGTCCGTCTCTGAGAGCGGATGAGGTTGCTCGGTCTGCCCAATCTCGTCGTCCCGTCCACCTGCCGTTCGTGCACGGTCTTCCCGTCGACCTGCCGCTCCTGCACGGTTCTCCGTCCGGAATCGAGCAGACATGGCAGTTCGATGGGAAGATCGAGCGGACATGACAGGTCGACGGCGTGTGACCTGCAGCGCGGCAGCCGGCGGAGGCTCGGCTCGACTTGAGGACTGGAGTGCAGGTCAGCGGGAGCGGCGAGCGGCCCAGACGAGGACAGCGCACACGAGCGCTCCGGCAAGACCGAGCGCGAAGCTCACGCGGAATCCGTCGAGCGAGGGCACCTGGGAGCCGGCAACCTCGCGGCTCGTCGCTGCGAGCACCATGCCGGAGACCGTTGCCCCGCTGCTCGTGCCGACGCTGCGCATGAGCGCGTTGACGCCGTTGGCGGATCCGGTGGCCTCGCGGGGGACCTCGTCCATGACGAGCGTGGGGATCGCGGCGTAGGACAGGGCGAGGCCGGCGCACAGGACGGTGCTCGAGAGCACGATGTGCCACACCGCATCGTGCCAGAGGAGGGTGTAGGCGTAGGACAGCGCGATCACCACCGACCCCAGACATGTCGCGAGGTGGCCGCCGAGGACGGTGATGAGGCGCGCGGACACGGGAGCGAGCGCCATCATCGTCAGGGCGCTGGGGACGAGCGCCAGGCTGCCGCCGAACGTGCTCAGCCCGAGGCCCGCCTCGGTGTCGGCCGGCAGCTGGAGCATCTGCATGTAGGCCACCTGGGAGATGAAGAACGAGAACCCGAGGGCGATCGTCCCGGCGTTGACGAGGAGCAGCCGACGGTGGGCGAGCAGGCGGAGATCGACCATCGGGGCACCGATCCGGAGCTCGTAGACGCCCCAGGCGAACAGCACACCGATGCCGCCGAGTCCGAAGCCGAGCGTAGGGGCGGAGATCCATCCCCACACCGGCCCCTGGGAGATCGCGACGAGGATGCCCGACAGGCCGGCAGCGAGTCCGACGGCGCCGAGGACATCGACGCGCTGCCGGGTTCCCGGGGAGGCGGGCACGGCGGCGCGGAGGGCGAGCAGGGTGACGACGCCGAGCGCTGCGGTGGCCCAGAAGAGGAGCTTCCAGTCCCCGATCTGCACGATCCAGGCGCTCAGCGGCAGTCCGAGCGCGCCGCCGAAACCCAGGCTGGCGCTGACTATCGCGATGCCGGTGACGTTCTTCCGGGGATCGGGCTGGTCGCCGAGGATCGAGATCGAGACCGCGATGATGCCCATGCTCGCGCCCTGGAGCGCACGGCCCACGAGGACGCCGACGAGCCCGGAGGACAGGGCGGCGATGACCGAGCCGAGGACGAGGAGACCGATGAGCGCCAGGGCGACCCTGCGCTTGCCGAACAGGTCCCCCAGCCGGCCGGAGATCGGGGTGGTGACGGCGGCGGCGACGAGCGAGATGGTGAGCACCCAGGCCGTCGCGGACCGGGGTGCGCCGAGCAGCTCGGGCAGGGAGTTCTGGATGGGGACGACGAGCGTCTGCATGAAGGCCGCCCCCGTGCTCGCGAAGGCGAGGGCGGCGATGAGGCGCCAGGTGCCGCTCGGATCGGTCGGGGTCGGACGAGAGCGGTTCTTCGCCATCCGGCACCTCCTGCCCACCCGTGTCCGTCCAGGCTGCGCAGCGGTGCCGGCAGCCTCTGCAACTCTACCGAGTGACTCGCGCGGGGAGGGCGCGGGAGAGCCCGGGCCGGTCGAAGACGGGCTCGTGCTCCGGATCGGGCGGGTCTGGACGGCGTGAGGGATTGGGCAGGCGGCCACCGCGCGGATTATACTTGTGCCGCGCGCAATCGCGCGCTGAACGGTCCCATCCTGACGATTCGACCGTTCGGGCCTCTAGCTCAGCTGGTAGAGCAGCGGACTTTTAATCCGCGGGTCGTGGGTTCGAGCCCCACGGGGCCCACCGTGTCCTCCCCGTTCCGGCCAGCGCCGAGTGTGCACGTCCGCTCGAATCATCCACGATGTTCTCGAACGGACGTGCACAGTCGGCGCGTGCGACCGCCTCGGGTGTCGCCGGCGGTGTCAGCCGCCGGGCCGGTGGTCGAGTGCGCCGGCCTCCTCGAAGATCGCATCCGAGTAGTCCGACCAGTCGGCCGACGGGTCGTACCATTCGTCCATGGTCTCCATGTCGCCGCCGTCCTCGTAGCCGAGCTCGGTGACGATGCCGCGGTACTTCTCCTCGAGCTCGGCGATCGATTCGACGATGTCCTCCGGCACCAGGCCGTCGGCGATGTTCGTCTCGGTCTGGCTGTCGACGATCTCCCGGAGTTCGTCCTGCATCGCCGAATCGAACTCGTTGATCGTGCCGTCCACGCTCCGGATGTCCTCGACGTGGTTCTTGTTCGAGTCGACGTACCCCTGGGCCGAACCGCTCACCAGCAGATCAGCCGAATCGAAGAGAATCTGCTGATAGGCGACCGGGAGGTTGTCGAAGCTCGATCCGACGAAGAAGCCGGCCGGGAACCGGGGCCAGCTGGCCTCGGTGGTGTAGCTCAGGTGCGGAGCCGCCTGGAACACGCCGCTGATGTCCTTGGCCGCGGTGGGCGAGAGGTCGCAGTCGATGGTGCCGCGCTGCATGGCTTCGAAGGCCTCGGTGAACTCCATGCTCGTCGGCACCGCGCCGAAGTCCTGGACCGCCTGGCTCTGGCCCGAGGTGCCGGCCCGGATCTGCCGTCCCTCGAGGTCGTCGCCGGTGGCGATCTGCGAGTTGCAGTTGAGGGAGTAGGCGCCGTTGGCGATGAAGGGGGCCAGCGGCCTGACACCCTCCTGCTCGAAGCGGTCGAGGAGCGGTTCGCTGTTCCACCCGATCTCGGAAGCCACACCGTGCGCGACCATCTCACCGACCATGGGAGAGTACTCGACGTTCGCCAGCGCGGTCGCCAGCGCGGTGGCCTCGGGGAAGCGCTGCGGCTCGTACCCCACGAGGTGGTAGCTCACGTCCACGCGGCCGTCGACGACGGCGTCGATCGCCTCGGGATACCCGGCGACGGCCATGCTCCAGACGATCTCGACCTCGATCTGGCCGTTGGACATCTCCTCGACCGCGTCCTTGAACTGCAGCGATCGTGCTCCAGTGGTCGAGTTCGCCGAGGGCGTTCCCACCTGGTAGACGATGTTCACGGGTTCGAGATCGGCGATCGCCTCATTGATCTCGTCCTGCGAGGCTCCGTACTCGTAGCCTCCCGATTCTCCGGCGGATCCTCCACCGCCGACGCTTCCGGCGGTGCCGCACGCCGAGGCGAGGAGCAGCACCGATCCTGCAGCACCCCCGACCACCGCCCTGCGCCCCGTGGTCCGGAACTTCATGCTCCCTGCTGTTCTCATCACGGTCACTTCAACTCCATCGTCGATCGTGCGAACGGTCGAGCGGATCCGGGGACCCGCGTCGGCTCTGAGGGCGCCTCGACAGTGAGTGCCGCAGAACTGACGCCAGAGTAACCCGCAATTCGTTCAATTTTCATCACATTTTCATCACGCCCCCGCGTATTCGCAGGTGGAACGGCCCCGGGCCGACGATCCGGCCGACGGGCGCCCAGCGCGTGGGCCGGTCCGCGCATGAGCGAGAATCGGGACCATGGATCATCGCGCACCCGGCTCGCAGGCGCAGCCGGAGGAGACCGCCCCGACCGCATCGCCCGGACGCGTCGCGAAGCTCACCGCCCGCCTCATCGGCCTGCTCCCGGCCGCCGCCGTCTTCCTCGTCATCGCCCTCTCGCTCGACGCCCTGGAGGACCTCTACGAGGCGGTCCAGGCAGGAGGAGAGGCCCAGCGGATCGACGGCCCGGTGCACGCCTGGATGCTCGCACAGCGCACGGACTGGCTCAACACGGTGGTCACGGGTTTCACCCACCTCGGGGGCACGATCGGGATGCCGATCCTCGCCGGCACGACCATCATCGCGCTCACGTGGTGGTGGCGCACCCGCACTCCGCTCGTGCTCATGGTCGTGGCCGTCGCCGGGTCGCTCTTCCTCACCACCCAGGGGAAGACGATGACCGGACGGGCGCGTCCCCCGCTCACCGAAGCAGTGCCTCCGTTCGAGCACTCGCCCAGCTTCCCGAGCGGTCATACGCTCAACACGTTCGTCATCGCCACCGTGCTCGCCTATCTCGTCCTGCTGTATGTGCGCAGCCGCCGGGGCCGGGTCCTCACGCTCACCGGGCTGGCCGTGTTCAGCGTGCTCATGGGCACCTCGCGCATCTACCTCGGGCACCACTGGCTCACCGACGTCCTGGCCGGGGCGGTGACCGGGACCGCCTGGGCGCTCGCCGCCTGCATCGGGCGCTGGATCTACGTCCGGCTCCGCACCCGGCACCGCGCGTCCTCGGTGCGCGAGGTCGCCCAGGAGCACCGGCGCGAGGCCTCCCGGCGCCGTCACCAGCCCTCGCACGAGGCGCTGCCGCACTGACGCCCACCGTTCTGCAGCTCATCTGCACGCCCGCCGCAACGAAGCGAATCTGACGTCGGACTCAAGAATTCGGCCCATCGGTGGTATAAGTGATCTGAGCCACAACGCCGTGGGCTCACGCACGACCCCGACCGACAGCGCGCCACGCGAGCGTCCTCGACGAGGAGGAACCCCCCATGACCACTGTTCGATCTCCCCGATTCCTGTCCGCTGCCGCCATCACAGCGACAGCCGTCCTCGCCCTCAGCGCCTGCGCCGGATCCGCCGGCAGCGGCGGAGGAGGCGGGGGCACCGGCGGCGGCACCGGATTCGACTACGGGGCGTCCCAGGAGGACGTCGACGCCGCTCTCGCCGAGCTCGACCCGATGAACATCGTCTACCAGGCCGGCGCCCAGGGCCCGAACTCCGTCTCCGCCCAGTCGGCCCATGACTTCAAGGAGTACGTCGAGGAGCGCTCCGGCGGGAAGATCACCGTCGAGGTCATCTGGGCGCAGGCGATCGCGGGCTACTCGGAGATCGACGATGCCCTGGCCGACGGCCGCATCGACGTCTCCTACGCCCTGCCGATCTACGACCCCTCCACCTATCCGGCCTTCGACGCGCTCGCCACCACCTCGGCGGGGCTGCCGAACTCCCCCGTCGTCGGCGAGCTCGTGGGCAACGCCGCGATCATCGACATGGCCTGGAACTCCGAGGAGATCCTCGCCGGGTACGAGGAGCAGGGCATCGTGCCGCTCACCCCGGTGGTGAGCACGGGCAACCACCACGCGATCTGCTCCGATGCCGGCACCACGCTCGACGACTGGAAGGGCCGCCAGGTCCGCATCCCCAGCGTGTCGCTCGAGGCCGTGGCGAGCAACCTCGGCGCCACCCCGGTGTCGATGGAGTACGTCGAGGTGTTCGAGGCGATCCAGCGCGGCACCGTCGACTGCACGCTCGCGCAGCTGCTCCCGTCCGAGGAGGCCGGTCTCCTCCAGATCGCCCCGAACGTCTCCTACGCATCGCCGGAGTCGAGCCTGTCGAGCCGCGGGGCCGGCGCGATGCTCGCCGGATCGAACTTCCAGAACCTCCCGCTCGCCTACCAGCAGATCATCTTCGATGCGGGTGAGCCCGGCTTCGTCGCGAGCTCCGAGGTCATCGCCAACGGCAACGCCGCAGGCGTCAAGCAGCTCCGCGAGGCCGGCGGCGAGATGACGCCGCTCGATCCGGAGGCGGAGAAGAAGTACAAGGAGACGAACGACGAGCTCATCGCCCAGGTCGAGGAGGACGGACTCATCGGTTCCGACGCCTCCCAGCGGATGAAGGACGCTGCGGACAAGTGGTCCGGCGTCGCCGAGGAGCTCGGCTACGAGGAGGGCGGGGACTTCAGCACGCTCGACGAGTGGTACGACGTCGAGGACTTCGACTTCACGCCGTTCGCCGCGCAGCTCTTCGAAGAGGTCTACCTCCCCCACCGGCCCAGCTGATCCGGACGGATCGAGTCCACCTGCCCCGGTCGACCTCGCGGTCGACCGGGGCAGGTGCCGTCGGGAATCCCGTTACCTGACGGCAATGATCCGCGCGCGTCCTCCGGCGTAGTCTCGGCTGTCGACAGAGAGCCAGACTCCCACCACGATCCAGGAGGACGCAATGAGCACCCCGAACCGCAGTCCGGCCCCCGCACTACGTCCGCCAACCTCGAGGCCGGTGCCACCCGGCAGCTCACCGAGGCCGAAGCGCGCAAGGTCACCCTCGGTGCTCTCGTCGGCACCGCGATGGAGTGGTACGACTTCTTCCTCTTCAGCGCGGCCGCCGCCCTCGTCTTCAACGTCCAGTACTTCACCAACGAGAACGCCGCCGCGGCCGCGATGGCCTCGTTCGCGACCTTCGGGGTCGGACTCGTGGCCCGCCCGATCGGCGGCATGATCTTCGGTCGGATGGGCGACAAGATCGGGCGTCGCAAGACCCTCATGGTCACGATCGTCGGCATCGGCATCGTCACCGGCCTCATCGGCATGCTCCCGACCTACGCGGCGATCGGCATCTTCGCCCCGATCCTCCTCGTGCTCCTCCGCGTGGTCCAGGGCCTCTTCGTCGGCGGCGAGTGGGCCGGCGCGATGACGATCGTCGTCGAGAACGCCCCGCTCAAGCACCGCGCGCGCTATGCCGCGATCCCGCAGATCGGCTCCCCGATCGGCACCATCCTGTCCTCCGGCGGGTTCTTCCTCGCCACCCTCTTCTTCTCGCAGCAGAACTTCGACTCCTTCGGCTGGAGGATCCCGTTCCTCGCGGCGATCCCCATGCTCCTGCTCGCGATCTGGATCCGCTCGAAGCTCGACGAGTCGCCGGTGTTCCAGGAGCTCATGGAGTCCGACGAGATCGTCAAGGCCCCGATCAGCACCACCCTGCGCGAATCGTGGAAGCACATCATCATCGGCATGGCCGCGGCCCTGCTGGGCGTGGGCGGCTTCTACCTCGTCACGACCTTCGTCGTCTGGTACGGCGTCAACGTCCTCGGCCAGACGAGCGAGACGATGCTGCTCGGCACCCTCATCGCCGCCGTCGTGGAGATCCCGGTGCTCATCATCGGCGGCCGGCTGGGCGGGATGTTCGGCGCGAGCAGGGTCGTGCTATACGGCGGCATCGTCTCCGCGCTCATCGCGTTCCCGGCCTTCCTCCTCATCGACAGCGGCAACCCCGTGCTCGTCGTCCTCGGGATGACGATCGCCGTCGCCGCGCTGTCCTTCCCGTACGCCGCCTCCGGCACTGTGCTCACCGGCCTGTTCCCGGCCAAGACCCGCTACACGGGAGTGGCGTTCGCGCAGAACACCGCGGGCATGCTCAGTGGCTTCGTCCCGCTGCTCACGACCGCGATGGTGGCCTCGGTGGACAACCACTGGTGGCCGGCAGCCGCGCTGCTCGTCGCGGTCTCGCTGTTCACGGCGTTCGCCGGCATCGTCGCTCCGCGGATGAGCCAGGATCTGCCGGACTTCAAGCACTGAGAAGACGGCGCTCCGACGCCGCGCTGTTCCGGCCGGACTCCGGTTCGAACCGCCGCGCACGAGGCCCCGCCCCCGCGATCATCGCGGCAGGCGGGGCCTCGGCCGTTCGGGCGTCGCACCGTCCTTCTGCGTCGACCGGCTACTTGAAGTACACGAGCTGGTGGGTGGTGGCGAGCAGGTCCCCGGACTCGCCCCAGATCTGCGCGGACTGGTCGAACAGCCCCTCGCCGAACCGCGATCCCCGGGCGGTCCCGAGCAGGTAGTCGCCCTGCGCGGCGAGCTCCTCGGCACCGGCGTGGAAGTACGCGGTGAAGCTCACGGTTCCCGCAGGCTTCCGCTCCCCCGTCCGCAGGTACACCCGGGGGAAGAACACGTCGCACGCCGAGGCGATCCCCGGGAAGTCCCAGGCCCGCGGCTCGGCATGGCGGAACCACTGCCGCGTCACCGAGTCCTCGGTCGCGTGCTCCGGGCTCTCCGGGATCTCGCCGGTGACGAACCGCATCTCGTACTGGTTGAGCCACGGCAGCGGCAGTCCGCCGGGCCGGGGAGCGACCTCGGCCGGGGGCGGCACCTGCGGGAACTCGGCCTCGGTGTCGGACCAGGTCTCGCGCATCTGCGCGAACAGCGCGGTGCCGGTGACCGTGACCTCGCCGTTCTGCGTCGCCGTGATCGTCCAGTGCTGGTTCGACCGGTTCGTGCGCGCCGGCTCCGCGCGGACGGTGTACTCGCCGTCGGCGATCGGCGCGGTGTAGTTGAGCGTGAGCGCCGCCGGCCGGCCCTGCACCTCGGGATGCTCGAGCACGGCCTGCAGGGCGACCGCGGCGGTGATCCCGCCGTAGGGCCCCACCATGTTCGCCCACGCCGGGTGCGTGTGCGCGGTCATCGCACCGCTGCCGTCCGGGGTGAGCGCGATCGCTTCGTCGAAGGTATGGGTCATGGGTCCTCCTCGGGTCGGCCGGTCACGGCCGTTGTCTGCGCGGGGGCGCCCCAGCGATGAGACGCGCGTCACGTCCGAGCCTAGCGAAGCGGCGGCGGGCCCGAGGGCACCCGACCGTCAGACGGACGGGACGCCCCTCACGATGTCGCCGCCCCCCGAGGTGCGCTCATCGACCGCTCGACCGCCGGGGATGCCGACGGCCGCCTCGAACTCAGCCCGCTCGAGCCGCCTGCCGAACACCGGCCCGTCGACGTCGAGGAGATGGGCCTGCTCCGCATCGAGGACCACGGGGTCGAAGCCGAACGCATCGACGAGCCCCGCGATGGCGTCGACCGCAGGCGCTCCGCCGGCGACGCCGAGCGCCCTCCTCCCCGGCACCCCGGCGGGCCGCGCGTCCGCGCCGAGGTCGGTGTACGCGGCATGGTTGAGCGCCCGGACGAACGACAGATGGGGATGGGCGGCGGCGAGTGCCGCGAATCCCCCGCCCCCGACGTCCGACCCGCCGACGCCGGCATCCGGGGGCGCGCCGTCGGTCGCCTCCCAGGCATTCGTCGCATCGACGACGATCCCGCGCAGGGCGCCGAGGTCGACCTCGGCGAGGGCGGGGCGGGGAACGGCGAGGATCGTCACCCGGGCCGCGACGGCGAGCGTCGCGAAATCGGTGAGGCGCGCCTCGGGGAGCAGGCTCGACACGATGAGTCCGAGCATCGGATCGTCCTGCGCTGCGGGCCGACCGGCGAGCACGAGGTCGTACCCGGCGTCGAGGACGAGGCGGCCGAGCGCGGTGCCGAGCTTGCCGACGCCGAGGATGCCGATGGTGATGGGAGCGGGTGCGGTGGTCACATCCGGGACAACCGGGCCCCGGGGCGGGGTATTCCGGAATAATTGCACCTTCAACCAGGTTCTCCCGGACATGACACACGAATTCGGCATCGACACCTTCGGCGACGTCACCGCCGGCCCCGACGGTGCGCTCCTCTCCCACGCCCAGACCGTCCGCAACGTCGTCGAGGAGGGTGTCCGCGCCGATGAGGTCGGCCTCGACTTCATCGGCATCGGCGAGCACCACCGCGACGACTTCGCCGTCTCCGCCCCGGAGATGGTGCTCGCCGCGATCGCCGCCCGCACCGAGCGCATCCGACTGGGCTCCGCGGTCACCGTGCTGAGCTCCGACGACCCGGTGCGCGTCCACGAGCGCTTCGCCACGCTCGACGCCCTGAGCTCGGGCCGCGCGGAGGTCATCCTCGGCCGTGGGTCCTTCACCGAGTCGTTCCCGCTGTTCGGCTACCGCCTCGAGGACTACGAGGAGCTGTTCGAGGAGAAGCTCGCGCTGTTCGCGAAGCTCCGCACCGAGCAGCCGGTCACGTGGCAGGGCACCCACACGCAGGACCTCACCGATGTCACCCTCTACCCGCCCATCGAGAGCGGGCAGCTGAAGACCTGGATCGCGGTCGGCGGCAGCCCGCAGTCGGTGATCCGCGCGGCCCACTACGACCTCCCGCTCATGCTCGCGATCATCGGCGGTCCGGTCGACCGCTTCGCCCCCTTCGCCGATCTCTACCGGCGCGCGCTCGCCGAGCTCGGCGGGACCGAGGGGAATCCGGTGGGCTACCACTCCTACGGCCACGTTGCCGACACCGATGAGCAGGCGATGGAGGAGATCTACGAGCCCTACACCGCACAGGTCGAACGGATCGGCGCCGAACGCGGCTGGGGCCGCCCCTCGCGGGCCTCCTTCGAGCACGAGGTGCGGCACGGCTCGATGGCCGTCGGCTCGCCGGAGACGGTCGCCGCGAAGATCGCCGCCGGCATGCGGTCGCTCGGCGCCACCCGGTTCGATCTCAAGGTCAGCACCGGCCCCCTCGCCCACGAGAAGATCATGCACAGCATCGAGCTCTACGGCGAGAAGGTCGTCCCGCTCGTCCGCGACATGCTCAGCTGACGCCACCGGCCGGAGGCCCCGGTCGAGCTGTCCGGGACCGCGCACCCGCGCCCGTACTCCGAGGTCACGACTTGGACACGGATCTCCCCAGGACACCCCAGCGGCTGGGAATGCCGCGGCGCTGCCGTTACCGTGGACGCACTGCGCGCTCCGCCGGTCCCGCTCACCCGAACACGGATGGGCGGGACCGGCGACGCAGCGTGTGAGCAGCACTGAAGCGAAGTGCGCACGAGACCGGACAGACGCGACGACGAACCGACAGGGGCAGCGACGATGTGGGATTACCTGGTGGACCGATTCCCGCAGATCGCGTTCGCCAGCTGGCAGCACTTCAGCCTCGTGGTCCAGTGCCTCATCCTCGCCACCATCATCTCGATCGTCATCGCCGCGCTCGTCTACCGCTCCGGGGTCTGGACGTCGGTGGCCAACTCCGTCACCGCGATCGGCCTGACGATCCCGTCCTTCGCCCTCATCGGTCTCCTCATCGCCCCCGTGGGGTACGGCGTCACCCCTGCTGTCATCGTCGTGACGTTCTTCGCCACGCTCCCGATCCTCCGCAACGCCGTGGTCGGGCTCGCCTCGGTCCCGTCCGCCACCGTGGAATCCGCGCGCGGCATCGGGATGAGCCGGATGCGCACCCTCCTCACCGTCGAGCTGCCGGTGGCCTGGCCGGTCATCCTCGCCGGCATCCGGGTCTCCGCGCAGATGGTCATGGGCATCGCCGCGATCGCCGCCTACTCCCTGGGCCCCGGCCTCGGCGGCCTGATCTTCACCGGGCTGTCCCGCCTCGGCGGTGCGAACTCGCTCGAATCGGTGGTCGTCGGCGTCATCGGCATCATCCTCCTGGCACTCGTGCTCGACCTCATCCTCGTCGGCATCGGCCGGTTGACCACCTCGAAAGGTATCCGTGTCTGATCAGCTCACCGGATCCGCCGACACCGCCGCGGACCGCACCCCGACGTCGACCGACTCCCAGGGCGCAGAGATCTTCCTGCGCGAGATCACCAAGACCTACCCCGGGCAGGCGAAGCCCGCGGTCGGGGGTCTCACCATGGAGATCCCGGCCGGCAGCATCGTCATGCTCGTCGGCCCCTCCGGCTGTGGCAAGACGACCACGCTCAAGATGATCAACCGGCTCATCGAGCCCACCGCCGGCAGCATCATCATGGACGACGAGGACATCACGACGATGGACGCCGACAAGCTCCGGCGGCGGATCGGCTACGTCATCCAGGCCGGCGGACTCTTCCCCCACATGACGGTGGCGACGAACATCGGGATCGTGCCGAAGATGCTCGGCTGGGACAAGGACCGGATCGCCGCCCGCGTCGACGAGCTCCTCGAGCTCGTCTCGCTCGACCCCGACACCTATCGCGACCGCTACCCGCGCGAGCTCTCCGGCGGCCAGCAGCAGCGGATCGGCGTGGCCCGCGCGCTGGCGGCCGACCCGCCCGTGCTCCTCATGGACGAGCCGTTCGGCGCGGTCGACCCGATCACCCGGCAGCGCCTGCAGGACGAGCTCATCAGCATCCAGGCCGAGCTCAAGAAGACCATCGTCTGCGTCACCCACGACTTCGACGAGGCGGTCAAGCTCGGCGACTGGATCGCGATCTTCGCCGAGGGCGGCCAGCTCGTCCAGTACGACTCGCCCGAGCAGATCCTCAAGCACCCCGCGAACGACTTCGTCGAGAACTTCATCGGCTCCGGCGCCGGCCTCAAGCAGCTCACCCTGAGCCGCGTCGCCGACGCCGAGGTGCGCGAGACGGTGACCTCGCCCGTCGCGGACGGCCCCGCCGCCGCCCTCGCCGCCCTGCGCAGCTCGGGCTCCGCCGACGACGCCGTCGTCATCCTCGACGACCGCGAACGTCCCGTGCAGTGGTACTCCTCGCGCCAGCTCGAGCGGCTCACCGAGTTCCCCGCCGCGCGCGACGAGGACCTCCCGGTGGTCGGCGACCGCGCCTCCCTCAACGACGCGCTCGACACCATGCTCGTGTCCTCGACGAGCAATGCGATCGTCACCGGCAGCAGGCACCGCTACCTCGGGGTGATCGGCGTGGAGACCGTCATGGACGCCATCACCTCGGCGCGCGGCGCCACGGCGGAGCAGACCCCGGACTCCCCCCGCGGAGAGAACACGACTCCGGCCGAGGGCGACTCGTGATGAGCCGGCCGGGCACCGCCGACTCCCGCACCACCGACTCCTGCACCGCGGAGCACGCCGCACCGGGAGCACCGCTTCAGGGCACCGCGACGGGGGCCTCGCGTCCCCGGAACGCCCGGGAGGTCGAGCGGGCCGGGGAGCGTCGCGCGCTGATCTTCCAGATCCTCGGCATCGCCGTGGTCTTCGCCGCGCTCGTCATCTGGCTCGTCACCGCCGATCTCACGGAGACCGAGCTCGGCACCCTCAACCCCGCGACCCTGTGGGGCTACACGCTCGAGCACCTCGCCCTCACCGCGGTGTCGGCGCTCATCGTCCTCGCCATCGCGATCCCGCTCGGCATCCTCCTCACCCGCCCCGCCCTCCGGTTCCTCACCGGACCGGTGATGACGGTGGCGAACATCGGTCAGGCCGCGCCGGCGATCGGTCTCATCGTGCTCCTCGCGTTCTGGCTGGGCTTCGGGTTCTGGGCCGCGATCGTCTCGCTCGTCCTCTACGCGGTGCTGCCCGTGCTCCGCAACACCATGGTCGGACTCACCCAGGTCGACGACAGCCTCATCGAGGCCGGTCGCGGCATGGGGATGAGTGCGACCGCAGTGCTGTTCCGCGTGGAGCTGCCGCTCGCCGTGCCGCTCATGCTCGCCGGCATCCGCACCGCGCTCGTCCTCCTCGTCGGCACCGCGACGCTCGCGACTTTCATCAACGGCGGCGGGCTCGGGGTGCTCATCACCACCGGCGTCAACCTCAACCTCACGACCGTGCTCGTCTCCGGCTCCCTCATCGTCGCGCTCCTCGCGCTCGTCATCGACTGGCTGGGTCGCGTCGTCGAGTACTTCGCCCGGCCGAAAGGACTGTGAGCATGAAGCGCCTTCCGCTCTCCGCCGCCCTCGCCGCCGCAGCCCTCGCCCTCACCGGGTGCGGCCTGCAGCCGGCAGCGTCGTTCGTCCCCGCCGTGGAGCCCGGCACCATCGAACCGGTGCCCGGTGCCGAGGACGCCGACCCGATCACCGTGACCTCGAAGTCGTTCACCGAGCAGCTCATCCTCGGCAAGATCGCGGTCCTCGCCGCCGAGGCGGCCGGCTACGAGGTCGTCGACCTGACGAACGTCCCCGGCTCCCAGCCCTCGCGCCAGCTCATCGAATCCGGCGGTGCGGATGTCGGCTACGAATACACCGGCACGGCATGGCTGACCTACCTGGGCCAGGAGGAGAGCATCCCCGACCCGCAGGAGATGTGGGAGGCCGTGTCCGAGATCGATGCCGAGAACGGGGTGACGTGGGGCGCGCCGATGCCGCTGAACAACACCTACGCCTTCGCCGTCGGACCGGAGCAGTGGGAGGCGCTCGGCGGGATCTCGACGCTGTCCCAGATCACCGAGCTCCCGGTCGAGGACCGCACCTTCTGCGTCGATGCGGAGTTCAATTCGCGCGTCGACGGGATGAATCCGATGCTCGAGCACTACGAGATGCCGCGCGGCGGCTCCGAGGGCGTGCCGGACGACCAGATCGGCGTCTACGACGTCGGAGCGATCTACGCCGCCACGGCGGAAGGCGACTGCAACTTCGGCGAGGTCTACACCACCGATGGACGGATCGATGCCCTCGAACTCACCGTGCTCGAGGACGACCGCCAGTTCTTCCCGGCCTACAACGCCGCGCCGACGTTCCACGCCGACTCCCTCGACAACCATCCGGAATACAAGGAGATCCTCGACTCCTTCGGCGATCGGCTGACGAACGAGGTCATGCGCCAGCTCAACCTCCGCGTCGACGTCGAGGGCGAGGAGCCGGCGGACGTCGCCTTCGACTGGATGGTCTCCGAGGGCCTCATCACCGACCCCGCCGCCTGAGCGCGCCGAGGACGCCGCCTGAGCGGACCGAGGCCGCCGGGATCACCTGCCCCCGGGGCGCCGACCCGATGGCGCGCGGCCGACGGGACACGGTGCCGCGGAGTGACCCGGGTCACAACGAAACGGACACGATTTCCCGTGAGGCGGCCTCGCGCGGGGGCGGGTCACGGTCCGGAGGAGTATTTTCTCCCCATACCGGCCGCACAGCCACCCGCCGATCGCACGATCGGCACCGGCCGCCCGGCCGCCCACACGACGAGGAGACACCGTGAACCGACGCCTGACAGCCGCCCTGGCACTTCCCGCCGCACTCGCTCTCACCCTCACCGCCTGCGGCGGCGGGGGATCGGAATCCGAGCCCGCCGCCACCGGTGAGGGCGGCATCCCTCTCCTCGAGGAGGGGAAGCTCAAGGTCTGCACCCACCTGTCCTACCAGCCGTTCCAGTTCGAGCGCGACGGCGACGTCGTCGGCTTCGACGTCGACCTCGTCGATCTCGTCGCCGAGGAGCTCGGCGTCGAGCAGGAGATCGTCAACACTCCCTTCGAGACGATCACCACCGGAGCAGCGTTCAACACCGGCGAGTGCGACCTCGCGGCCGCCGGGATGACGATCACCGAGGAGCGCGCCGAGGTCATCGAGTTCTCCGAGGGCTACTTCGACGCCAACCAGGCCGTCGTCGCGAAGGCCGATGCGAACATCGCCGACGAGGCGGGGCTCGCGGGTGTGCCGATCGCGGCACAGACCGGCACCACCGGCCTGCAGTACGCGGAGGAGAACCTCTCCGACGCGGAGATCATCACCTACGAGGATCTCCCGCTGTCGCTCCAGGCCCTCCAGAACGGCGACGTCGAGGCCGTCATCAACGACAACGGCGTGCTCTACGACTTCGCCAAGGAGAACCCCGACTACGCCGTCCAGTTCGACATCGAGACCGGCGAGGAGTACGGCATCGCCGCGAAGAAGGACAACACCGCGCTCATCGACAAGGTCAATGAGGTCGTCAGCGCTGCGAAGGAGGACGGCACCTACGACTCGATCTACGAGGAGTGGTTCGGCGCCGCCCCGGCCAACTGACCCGCAGCCGCCGTCGCCGATGCCCGCTTCCCCGCTCCCGGCATCGGCGACGGCCCTGCCCCGCCCGGTCCCGCGCCACGAACCGCACCCGGGCGGGATCCATCGCACCGAGAAGGGTGAATCGTGACCCAGGACAGTTCCCCGGGATCCGGGACCAGCACCTCGGCGGTCGACGCCCGCAGCTCCTCGACCCCGGGCATCCCGCCCGCACCGGCCGTCAAACCCGGGATGAGCAAGCGCAAGAAGGCGAAGATCTCCCGCGGCATCCAGTACGCGATCCTCCTCATCGTGCTCGCGATCGTCATCATCGCCGCCGACTGGGGTCAGCTCGCGGACACGTTCCTCGACTTCGAGGTCGCCGCGGGCATGTTCCCCGAGGTCATCACCGTCGCACTGAAGAACACCGTCCTCTTCACCGTCCTCGGGTTCGCCCTCGGCCTGGCGCTCGCGATCGTCCTCGCGCTCATGCGCCTGTCCTCGGTCGCTCCGTACCGCTGGATCTCCGCGATCTACATCGAGTTCTTCCGCGGGCTGCCCGCCCTCGTCGTGTTCCTCGTCATGGGCTTCGGCCTGCCGGTCGCGTTCCCCGGCATGGGCCTGAGCAAGCTCGTCGTCATCATGATTGCGCTCGGACTCGTGTCGAGCGCGTACATGGCCGAGACGATCCGCGCCGGTATCCAGGCCGTGCCCAAGGGCCAGGTCGAGGCCGCCCGCTCGCTCGGCATGTCGTCCTCGCGCGCGATGGTGACGATCGTCCTGCCGCAGGCCTTCCGCATCATCCTGCCGCCGCTGACGAACGAGCTCATCCTGCTGACGAAGGACTCCTCGCTCGCCTACATCCTCGGCTCGGCCGTGGGCGGGCGCGAGCTCGCCGCGCTCGCCCGCGCGGAGATCGTCAACTCCGCGAGCCTGACGCCGTTCATCGTCATCGCGCTGTGCTACCTCGTCATCACCATCCCGCTGTCCTTCCTGTCCCGGGTGCTCGAACGGAAGTTCGGCGCCGTGGGATCGAAGAGCTGAGCCTGAGAGGAATCCTCATGAGCACGCCCACCGGCGAACCCGCAGGCTCGACCGCCGCGACCGGCGCACCCGCATCCGGCTCCCCTGCCCCCGGCGCCCCGAAGACGGCCCGCCGACAGGTCGATCGCACCGGGGAGCCCATCGTCCGCATCACCAACCTCAAGAAGGCCTTCGGCGACAACGAGGTCCTCAGCGACATCAACGGCGAGATCCACCGCGGCGAGGTCGTCTGCATCATCGGCCCCTCCGGCAGCGGCAAGTCGACCCTCCTGCGGTGCATCAACCTCCTCGAAGTCCCGACCGCCGGCGAGATCGTCGTCGACGGGCAGTGCATGACCGATCCTGACATCGACATCGACGCCGCCCGCACGCGGATCGGCATGGTGTTCCAGAGCTTCAACCTGTTCTCCCACCTCAGCGTCCGGGAGAACCTCACCGTCGCCCAGCGCAAGGTCCTCAAGCGCTCGAAGTCCGAGGCCGACCGCGTCGCGGAGCACAACCTCGAGCGGGTCGGTCTCATCGAGAAGCTCGATGCGTCTCCGGCCTCGCTGTCCGGCGGCCAGCAGCAGCGCGCCGCGATCGCCCGCGCCCTGTCGATGGACCCCGACGTCATGCTGTTCGACGAGCCCACCTCGGCGCTCGATCCCGAGCTCGTGGGCGACGTCCTCAACGTCATGCGTTCGCTCGCCGACGAGGGCATGACGATGATCGTCGTCACCCACGAGATGGCGTTCGCCCGCGACGTCGCCGACCGGGTGGTGTTCATGGCCGACGGCGTCGTCGTCGAAGAGGGCCCCGCCGCCCAGGTGATCGGCGATCCGCAGCAGGACCGCACGCGCGAGTTCCTCCACCGGGTGCTCCACCCCACGGGGTGAGCCGGGCGCGGTCGCCCCGACGTCCCGGCCCGGTGCGACTCGTTGCCCGTGGTCCGGTCCGCTCCCCGGCCGATGCGCCCCGACCGGCAGGACGCCTTGCCGTGCGTGGAGTAGGCTGGGATCTCAGGTGCACCAGCCACGATGGGAGACGCACATGTCGAAAGACCAGCACAGGACCACCGATCCCGCCGAGAGCAGCGGCAACTCCGGACTCGACAAGGTCAACGAGGCGGCCAAGGACGTGCTCGGCCCCGCGGACCGCGCCGAGGACAAGCGCGGCGGCTACGTCGAGGCGAATCCCGACCCCCGCGCGGTCGCTGCGGCGCACGGCGACACGCTCATCACCGATGAGGACGGCAACACCGTCATCATGGAGAACCCCGCCTCGCCGAACCACCCCGATTCGCCGACCCGCTGACCGGTGGATCCGGCCACCCGGCAGATGACCGGAGCGGACGCTCCCGCCTCCGGCAGCGGGAGCGCGAGCACCGGCGTGCACATCTTCCTCGACATCGACGGGGTGCTCGTCACCGAGCCCTCCCCGCCGTTCCCGCGTGACTTCACCGCCCGCGACGTGCGGGTGGCCGACGGACGCTTCGTGCCCGTCGCCTACTCCGAGGCGATCATCGCCGGCCTCGCCGACATCCTCCGGTCGCCCGGCGTCGCGGTGACCACCGCCTCGTCGTGGGAGCACGACGCCCCCTTCCTGTTCCGGGCGCTCGGGCTGCCGGAGAGCCCGTGGCTGCCGGTCATGGACCGCGGGCCGACGATCTTCCACGGCAAGGAGCAGGCAGTGCGGGACCACCTCGCCGAGCACGCCCGCGGCTCGGACGGGGAGACGGGGCGCGTGCTCTGGATCGACGACCACCTGCCCGCATCCGAGGCGGACCGCGCGGAGCTCGCCGCCTCCCTCCCCGTCGATGACGCGCTCCTCATCCGCACCTCGGCCCGCGAATGCCTCACCGCCGCCCACCTCGGCGAGATCGCCGATTTCGTCCGGCGGGACTGAGACGCGGGTGTGACGCCCCTCACCTTGGAAGCGTGTTCATGGTTAGAGTGAGGGCATGAGCGTCGACGCCGCATCCACCGATCCCGCAGCCCCCGCCCCCTCGCCCTCCGCAGGCACGGACTCCACCGCTCCCGCCACCGCGGGCACCGGCCCGTGCTCGGCGGGCCACCTCATCGTCCGCGAGCTCGAGGCCCACGGGGTCGAGAGGATCTACTGCGTCCCCGGCGAGTCGTACCTCGATGTGCTCGACGGGCTCCACGACTCCCCGATCCGCACCATCGTGTGCCGGCAGGAGGGCGGCGCCGGCTACATGGCGGTCGCCGAGGGCCGTCTCACCGGCCGACCGGGCATCGCGATGGTCACCCGCGGACCGGGCGCCTCGAACGTCATGGTCGCCATCCACAACGCCTACCAGGACGCCACTCCGCTCGTCGTCTTCGTCGGCCTCGTCCCCACCGAGGTGCGCGGCCGCGAGGCGTTCCAGGAGTTCGACCTCGCCGGGTGGTTCGGATCGACGGCGAAGAAGGTCCTCACGCTCGACGATCCCGGCTCCGCCGCCCGCATCGTCGCCGATGCCATGCACACCGCCGCTTCCGGGCGCCCCGGCCCGGTGATCGTCGGCCTGCCCGAGGACACCCAGCTCGTCGAGGTCGACGGCGCCGTCGTCCCCCCGCGCCCGGTGCCCGAACCCGGTCCGAGCCCCGCCGACCTCGCGGCGATCGACGCAGCGATCGCCGCAGCCCGGCGCCCGGTCCTCGTCACCGGGGGCGAGATGTGGGACGCGGACACCTCGGCGGCGGTCGCCGACTGGGCGGCCGACCGCGGCGTCGGGATCTTCGCCGACTTCCGGGCCTACGACGGGATCGACCACGCACACCCGCACTACCTCGGGGCGCTGGGGATCGGGTCCGCACCGGTGAGCCGCGAGGTCTTCGATGCGGCCGACCTCCACATCTTCCTCGGCTGCGCCCGCACCGACATCATGACGAACTCCTACGAGCTCGGCTGCTCCCCGGACACGACGATCGTCATCTCACGCGACCCCGGCGCACGCGGTCACTTCGGGCCGCTCGACCGGCTCATCGTGTCGACGACCCGGGCGTTCGGCGCCGCCGTCGCGGAATCCGCCGCGGCGGGCGCCGGAGCCGAGGCGGGTTCGGCATCCCCCGGCTCCGGGGCCGAGGCGCCCGCCTGGATCGCGGAGACCCGGGAGGCGTTCCTCAACTGGCGCGTCCCCCGGCCGCCGGCAGACTCCGCAGAGGCCGCCGAGGGCTCGGCGGGCGACGGCGAGCGCGAGTACGTCGACATGGACCTCGCATTCGGGTCGATCGCCGAGCAGCTGCCCGCGGACGCGATCATCGCCTACGGCGCCGGGAACCACACCGGCTGGGCGGCCCGGTTCCTCCCCGTCCATCGATTCCCGTCGGCCCTGGGACCGCGCAACGGCTCGATGGGGTTCGGCGTCCCGGCCACCGTCGCCGCCGCACTCGTCCACCCGGAGCGCACCGTGTTCTCCATCGCCGGCGACGGGTGCTTCATGATGAACGGCCAGGAGTTCTCCACCGCGGTGAACGAGGGCGCGAACCTCACGATCGTCATCAACGACAACTCCCGCTACGGCACGATCGTCGCCCACCAGGAGCGCGAGTACCCGGGCCGGCCCTCCGGCACGACGCTCGGCAACCCGGACTTCGCCGCGTGGGCCCGCTCGTTCGGCGGATTCGGCGTCCGGGTCGAGCGCACCGCGGACTTCGCCCAGGCCTTCGCCGAGGCCCTCGCCCATGACGGCCCGGCGATCGTCCACTGCATCACCGACCCGGACATCCGCACCAGCCGCCCCTGATCGTCCGCCGCCGCCCGCGGGGTCGCCCGTCGGCTCCGCGGCGGCGGCCGGTCCCACCCGGTCACCGCAGCCGATCCGAAGGAGTCAGCCATGCCCTACTCGCAGCTCACCGCCGACCAGCTCGATGCCGAGGTGCTCGCCGATTTCCGGGAGCTCTCCCGGTTCGGGGAGACGCCCCGCGGAGGCGTCGACCGCGAGGCGCTCACCGCTCCGGACGTCGAGCAGCGCGCGTGGCTCACGCGCTGGCTCACCGAGCGCGGCTTCACCGTCGAGTTCGACCGGGTCGGGAACCAGTTCGGCCTCTTCACCTGGACGCCGGGCGCACCGTACGTCATGCTCGGCTCGCACCTCGACTCGCAGCCGCTCGGCGGGAAGTTCGACGGCGCGTACGGGGTGCTCGCCGCCGCGCAGGCCGCCTGGCGCGTGGTGCGCCGGATCGAGGAGACCGGGGAGACGCCGCGGCACAACATCGCGGTCGTCAACTGGTTCAACGAGGAGGGGTCCCGGTTCCAGCCCTCGATGATGGGGTCGGGCGTCTACACCGGCAAGCTCGACGCCGACGCCGTCCTCAAGACCGTCGACCTCGCGGGGGTGAGCGTCGCCGAGGCGCTCGAAGCGGGCGGTTCGCTCGGCACCGGCGAGGGCCCCGAGGCCGCAGCCTACGCCGAGATCCACATCGAGCAGGGCCGGCACCTCGACGAGGAGGGGGTGACGATCGGGCTCGTCGAAGCGACATGGGCCGCGCAGAAGTACCACCTCATCGTCACCGGGGACCAGTCCCACACCGGCTCCACGGTGATCTCCGACCGGCACGACGCGCTGCTCGGCGCCTCGCACCTCGTCGTCGCCGCCCGCGAGCTCGCCGACCGGTTCGGCCCCGACATGCACACCTCGGTGGGGCAGATGGTCATCCTGCCGAACTCCCCGGTGGTCGTCGCCCGCGAGGTGCGCCTCCACCTCGACATGCGCTCCCCGGACGAGTCGCTCGTGGAGCAGGCCGACGCCCTGCTCCACGAGCGGATCGCGGAGATCGAGAAGCTCGCCGACGTCCGGATCGAGAAGGACACCGCGCACTCGTGGGGGCTGCTCCCCTACGATCCCCGCGGGGTCGAGCTCGCGCGCGAGGTGGCCGACGAGCTCGGGCTCAGCCACCGGCCGATGATGACGATCGCCGGCCACGATTCGACGAACGTCAAGGACGTCGTCCCCTCGGTCATGCTCTTCGTCCCGAGCGTCGACGGCATCTCCCACAACGAGGGCGAGTACACGACGGACGAGGACCTGTGCGCCGGCGTCCGGCTCTTCACCGGGGTCGCCGAGCGCCTCGTCGCAGGCCACCTCGACCGCTGACGACCCGACGGCAGGACGACCCCACGGCCCAGCGACCCGGCCCGGAGTTCCAGCCCGGAGCTTCCACCCCCGAGAGTGCAATTTCCGGCGGCTCCTGTGAACGGAACCGCCGGAAATCGCAATCCGAATCAGGAGTAGTCGGCTTCCGAGAGCACCTGCTCGAACACGTCGAGGCCGGCGTTGAGCTCGTCGGCGGAGATGTTGAGCGGCGGCACCACGTGGAGCCGGTGGAAGTTGTTGAACGGGATGACGCCCCCGGCCTTGATCTTCCCGACGATCTCGGTGACCTCGGGCGAGGCGCCGCCGTAGGGCGCGAGCGGCTCGCGGGTCTCCTTGTCGCGCACGAGCTCGAGCGCCCAGAACATCCCCACCCCGCGGGTCTCCCCCACATTCGGGAACTTCTCCGAGAACTCCTTGAGCCGCGGGCCCACGATCTCCGCGCCGAGCTTCGCGGCGTTCTCGATCATGTTCTCCTCGCGCATCGTCGTGATCGTCGCGACCGCGGCGGCGCAGGCGAGGGGATGGCCCGAGTACGTCAGACCGCCGGGGTACGGGCGGTCCGCGAAGGAGCCGTAGATCTCGTTGTTCATGATGACCCCGCCGAGCGGGACGTAGCCGGAGTTGACGCCCTTGGCGAAGGTGATGATGTCGGGCACGATGTCGTAGTGCTCGAAGGCGAACCATTTCCCCGCGCGCCCGAACCCGGACATCACCTCATCGGTGATGAACACGAGTCCGTACTCGTCGCACAGGCGCCGGACGCCCTGCATGTACTCCGGGGTGGGGATCATGATCCCCGAGGTGCCCGGGATCGATTCGAGAATGATCGCCGCGATCGTCTGCGGCCCCTCGAGCTGGATGGTCCGCTCGAGGTGCCGGAGCGCGCGCTCGGTCTCCTCCGCCTCGGTCGTCGCATCGAACTCGCTGCGGTAGAGGAACGGCCCGAAGAAGTGGACGACGCCCGAATCGCCGCGGTCGTTGGGGAACCGGCGGGGGTCGCCGGTGAGGTTGATCGCGGTCTGCGTCGCGCCGTGGTAGCTCCGGTAGCGGGCGAGCACCTTGTGCTTGCCGGTGTGCAGGCGCGCCATCCGCACCGCGTGCTCGTTCGCGTCCGCCCCGCCGTTGGTGAAGAACACATGGTCGAGGCCGGCCGGGGTGAGCTCGGTGATGAGGCGGGCGGCCTCGGACCGGGCGGCGTTGCCGTGGGCGGGGTTGATCGTGCAGATGAGGTCGGCCTGGTCCTTGATCGCCTGGACGATCGCCGGGTGCTGGTGTCCGATGTTCGTGTTGACGAGCTGCGACGAGAAGTCGAGGAAGCGCGCGCCCTCGCCGTCATACACGTAGGGACCGGCCGCACGGGACACGACCATGGGCGAGAGCTGGGCCTGCGCCGACCAGGAGTGGAAGACGTGCGCGCGGTCGAGCTCATAGGTGCGCTCGGCCTCGCGGCGGATGTCGGCGAGTTCGGCATCGGTGAAATCGGACATGAGCACCCTCTCCTCGGCGGGACGGCCCGGCTCCGCGAGACGCGCTGCGGCTCCGGTCGGGCAGTGTCGGCCGGCGGCATACCGGCCCTGCACTCATCGTAGGCCACCGCCCGGCTACAGTGGCGGGCATGGACGACGAGGGGTACGAGGAGCCGGTGGGTGAGAACACCGCAGAGATCGCGATCAAGCGCTCGCGCTTCATCGCCCGCGTCGCCCATGCCGCGACCGAGGACCGGGCCCGCGCGATCGTCGAGGAGCAGCGTACGACCCACCCGAAGGCTCGCCACCACTGCACGGCGTTCGTCCTCGGCCCCGACGGGCGCACCCAGCGGTTCTCCGACGACGGTGAGCCGGCCGGCACCGCAGGCGCCCCGATCCTCGAAGTCGTCACCGGTCACGGGCTGACGAACGTCGTCGCCGTGGTGACCCGGTACTTCGGCGGGACGAAGCTCGGCGCGGGCGGTCTGGTCCGCGCCTACGGCGCCGCCGCATCCGAGGCGCTCGCCGAGCTCGACACCGTGCGGCGCCATCTCGTCGTGCCGATCACCGCCGAGCTCGACTACGCCCGGGCAGCCCATGCCCAGCGGCTCGCGGAGCAGTCCGGGTGGACGGTTGCGGACAGCGATTGGGCGGAGACGGTGACCCATCGGTTCGCGGTCCCCGCCGCCGAGGTCGACGCATGCCTGGCGATGCTCGCGGACGTGTCCGCAGGGGAATGCGAGCCCGAGGTGGGCGAGGCGGAGTACCTGTAGCGCCACCGGGAGAGCTCCCGGTGCGGGGTGCACCGAGGCGCGCCGGGAATCAGTCGAGGTTGGCGATCTTGCCGATGCGGGCGTTGGTGAGCATGACGAGGTCGTCCGGACGGAGCTCGATCTCCATGCCGCGGCGCCCGGCGGAGACGAAAACCGTCTCGAAGTCGTGGGCGGTGCGGTCGACGATCACCGGGGAGGCGCTGCGCTGACCGAACGGGCTCACCCCGCCGGACACGTAGCCGGTGCGGCGCTCGGTCTCGGCGATGCCGGCGAGGTGCGCCTTCTTGCCGCCGACCACGGAAGCGAGTGCCTTGAGGTCGAGCTGCCCCGACACCGGGAGGAGCGCGACGACCGGCTCGGTGTCGACGAGGAGCATGAGGGTCTTGAGGATGCGGGCGGGGTCGGTGCCGAGCTGCTCGGCCGCCTCCGTCCCGTAGCGACGGACCGCCGGATCGTGGTCGAACTCGTGCACCGAGTACTCCACGCCGGCCAGATTGAGCACTCGAAGCGCCGGGGTCGCCGAGCTGTGTATGCGGGCCGCAATCGACATCAGTGGCTGTTGCCTCCTACTCGTGCTCGTGCTGTCGTGCGCATCCGAACCGCGCTGTTCGGTCGAACGAGGCGGTCGGAATACCCCGCTACTCTAGGATACGGGCCGAGGTCGGAGCCAATCCGTTCCCGCCGGGACCCGCGTGAGGCCCCCGCGGCACGCCACCTCGGCCGCCCGGCACCTCTCGCCTCCTGCGCCCCTCAGCCCCAGCCGAGCTCGTGCAGCCGATCGTCGTCGATGCCGTAGTGGTGGGCGATCTCGTGGATGATCGTGATCCGGATCTCGTCAGCCAGGTGCTCCTCGTCGCGAGCGAAATCGATGAGCGGATTCTTGAACAGGACGATCGTGTCCGGCGGCACGAACCCCCAGGACCCGTCGCGCTCGGTCAGCGGGATGCCGTCGTAGACGCCGAGCAGATCCGGGGTCTCCGGCGGAGGGTCGTCGTGGACGAACAGGGCGACGTTGTCCATGAAGTCCTCGACCCCCGGCGGGAGATCCGCCATCGCCGCGTCGACGAGCGCGTCGAACCGGGCGTCATCGATCCTCTCCATCCTGCCAGTCTACGAACCCCTCCTGCCTCGGACCCGCCAGGTGACGCACCTCACGCCCCGGCAGTGCCCAGCGGTTTGCGGAGCGCGAATCGTCTGGGGTAATCTGACTGAGGTTCAAACGCCGTGTGAACGGCGGGGCAGCTGGGCCCCCATCGTCTAGTGGCCTAGGACACCGCCCTTTCACGGCGGCGACACGGGTTCGAATCCCGTTGGGGGTACGTGTACGATAGGGCGGATCCCCGAAGAGCACGACAAATGAATATGGCCCTGTGGCGCAGTTGGTTAGCGCGCCGCCCTGTCACGGCGGAGGTCGCGGGTTCGAGTCCCGTCAGGGTCGCGGAGCACGAAGGCTCTTCTGTTTCAGAAGGGCCTTCGCTCTTCGGTGCGGTACGATGGACTGCATTCGGCTCTGTAGCTCAGTTGGTAGAGCGTTCGACTGAAAATCGAAAGGTCACCGGATCGACGCCGGTCGGAGCCACCGAGCGAAACAGCAGAATCCCGCGGTTCCTGAGAACGGAACCGCGGGATTCTGCATTCTCAACGCTGTTGCGACGGCGGTGTCGGCTCATCCTCGTGCGGGGGCAGGGACGCGGGCCGACCTTCCCCGGAGAGCCGCGGCTCGGTCCGCAGCTCCGGCTTCATCCCGGCCTTGTCGGCGTAGAAGGCGCGGATCCGGTCCATGTCGGCCG
Source organism: Brevibacterium ihuae (assembly GCF_900184225.1). Taxonomy (NCBI): domain Bacteria; kingdom Bacillati; phylum Actinomycetota; class Actinomycetes; order Micrococcales; family Brevibacteriaceae; genus Brevibacterium; species Brevibacterium ihuae. The sequence goes on along the minus strand of NZ_FXWZ01000003.1, from coordinate 1,512,137 downwards.
CCATGTCCCCGCTCAGCCGGATCGTCGGTCCGAGTCCCGTCGTGCGGGTGCGCACATCGATGAATCCGAGCGTCACCGGCAGACCGGTCGCCATCGCGATCCGATAGAAGCCGCTGCGCCAGCCGTCGCCGGAGCGCGTGCCCTCGGGCGTGACGACGAGGGAGAAGTCGCGCTCGGTGCGCGCCCGCTCGATGACGGCCTCGATGAGTCCGGCCGGGTTGGACCGGTCCACCGGCACCCCGCCGAGCAGCCGCATGAGCGGCCCGCCGACACCGCGGAAGAGCTCCTGCTTGCCGAGCCAGCGGACCCGCAGGCGCGCGTCCCACGCGATCGCGAGCATGTGGACGAAGTCCCAGTTCGAGGTGTGCGGGGCACCGAGGAGGATCCGCGACCCCGTCACCGGCGGGTCCTCGCGGACGAAGCGATACGAGGTCGCGCTCCACCAGCAGCGGGCAAGGGCGCGGCGCACGGGCATCCGCGGGAGGCGGGCGCGGGCGCCCTCACTGTTCGTCACGCTTCCCAGGCTATCCCCTCCGACGCCCCGCGGCGGCACGGCGGTGAGATTGCGAAATCCTGCGGATCCGTTCTCAGGAACCGCAGGATTTTGCAATGGGCGCTGGGAGAGGGGCGGGGTCAGCCGACCGGGTCCTCCGGCAGCGGGGTCTCGGTGAGGAGGGTGCCGGATTCGTCTGCGGCCCGCTGCGGATCCGTGAGGGGGTCCTCGGCGTCGAGCAGCTCCGGCTCGTCGGAGCTGCCGGCGACGGGCTGCCCGTCACGGCCGTCGAGCGGCTCGGGGGATTCGGCGTCACCGGGGTCGGCGGCGAGCTCCTCCTCACGCTCGGGAGCGAACTCCTCAGCGGCGCTCTGCTCGGCCTCGATCTGCTCGGGGGTCCCGCCGGGAGCGGTCGGATCGGTCGTCATGGTGAGGTCCTTCCTCGGGGAATCGGGTCCCACCCACTCTATGACCGCAAGGTCACCTGCGGAACCGGCTGCCGGAGGCGAGCGCGGACCCGGCTACGATGACCGCGAGGACGCGACCGCACCCGGTCTACCGCCGCCGGTCCTCCTCCCACGTGTACGATCCGTCGTCGAGGCGGTGGACGAGGACCGGGATCTCGGGATCGAGCACGAGCCGGTACCCGCCGGCCCGCGCCCGACGGTCGGCCTCGTCCCGCTCCCACGCGTCCGGCAGCTGCACCCCGGTGCTCCGATCGAGAGGCAGTCGGCGCACGATCCGATCGCGCACCCGCTTGGGCAGCACCGGCGGGCTCTTCCAGCCCATGGTCGTCCGCACGGTCCGTCCGCCTTCGTCGAACCGGAGCGTGAGATGGATGCCCCGCGGATCATCGTCGTTCCACGTGCGGGCGAACCGCTTCCAGCTGTGCTCGATGAGCGCGGATTCGATGACGCCGGGTGCGGTCGACCGTACCCGCGAGCGCGGCACGCTCCGTCGGCGCATGACGGTCATGAAGCCGAGCACGACGACGATGACCACGAGCACGATGAGGACGGGGACGAAGACGCCGAACGTCCCGGGAGCGTTCGCCATCGCCGCTCCTAGCTGCTCCGGGAGTACAGGCCGAGCATCTCCCACATCCGGGTGTACCGGTTGAAGGCCGCGCGCGCCCCGTCGACGTCGTCGGCGTCGAGGCTGTCGACCCAGTCGGCGACGAGCTCGGCACCGGTGTCCGGCCACAGCACCTCGCTCATCCCGCCCATGTCGAGCTCGAGGACCGAGTTGACGTCGAAGCCGTCGAGCCACTCGGAGAACATCTCCGTCGACTCGACGACGCTCGTCAGCCGCGACTTCTCCCTGATGACCTCGAGCGCCCAGTCGACCCGGGCCGAGGCGGTGACGATCGGGGTGCGGATCCGGATCCGGAACCCCTCCTCGTCGCCGTCCTCGACGTCGTCGCTGATGACCCGGTCCCGCTGCGGGTCGAGCGCGAGCCACCACACGGGCGACACGTCCCAGGCCGAGGTGCGGGTGAACACCCGGGTGTCCGGGTCGTCCTGCATCCACTCGACCCGGTGGGCCGCCGCCCGCCGACGGGCGGCCTTGGGGACGACGAGGTCGAGCTCGCGGCGCGTGCTGTTCTCCGCGAGCGCCTCGAGCGCATGCCAGGACCGGATGTCGTCCTGCACCGGACACACCCGGTCGAACTCGTCGCCGCCGTCGGCCGCGGGCATGAAGATCGGGGTCCCCCGGTACGAGTCGGCGACCGGATCCGGCGGGATGCTGATGAGGCGCGTGTCGGCGTCGGCTGCGACGAGCCCGGCGATCGTCTCCCGGTTCTCCGACACCGGGTAGTCGGCGAGCTCCGGGTGCACCACGAGGGGCTCGAACACCCGCAGCAGGATCTCGAAATCACGCTGATAGGCCATGGTCCAACCCTATGTGAGAACGGGCCGGTCGGACCGCGCGCACCCGCTCTCAGCCTGTCCACATGAGTGTCCGAGAAATGGCACATCCTATCCCGACCGGGTAGGATTCCCCGGGAGAGATGACAACCACGATGCCGGGACCGCGCTCCGCCGCGACCTGGACCGACGACAGAGGGGGTCGACGCCTGTGGGTCGCGGCCGCGCTAAGGCGAAGCAGATCAAGGTTGCCCGAAAGCTCAAGTACTACAGCCCGGACACCGATCTGAGCGCATTGCAGAAGGAACTCGGAGCCACGTCCTCATCCGACGGCGGCGGCTCCGGCGACGCCTACGACGAGGAACCCGATTACTCCGAGTACGCCGACAAGTACAACGACATCGACGACGAGGATCCCGGCCGCGGCTGACGCGAGCATCCGGCTTCCGGCCCCGCCCCTGCGGCGGGGCCGTCGTCATTCACGGCACCGGCCTCAGTCGCGGAGGATCGCGGCACCGCCGTCGACCCCCTTGGCCCCCTGCACGTAGTACTCGTCCCCTGCGAGAGCCCGGTCGTCCGCGCTCACCTCGCCGAGCACCCACGCCCCGTCGACGCCTGAGAGCACGGCGTCGACCGCGTCCGGGGCGACCACGAGCACCATGCCGACGCCGAGGTTCCACGTCCGCTCGCGATCGATGCGCGGGACCCCGCCGAGGTCGCCGAGCACGTCGAACACCGCCGGCACCGTCCAGGTCGAGCGGCGCATCGTGGCGAGCAGCCCCTGCGGGAGTACGCGGGCGACGTTCGCCGACAGCCCGCCGCCGGTGACGTGCGACATCGCGTGCACGGCCTCGGGCTGCGCGGCGAGGAGCCCGAGCAGCGGGCCGGAGTACACGGTGGTCGGGACGAGGATCTCCTCGCCGAGCGTCCGACCGAACTCCGGCACCTCGCGCTCGAGGGTCCAGCCCGAGTCGGCGATGATCCGCCGGACGAGCGAGTAGCCGTTGGAATGGAGGCCCGAGGACGGCAGGCCGACGAGCACGTCGCCCGCCTCGACCCGGTGGGCGCCGAGGACGCGGGACGCCTCGACGACCCCGGTGGCCGCGCCGGCGACATCGTACTCGTCGACCCCGAGCAGACCGGGGTGCTCGGCCGTCTCGCCGCCGACGAGCGCGACCCCGGCCGAGGCGCACGCCTCGGCGATGCCGCGCACGATGTCGGCGATCCGCTCCGGAACCACCCGGCCGCAGGCGATGTAGTCGGTCATGATGAGCGGCGTCGCGCCGCACACGACGATGTCGTCGACGACCATGCCGACGAGGTCGAAGCCGATGGTGTGGTGGATGTCGAGCGCCTGCGCGATCGCGACCTTGGTCCCCACCCCGTCGGTCGAGGTGGCGAGCTGCGGGCGCTCGTAGTCTTTGAGCATCGAGACGTCGAACAGCCCGGCGAAGCCGCCGAAGTCCCCGACGACGTTCGGGCCGTGGGTGGCCGCCACCGCGGACTTCATGAGCTCGACCGCCCGGTCGCCGGCCTCGACGTCGACGCCGGCGGAGGCATAGGTCGTGCCCTGGGCGGGTGTGGCGTCCTGCGTCATCTCAGCAGCTCCTCTCCACGGCGGTCGCATCCGCCGGGATCCTGATCGGGTACTCGCCGGAGAAGCACGCGGTGCACAGCTCGCGGCGCTCCTGCTGGGTCGCGAAGATCATCCCGTCGAGCGAGATGTAGCCGAGCGAATCGGCTCCGAGCGACTGGCAGATCTCGTCCGTGGACAGGCCGTTCGCGATGAGCTCGGCCCGGGTGGCGAAGTCGATGCCGTAGAAGCACGGCCATTTCACCGGCGGGGAGGAGATGCGGATGTGGATCTCGCGCGCACCGGCCTCGCGGAGCATGCGGACGAGCGCGCGCTGGGTGTTGCCCCGCACGATCGAGTCGTCGACGACGACGAGCCGCTTGCCCTCGATGTTCTCGCGCAGCGGGTTGAGCTTGAGGCGGATGCCGAGCTGGCGGATCGTCTGCGAGGGCTGGATGAAGGTCCGTCCCACGTACGCGTTCTTCATCAGGCCCTGGCCGAACGGGATGCCTGACTCCTCGGCGTAGCCGACCGCTGCCGGGGTGCCGGATTCCGGGGTCGCGATGACCATGTCGGCGTCGACCGGGTACTCGCGGGCGAGCACGCGGCCCATCTCCGTCCGGGCGGCGTGGACGGTCTTGCCGGCGAGGATGCTGTCGGGCCGTGCGAGGTAGACGTACTCGAACACGCAGCGCGCAGGCTCCGGCTCGGCGAACGTGTAGGAGCGCAGTCCGTCCTCGTCGATCGCGATGAGCTCACCGGGTTCGACGGCGCGGACGAAGGAGGCGCCGACGATGTCGAGCGCCGCGGTCTCGCTCGCGACGACCCAGCCGCGCTCGAGGCGGCCGAGCGCGAGCGGGCGGACGCCGTGACGGTCGCGGGCGGCGTAGAGCGTGTGCTCGTCCATGAAGACGAGGCTGAAGGCGCCCTCGAGCCGGGGGAACAGGTCGAGAGCGACCTCGGTGAGGTTCTCCCCCTCCCCGGAGGCGAGGAGCTCGGTGATGAGCGAGGTGTCGTTCGACGAATCGCGGTGGCTGCGCGTGCGGTTGCTCTTGCGCGTCGCCTGCTTGACCGTCTCCTGCCGCTCCTCCTGCCGGGTGTCGGCGAGCTCCTGGAGCTCGAGGAAGTTGGTGAGATTGCCGTTGTGGCCGAGCGCCACGGTGCCGAAGCGGGTGGGTCCGAGCGTCGGCTGCGCGTTCTCCCACGTCGAGGAGCCGGTGGTCGAGTACCGGGTGTGGCCGACCGCCATGTGTCCGGGCAGCGTCTCGAGGTCGTTCTCGTCGAACACCTGGGACACGAGCCCCATGTCCCGGTAGACGATGATCTGCTCGCCGTTGCTCGCGGCGATGCCGGCGGATTCCTGGCCCCGGTGCTGCAGGGCGTAGAGGCCGTAGTAGACGAGTTTGGACACCTCCTCGCCCGGTGCCCAGACCCCGAACACGCCGCATTCGTCCTGCGGCTTCTTGTCCCCTGGGTCGATCTCGTGAGTCAGCTGTCCATCTGCGCGTGCCACGCCGTCATTCTTCCACAGTGCGCGGCCCGGCGGGTCCGCGCCCGGACTCCGGATCCGAGGCGTCCGCGATGTCGGACCGCTCGTCCGCTCCCGCAACAGGGCCGGTTCCCGGGTGCCGGGCGGGCGCCTCGGCGGCGGGATCCCCGGCGGGGGCAGGGTCCGCGCCACGAGCGGGGTCCGCACCGGCGGCGGTTGCGGATGCGTCCGGGGCCGGTCGCGCGGAGCGGCTGCGCGCCTGCTCGTACTCGGCCCCGACCTGGTAGGTGCGGGCGCGCTTGAGACTGCGTCGATCGATGACGAGGGCGACGATCGCCCCGAGGAAGCCGCCGACGATCCCGACGACGACCATGAGCATCCAGACGACGGACCCCCGCGTCACCTGCGTGGAGAGCGCGCTCGTGTCGACGGGCAGCAGGCTGAGGACGAGTCCGACCGTCATGCCGAGGACGACGCCGACGATGATGAACGCCGAATACCGCGGACTCCGCCGCACCGAGACGTCGATGGTGTCCTTCATGTGCTCCCCCGGGCCGCTGTCGTGTGCGCCCATCAGTCTAGTTCACCGGGAGCGGCGGTCCCGGACACCGCCCGCCGGGCCCGGCCCGCCTCAGAGCTTGATGACGACGGTCTTCGTCTGGGTGTATTCGTCGAAGGCCTCGATCGACTTCTCCCGGCCGTAGCCGGACTTCTTGAACCCGCCGAAGGGCAGCTCGACGCCGCCGCCGGCGCCGTAGGTGTTGACGAACACCTGGCCGGCCTCGATCTCCGCGGCCATCCGGTGGGCCCGGCCGACGTCCTTCGTCCACACCGCCGACACGAGGCCGTAGTCCGTGCCGTTCGCCAGCGCGACGGCCTGGTCGTCGTCGGTGAACTCGGTCGCGACGACGACGGGGCCGAACACCTCCTCGCGGGCGATCTCCGCGGCCGGGTCGACGTCGTCGACGATGGTCGGGGAGAAGAAGGCTCCGCCGGCCAGGTCCTCGCCGAGCCCCTCGGGCGCACTGCCCCCGGTGACGATCTCGCCGCCGCTCAGCCGCTCGAAGAACCCGGCCACCCGCTCCTGCTGCCGGGCGGACACGAGCGGGCCGAGCATCGGGTCGTCGACCCCGCGGCCGATCGTGACCTGCGCGAACTCCGCGGCCATCTTGTCGACGACCTCGGCGTGGACGTCGCGGTGGACGAGGAGGCGCGCCCCGGCCGAGCACGTCTGCCCGGCGTTCTGCAGGATCGAGCGCACGAGGCTCGGGATCGCCGCGTCGACGTCGGCGTCGGCGAACACGATGTTCGCGGACTTCCCGCCGAGCTCGAGGACGGTCGGCACCACGCGCTCGGCGGCCGCATGGGCGATGAGCGATCCGGTCGCGGTCGAGCCGACGAAGCCGAGGTGGGCCACCCCGTCGTGGGCGGCGAGGGCGGCTCCGGCCTCGGACCCCAGGCCGGTGACGACGTTGAAGGCGCCGTGCGGCAGTCCCGCCCGGGCGATGAGCTCGGCGAGCCGCACGGTGGTGCGCGGGGTCTCGTCGGCGGGCTTGGCCACCGCGCAGTTGCCGGTGGCGAGCGAGGTCGCCGCCGCGCGCCCGATGAGCTGGAGCGGATAGTTCCACGCGACGATGTGCCCCGTCACGCCGTACGGCTCGCGGCGGGTGTAGGCGTGCATCCCCGGGTCGAAGGGGATCGTCTGCCCGGAGTACGACTCGATCGCATGCCCGTAGAACTCGAAGTAGCGCGCGCAGGTGTCGGCGTCGGCATACGCCTGGGTGAGGGGCTTGCCGGTGTCCTCGGTCTCGAGGCGGGCGAGCGTCTCACGGTCCTCGCGGACGAGCCGGGCGACCTCGACGAGGAGCCGCGAGCGCTGCTCCGGAGAGGACGTGCGCCATTCACGCTGCGCCCGGGCCGCCGCCGTGACCGCCCGGTCGACGTCCTCGGCGGTGCCGCGGGAGACCGCTCCGAGGGACCGGCCGGTGGCCGGGTCGATGTTGTCGTAGGTGTCCGGGGCCGGCACGTGGCGGCCGTCGATGAACAAGGACGTCGGGGCGGTCTGCGCAGTCATGGAGCCCATTGTCCTCGCGCACGTGCTCGCGGGGCAACGACCCGCCGCATCGCGGACGCCGGGCTGGAGCCGCAGGGCGGGGCGGGCGGTGCCGCTCGGCCGGGGCCGCAGGGCGGGAAGGGCGGTGCCGCCGGACCGGACCCGACTCCTCAGGCCTCGAACAGCTCCGCGGAGTCGAACAGCGGGGTCGCCTGTCCGAGATCGGCGCGCGTGCCCGAGGCGGCGATCCGGCCGGCGGAGAGCGCCTCGGCGAACGGGGTCTCCCCCACCGCCACTGCGAGCCACGTCTCCGGGTCGGTCTCGACGACGTTCGGCGGGGTGCCGCGGGTGTGCCGCGGACCCGCGATGCACTGCGTGACGCCGAACGGCGGGATCCGCACCTCGACGGAATTGCCCTCATTGCGCGTCGCGAGCTCCTCGAGGGTGAAGCGCACCGCGGTGGCCACGGTGGCGCGCGGGGCCGGAGCGGCCCCGGTGCGCCGGGCCTGGACCCAGGCGACGAGCGCCTCGTGCCCGGCGGTCGGATCGATGCGGCGCCGGATGCTCATGCGCGGCCCAGCTGCTCGCCTGCGGCCACGAGCGCGGCCGAGGAGCGCATCGCGCCGACGACGGCCGGGGTCCCGTCGCCGGCCACGCCGCCGGTCACCCGCTCGTCGAGCTCGGCGAGCACCGGGACGACCTGCTCGGCGGGCAGCGCTCCGGCCGCCGCGAGGAGCTCGAGCGCGACGAGGGTGGTGGGTCGGCTCGACCCGTCGAGACACTTGACGGCGACGGCCGGGCCGCCGGGAGTGGCCATGACCATGACACCCTCGGCACCGAACTTCGCGAGGATGCCGAGCTTCTCGATGACGACGGTGTTCGGCCTGCCGCGGCCCTCGATCGCCCACGGATGGGCGAGGATCGCGTCGCGCAGGGTGCGGGCCGCTTCGGTCGAGCCCGCGGCGAGCCGGCCGATCCCCCGTGCGAGCCGGGTGAGCGACATCGCGTGGACCGGCGCCCCGCAGCCGTCGATCCCGACGAAGTCCGAGGGCGCTCCGCAGAACTCCTCGACCGTCCGGGAGACCTGCCGCTGCACCGCGGAGTCCGGGTCGAGATAAGCCGCGGTGTCGTGGCCGCCGAGCTCCTGCGCCATGAGGAATGTCGCGTGCTTGCCCGAGCAGTTGAAGTGGAGCGGGGACATCATCGTGCCCTCCATCCGGGTGCGCATCCGGTTGCCGCGGTCGGCCGGAGCGACGGACGGGCACTGCAGGTCCGCCGGTCCCAGCCCCACGGACTCGAGCATCCGGGAGACGACCTCGACGTGCTCCTCCGACGCCCGGTGGGAGGCGGTGGCGAGCACGAGGGATTCGTCGGCCAGCGGCACCCCCATCTCGAGGCACGCGAGCGCCTGGAGCGGCTTGAGCGCGGAGCGGGTGAGCACCGGCGCCGAGGCGTCCCCGAGCTCGATGAGCACGGCGCCGTCGGGGTCGACGAGGACGGCCGATCCGAGGTGTCGGGACTCGACGAAGCCGGAGCGCTCGATGACGGCGAGTTCGACGGCGGCGTCGGCGGTGAAGGTCTGCAGCGTCTGTGGACTCATGGGTCCACACTATCGGGGCACCCGGGCGGCGGCCGCCGTATTAGGCTGGGAGCGTGAAGGTTCTCGTCATCGGGCCCGGAGCCCGCGAACATGCCCTGGCCGCCGCGCTCTCCCGCGATCCGCAGGTCGATGCGGTCATCGCCGCGCCGGGGAATCCCGGGATCGGGATGCTGTGCGAGACCCGGCCGCTCGACGCCACGGATCCCCGCGCGGCGGTCGCGCTCGCCGAGGAGCTCGACGTCGACCTCGTCGTCGTCGGGCCGGAGGCGCCGCTCGTCGCCGGGGTCGCCGACGCGCTGCGCGCAGCGTCGTTCGCGGTGTTCGGCCCCGGCCAGGAGGCCGCCGCCCTCGAGGGCTCGAAAGCCTATGCGAAGGACGTCATGGACGCCGCCGGTGTGCCCACCGCCGCAGCGGTCGCCGCCACCACCGCGGCGGAGGCGGCCGCCGCGCTCGACCGGTTCGGCGCCCCGCACGTCGTCAAGGCCGACGGTCTCGCCGCCGGCAAGGGCGTCGTCGTCACCGAGGACCGCGCCGCGGCCCTCGCCCATGCCGAATCCTGCCTGAGCGTATCCGACCGGGTCGTCGTCGAGGACCACCTGTCCGGTCCCGAGGTGTCCCTGTTCGTGCTGTGCGACGGCACCACCGCGGTCCCGCTCGAGCCCGCCCAGGACTTCAAGCGCATCCACGACGGCGACGCGGGTCCGAACACCGGGGGGATGGGCGCGTACTCGCCGCTCCCCTGGGCCCCGCCGGGCATGGTCGACGAGATCGTCGCCCGGGTCGCCCAGCCCGTCGTCGACGAGATGGCCCGCCGCGGTGCGCCCTTCATCGGCCTGCTGTACTGCGGCCTCGCCCTCACCCCGCAGGGTCTCCAGGTCATCGAGTTCAACGTCCGGTTCGGCGACCCGGAGACCCAGTCCGTGCTCGCCCGCCTCGAATCCCCACTGGCCCAGACCCTCCTCGCCGCCGCCGAGGGCCGACTCGCCGAGTTCGGTCCGCTCGCCTGGTCCCCGGACGCCGCAGTCACCGTGGTGATGGCCGCGGAGGGCTATCCCGAGGCGCCCCGCACCGGCGACCCGATCGCCGGGCTCGAGGAGGCCGCCGCCCTGCCGGGCGTCATGGTCCTCCACGCCGGCGCCGCGACCTCGGTCGAGGGCGAGATCGTCACCGCCGGCGGGCGGGTGCTCTCCGTCGTCGCCACCGGAGCGGATCTCGCCGCCGCCCGCGAGCGGGCCTACGAGGCCGTCGGCCTCATCTCGTGGGAGGGCGAGCAGCACCGCTCCGACATCGCGCGCGCCGCCGCGGCCGGCGAGGTCGCCGTCCCCGGCACCGCCGCGGACCCCTCCTGACACCCCGGCGCCCGGATCCCCGGGCCGCCCCCGACCCGAAGGAACAGCCATGATCGACACCCCGCAGTACGACCTCCCCGGCTGGACCCACGTGTACTCCGGGAAGGTGCGCGACCTCTACGTGCCGTCCGAGGTCGGCACCCTCGAGGGCGCCGACCGCGTCCTCATGGTCGCCTCCGACCGGATCTCCGCCTACGACCACGTGCTCCGCTCGGAGATCCCCGACAAGGGCGTCGTCCTCACCGGTCTCACCCTGTGGTGGTTCGACCAGCTCTCCGACGTCATCGGCAACCACGTGACCTCGACCGAGGTGCCGGCGGCGGTGGCCGGCCGCGGCATGGTGTGCCGCCCGCTCGACATGTTCCCCATCGAATGCGTGGCCCGCGGCTACCTCACCGGCTCCGGGCTCGCCGACTACCGGCGCACCGGCGCGGTGTGCGGCGTGAAGCTGCCTGCCGGGCTCGGGGAGTCCGACAAGCTCGAGCCGGCGATCTTCACCCCGGCGACGAAGGCGCAGATCGGCGATCACGACGAGAACATCAGCTTCGAGCGGGCCGCGGAGATCGTCGGCGCCGACGACGCGGAGGAGCTCCGCGACGTCACGCTCCGGATCTACACACGGGCCGAGGAGATCGCCCGCGAGCGCGGCATCATCCTCGCCGACACGAAGTTCGAGTTCGGGCGCGACCGGACCGGCACGATCCTCCTCGCCGACGAAGTCCTCACCCCGGACTCGTCCCGGTTCTGGGACGCCGCGGCGTACGCCCCCGGCCGCTCCCAGCCGAGCTTCGACAAGCAGTTCGTCCGCGACTGGCTGACCTCCGAGGCCTCCGGCTGGGACATGGACTCCGCGGAGGAGCCGCCGGAGCTGCCCGCCGAGATCATCGAGCGGACGCGCGCCCGCTACGTCGAGGCCTTCGAGCGCATCACCGGCGAGACCTTCCCGCTCTGAGCGGCGCCGCGACGGGAATCGAACCGATGGCGGAGCAGGACGGAGCGGCCGGGCCGCCGACGACGGTGATGTTCGTGTGCACGGGCAACACGTGCCGCTCCCCCTTCGCCGAGCGCCTCGCCGCCCACCTCGACCCGGGCACCCGCTACACGAGCACCGGCACCCACCTGCTCGCCGACCTCGGCATCGACCCGCCGATGGCCGCGTGCCTGAACCGGCTCGGCGCCCGGACCGACGACTTCTCGAGCACGCAGCTCGATGCGGCGGGGATCGACGACGCCGATCTCATCGTGTGCCTCACCCGGTCCCACCGCGACCACGTCGTCACGACGTGGCCCGAGGCCGCCGGGCGCACCGTGGTGCTCCGGCCCTACGCCCGGCTCGTCGAGACCGGCCGGGTGCGGGCGTGGGATCCGCCGTCCGCCGACGTCGCCGCACCCTCCGCCGGGCACCTCGACGACATCGCCGACCCCTACCGCCTCGGGCGCGACGAGGCCGAGCGCGCCGCTGCGGAGATCGAGGCCGCGCTCCGCACCGTGCTCGGGACGGGATGACCGCCCGGCGTTGGTAGACTCGGCGGTGTCCGGCGCGCGCGGCGCGCCCCGCCGCCGTCCGCGGCATCACGCGATCTGCAAGGAGCACCATGGGACGTGTCGTCGTCGAAGTCATGCCGAAGCCGGAGATCCTCGATCCCCAGGGCAAGGCGATCTCCTCGGGCCTCGATCGTCTGGGGCTCACCGGGTTCACCGATGTCCGGCAGGGCAAGCGGTTCGAGCTCACCGTCGACGGGGCCGTCACCGCGGACGTGCTCGCCCAGGTGAAGGAGGCCGCTTCGACGCTCCTGTCGAACCCGGTCATCGAGGACGTCGTCGCCGTCACCGAAGTCCCCGACGCCCCGACCCCGAGCCACCCCCGCACTCCCGTGGGCGCCGCCTCGGACTCCGTCGCCGAGGCGAACGACGACGCCGGGGCCGGTGCCCGGTGAGCGGCGACCGCACCCGCTACACCGCCGGCGGTCCGCTCATCGGAGCGGCCGAATCCACCACGACCCTGCCCGGCGCCGAGGGCGTCCGGGTCGGCATCGTCACCTTCCCCGGCACCCTCGACGACCGCGATGCCGCCCGTGCGGTGACCCTGTCCGGGGCCCGGGCCGTGAATCTCTGGCACGCGGACACCACGCTCACCGACATCGACGCGGTGATCCTGCCCGGCGGCTTCTCCTACGGCGACTACCTCCGCTGCGGCGCGATCGCCCGCTTCGCACCGATCATGGACGCGGTCGTCGACGCCGCCCGCGGCGGCATGCCGGTGCTCGGGATCTGCAACGGCTTCCAGGTGCTGTGCGAGGCGCAACTGCTGCCCGGTGCGCTCGTGCGCAACGACTCCCAGCAGTTCATCTGCCGCGACCAGGTGCTCTGCGTGGAGAACGCCGACACCGCGTGGACCGCGAGCTTCGCCGCGGACCAGGAGATCCTCATCCCGCTCAAGAACGGCGAGGGAGGATTCATGGCCCCCGAACCGGTGCTCGACGAGCTCGAGGAGTCCGGCCGAGTGGTGTTCCGCTACGTGGGCGGCAACCCCAACGGCTCGCGCCGCGACATCGCCGGGATCACCAACGAGCGCGGCAACGTCGTCGGACTCATGCCGCACCCGGAGCACGCGGTCGAGCCCGGATTCGGGCCCGACAGCGCGAGCGGGCTGCGCTCCGGAGTCGACGGGCAGGGATTCTTCACCTCGGTGATCCGCACCCTCGTCGACGCCTGAGACCAGCGGCGCAGCCGGCCCGAGGACGGCCGCTCCCCCGGGCGGCCCGGCGCGCGTCCAGTAGTCTGGGGCCATGAGCGATTCCCTGCAGAGCCTCGTCAACCGGGCCATCTTCTTCTCCACCGAGATGCAGACGCGATTCGGGATGCGGATCGCCGGCGCGGAGTGGGAGGTCGACTTCTCGGCCGATCCGCGCCTCGAGTTCGCCGGGGAGCAGCCGCTGTCCACGACCGCGCATCTCATCGGCACGGTGGCCGACTCGCCGCGCACGTGGCACTGGGGCTGGGACAACATCAACGGCTTCCCCGACCCCGTCGTCGCCCGTTCCCACGAGGTGCGCCGCTACGGCGCCGCCCGGGAGATCGGGGAGCTCACCCTCGACGAGTTCGACGCCGACGAGGAGATGCCGCTCCGGCTCACCCTCGCGGCCAAGGAGATCACCGGCGTCTGGGCCCACTACCCGGCCGCCGCGGGGGGCGGAACCGTCGTGTGGATGCTCGTCGAATCCCCGGAGCTCGAGCTGCCGGAGCCGCAGATCAAGAGCATCGTGCGCTCGATGGCGCAGGGGCTCACCGAGACCACCGTGAGCGACCACGTCGAGGCTCTCCAGGCCTATGCCTCGCACCGCGGGTTCCCGCTCCTCATGCGTCCTGACGGCACCCTGCGGGCGCTCGCCGCCGACGGCTGGGCCGATGTCACGGTCGACGAGCAGCGCCGGATCACCAACTGCCAGATGCACTCCCCGCTCGAGGGCGAGGCCGCCGAGGAGTTCGCCGCGCACCGCTCCACCGATGCGGTACCCGCGGAGCCGACCCCGGCGCCCGCCCCGGAACCGACACCCGCACCACCGGTCACCGAGCCATCTCCCGAGCCGGCACCCGAGTCGCCTGCGGCGGAGACCGCACCCGCCCCGGAGCCGGAGTCCGCTCCCGAGGCGCCGGCCCCCGAGCCGCGTCCGGAGCCGCGACCGGCGCCGATCGAACCCGAGCCGGCGGAGCCCGCACCCGTCGAACCGGGTCCCGGGTGGAGCCCGCACCCGTCGACCCGGGTCCCGTGGAGCCCGAACCCGCCCCCGCCCCGGCCGAACCGGTGCCCGCACCGGCCGCCGAGGACCGGGAGCGGCCGGAGGACACCCCGCAGTCCGACGAGGAGCCGCGGAAGAAGGGATTCTTCCGCAAGCTGTTCGGACGGTGAGCCGAGCACTTGGATCACCCGGCGGGGCCTCCTAGACTGATGACCGTGCGCGTCCATCGGTCCCCACCCGGACGCCGCCGATCCCCAGGTCCCAGGTCCGAAGGCAGCACGGTGCTCAGATCCACGCGATTCCCCGCTCGGCGCACGAGCATGCCCGCACGCCGCCCTCGCCCTGCCCGCGCAGTGCTCGCCGCCGGCGCGACCCTCGGCCTCCTCGTCCTCGCCGCCTGCGGCCCCGAGGACGCCGAGGTGGCACCCCGACAGGCGGCGGACGCGCCGACGGCCGCACCGTCCGCCGGCGGGTCCTCCGCTCCGGCGACCGCCGGCGCCCCCGAGCCCGGTTCCGACGGCGCCCTCGATGAGGAGCTCCGCAAGACGAACGACACCCCGGAGGCCCGGGCGGTCAAGCGCTTCTACGCCGGCCTCGCCCGCGCGGTCAACGACGGCGACTGGGACGACGCCGACCTCCGGGCCACGTCGACCGACGCCCGCTTCGAGCGCAACGAGGCGACCATGGAGTCCTACGCCGGGCAGCGCTTCCCCGGGCCCATCCCCTTCACCGCCACCCACGTCACGAGCACCGGGGGCTCGGCCGTCGTCGTCGGGTGCTCCGTCGACGCGGGCTGGGCGGAGAACGAGGCCGGGGAGCCGGTGGGCGGCTGGACGCCGTCGGGCGCCAAGATCGAGCTCGTCCGCGACGGCTCCGACTGGCGCGTCGACGCGATCCACGACTTCGACTACGACTGCAGCGAGATCCCCCTCGAGACGGAGGAAACCCGCCGGCGCCCCCGAGCCCGGTTCCGACGGCGCCCTCGATGAGGAGCTCCGCAAGACGAACGACACCCCGGAGGCCCGGGCGGTCAAGCGCTTCTACGCCGGCCTCGCCCGCGCCGTCGGCGTGCTCGTCCTCGCGCTCCTCGCCTTCGCACCCGCCGTCCCGGTGAGTGCGGCTCCCGGATCCGAGGTCGGCATGCCGCCCGGGGACACCTCCCACACCTCCGGGTTCGAGGGCTCCGAGGGCCAGTCGTGCTTCATGTACGCCAACGAGTACGGCTTCGGCGCCTACTGCCCGTCGGCCGGGGGCGGGATCGGCGAGCGGATCACCATCGGCGAGTTCCTCGGCGTCGAGGAGGAGCGGTTCTGGCAGCTCGTCCCGCCCTTCCCGGAGTGCTGGCACAAGGACCTGCCGCCGAACGCACAGAGCGGTGACCTCGCCCCCGGTGAGAAGCGCTACGTCACCAACTGCATCGAGAACTACGACGAGCTCCACCTCCAGGAGGACACCCCGCGCGACATCGAGTTCTCGACGAGCTACGCGATCCTGCCCCCGCACGAGGTCATCACGCTCACCCCCGAGCAGGACGAACTCATCGAGGCCGCCTGGGAGTCCTCGACCTTCCCGCCGACCTTCATCGAGGTGCGCCCCGAGGACGCCGCGCGGGTCAACAGCGACACCCGGTTCTTCATGAAGGTCCAGGACGCCTCGGAGATCCGACCCGGCGAGGTCCAGTACATGGACACGATCGCGGTCGCCGGCATCGAGATGCGCGCCTACCTCCACCGGCTCGAGGTCCACCCCGAGGGCGAGGGGGACGGCAAGCCGATGGTGTTCTGCGAGGGTGCCGACATCATGGCCGCCGACGCCGCCACCCGACAGTCCTCGCCCAATTCGTGCTGGCACCGCTACACCCGCTCCTCGGCCTCCCAGCCCGACGACGTCTACCGGGCGCAGGGCTACGCGTACTGGCAGGTCCAGTATCGCGAGGGCCCCGGCGACGACTGGACGAACTTCCCGGAGGGCACCCCGACGCAGAGCGAGGCGCTCGTCCGGCGCGGCGGCCTCACCCGCGTCCCCGTCCGCGACGTGCAGACCCTCGCGGTGCCGTGATCCCCGGGCACCGTCGAATCCCCTCCCCTCGAAAGCAGGCGCTATGACCTACACCCCGACCACCCGCCTCCCGAACCGCAGCTCCGAGCCCAGCGGCTCGCGCCGGCAGGATGTGCTCAAGGGCATCGCCGCGATCATCGGCGCCGTCCTCCTCGTCGTCGTCGTGCCGGTGCTCCTCGTCGCCCTCGTCGGCAATCCCTTCGCGGGATTCCTCGGCACCCCCGGGACGGTGCTCACCGCGGGGCTCGACACCGGGATGATCATCGACGTCTTCGTCATCGTCCTCTGGATCGCGTGGGCCTGGTTCACCCTCAGCCTCGTCGTCGAGTTCGTCCGGTTCTTCCGGAACCGCCGGCTCTCCGGCCACGGACTGGCCCCGGGCGGGGGCGGGATCCTCACCCGCCGGATGGTCGCCTCGATCATGCTGCTCCTCGGGGCCGCATCGATCACCCCGAGCTTCCAGGGCCTCGCCTCGGATTCCGCGGTCGACCGAGCCGCCGCGGCGGAGTACGAGCGCTCGAGCCACGAGCTCGAGGTCGTGCAGTCCAACGTCGCCGCCTCCGAGGCCCGCATCGAGGCTGCGGCGGCCGCACCGGACGGGGCCGCCGCCGCGGACGGCTCGATCATCACCTACGTCGTCCAGCCGCAGCAGGGGCGCCACTACGACACCCTGTGGGACATCTCCGAGCGGTACCTCGGCGACGGCATGCGCTACAAGGAGATCTACCAGCTCAACAAGGACAAGGAGCAGCCCGACGGCACCCGGCTGCGGGACGCGGATCTCATCTATCCGGGCTGGACCCTGCACATGCCCGCCGATGCGCGCGGCGAGGGACTCCATGTCTTCACCCCCTCGTCCGCCGCCGCGGTGTTCACCGCGGACGGGACCCGCTCCGCGGCCGGGGCATCCGCCGCGCAGAGCACTGCGGGGGCCGCCGGTGCGCAGGACGGCACCGCCGTCCACGCCGAGGAGGCCGCCGCCCACAGCGCCGCCGCCCGGTCGATCGACACCGGGCTGCCCGAGGCGCTCGCCGATGCGTCATCCCCGCGCGCCGGGGTGCGCCACGCGCTCGGCGGCGGACTGCTCGCCGCCGGCCTGCTGCTCGCCCTCACCGCCCGCCGCGGCCCCTTCGCCGAGGTGTCCGACGAGCGCATGCTCCGGCTCGCGGAGAACACCGAGCTCGCCTTCGACCTCGATCGGGCGCTGCGCTCCCTCGCCCTCGGCTGCCGGGAGACCGGGACCGCGCTCCCGGAGGCGACCGTCGTCATGGCCGGGCCGGACAACGTCGTGCTCCACCCCGCCTCGGGCGCGACCCCCCCCCCGCCGTGGCCCTGGCGCCGGGTCGAGGAGGGGACCGCCTGGATCGTCGACCTCGCCGACGTGCCGGCCGAGCAGGCCGCCGTCCCGGCCCCCTACCCCGCCCTCGTCAACGTCGCCTCGGCGGCGGGCTACGAGATCCTCCTCGACCTCGAGTCCGCGCCCGGTCTCGTCTCCCTGGACGGGGACGAGCTCGCCGCCCGGGAATCCCTGATGTCGATGGCCGCGGAGCTCGCGACGAACGTGTGGTCCGACGGGGTCGCGGTCGACATGGTGGGATTCGGCACCGACCTGTCCGCCCTCGCTCCCGACCGGATCCGCGCCGCGGATTCGCTCACCGCGATCCTCGACGAGATCGAGGCCGACCTCTCGCAGACCTCCGAGATCCACGAGAAGCTCGGCATCTCCGGCATCCTCGCCGGTCGCAGCGCCCGCACGCCGGAGCGCGCGCGGCCGCGCGTGGTGTTCTGCTCCGCCGCGCCGACCGCCGACGAGCTCGAGCGGATCAACGCCCTCCTCGGTCGGGGCCGCACCCCGCTCGCCGTCGTCGGTCTCGGTCGGACGGCCGGTTCGCGCTGGGTCGCCCGGGTCACCGGCGAGGAGTTCGCGATCGACGTCTTCAACCTCCACGGCACCGCCCGCCGCCTGTCCGCCGCCCAGGCCGACGAGCTCGCAGGGCTGTTCCGCCACGCCGACACGGCGCGCGCGGCGGCCGAGAGCGAGCTCTCGTCGACGTCGTCGGCCGCATTCGCGCAGCGTGCCGCCGCCCGCGTCCTCGGCGACCCGGAGTCGCCGGACACGCCCGGCGGCGGCGCCCTCCCGGTTCCCGCCGTGTCCTCCTCCGCGCTCCGCAGCGCCCTCGTCGACAAGCCGGCGGCGGCGCTGCGGGTCCTCGGCCCGGTGGTCCTCGAGGCGCCCGGTCCCGTCGATCCGGCCACCCGGCCGCTGCTCACCGAGCTCGTCACCGCGGTCGCTCTCCATCCCGCGGGCCTCCACGACGCGGTCCTCCGCTCGCTCGTGTGGCCGCGCGGCGTCGGCGACTCCGTCGTCGAGTCCGCGATCGCCGATGCCCGGACCTGGCTCGGCCGGACCCCGTCCGGCGGGGAGCGTCTCCGCACGCTCGAGGACGGCCGCTGGACCCTCGACGAATCCGTGCTCGACGAATGGCGGCTCCTCCACCAGGTCGCGGGGACCGGGTACGGCACAGCCGGCGAGCTCGACCTCTACGGGCTCCTGTTCACCCGCGCCCGCGGCTCGCTGCTCGACACCGGGGCGACGGGACGGTACGCGTGGATCGCCTTCCACTCCGCACGTCGCGACGCCCGCGTCATCGTCGTGGGGATGGCTGAGCGCGCCGTCGAGCTCTGCCTGCAGGAGTCCAACCGCGCCGGAGCCGTGTGGTTCCTCGAGCGCGCGCTCGAGCTCGTGCCGACCGCCGAGCGTCTGTGGCGCCGCCTCCTCGAGCTCACCTCGGAGACCGATCCGGACGGCGCCGCCGCCGTCGCGGCGACGATGTACCGCACCCTGTCCGGCGCCGGGGTGTCCCGCCCCGAGGCGGAGACCGACGCCCTCGTCGGGCAGCTCGCCCCGAGCATCGCGCGCGAGACCGCGTAGACCGGAGGACCCCACCACCATGCGCCTGGCGTTCAGCCTCATCGGGCCCGATCTCGACTCCCCGCTCGACGTCCTCCTCGACGTCGACGAGGAGGCGACGGTGGGGAGCCTGATCGCCGAGCTCGAGTCCCTGCTCGACGCGCCGCCCGCGGTCGCCGGCGGCTCCGTGCTCGCCGCGGTGAGCGCGCACGAGGCCGAGGCCGCGGCGGACGCCCCGTCGGCGACCGTCATCACGGGGCCGTGGCGGACCGGGTCCGCATCCGTGCCGCGGCGCCCGGATGCGCCGCCGACCCTCCCCCCGGTGGGCGCAGGGCGCCGCTTCTCCGTCAACGGCATCGACCTCGACCCCGAGGACACCGTGACCGCCTCGCCGATCGTCGACGGGTGCCTGCTCTCCTACGACGCCCCGGAGTACTCCCTCGCGATGTCGGAGACCGGAACGATCCGGATCCAGGTCGTCGGCGGCCTCGGGGCCGGGGCGGTCGCCTGGCTCACCCCCGGGGAGTGGACGCTCGGCGGCGGGGGCGTCGACCTGCCCGGTCTGCCCGACCTCGGCGGCCTGCCGCTCACGGTGTTCGAGGACGGCGCGGTCGAGGTGCACCCCGTCGAGGGCCGCCCGATGTGGATCGACGGCGAGGAGGTCGCCGGGTTCACCACGTGGGGCTTCGGCGCCTTCCTGCGCGTCGGCGACAGCGTGCTCACCGTCGCCGCCCCGGAGATCCGGTACGCCGCGGTCACCGCCTCGGACACCGGCACCGGGTACGACTTCAACCGCCCCCCGCGCATCCTGCCGCCGGACCCGGAGACGAAGTTCACCCTGCCGACGAAACCGCAGCCCCCGCGGTTCCAGGGCTTCCCCATCGTCATAATCTTCCTGCCGATCGTGTTCGCCATCGTCATGGTCACGCTGCTCGGCTCGATGCGCTACGCGATCTTCGCGATCCTGTCGCCGATGATGATGATCGGCAACTACTTCCAGCGCAAGGTCACCGGGAAGAAGACGTACCAGCAGGAGATGGCCGAGTACCGCGAGAAGCGCGCGAAGGTCGAGGCGGACATGGTGCAGGCGGTCGCCGATGAGCGCGCCCACCGCCGAGTGGTCGGCCCCGACCCGGGGACGCTCCTCCTCAACGCCGCCGGTCCGCAGACCGCGCTGTGGGAGCGGCGCGACGACAATCCGGACTACATGTGGCTGCGCGTGGGACTCGCCTCCCTCGAGTCCGAGGTCGTCCTCGTCGATCCCGACGAGGTCGACCACCTCCGGAAGTCGACGCAGGAGATCGTCGAGGTCCCGGTCTACATCCCGCTCCAGAACGCGGGCGTGGTGGGGGTGGCCGGCACCGCCGACTTCACCGGACGCACCGCGGGCTGGCTCATCGCCCAGGTGGCGGCGCTCCACTCCCCCAACGACGTCCAGATCTGCGTCCTCGGCGGAGCCGACGACGCCGACCGGTGGAGCTGGATCCGGTGGCTCCCCCATGCCGTCCCGATGCACGGCCAGGACGCGGTGCGAACGCTCGGCACCGACACCGACACGCTCGCCACCCGGGTGTCCGAGCTGTCGGCGCTGGTCAAGGCGCGCCTCGAGGTGCTGTCCTCGCCGCGTGTCGGCGAGAGCCCGTGGGAGGACGTCGTCGTCCTCGTCGAGGACGCCCGCCGCCTCCGCGCGCTGCCGGGCATGACCCAGATCCTCAAGGACGGTCCGAAGGTCGGGGTGTACTCGATCTGCGTCGACCGCGAGGAGCGTCTGCTCCCGGAGGAGTGCAACTCGATCGCCGTCCAGGTCGACGCCTCCTACGTCCGGGTGAGCCAGCAGAAGTCGAAGGTCGTCGAGACCTCGCTCGCCGACCAGCCGGCCCCCGGCTGGTTCAATCGCCTCGCCCGATCGATGTCACCGATCATCGACGCCACCGACGAGGACGCGGACTCCGCGCTGCCCGACTCCTGCCGCCTCCTCGAGGTCATGCGCCTCGAGGACCCCGATTCCGCGGGCATCCGCAGCTACTGGAGCCGGATCGGCCGGTCGACCGAAGCGGTCATCGGCATGTCCCTCGACGGGCCGATCGCCCTCGACATCCGCAAGGACGGCCCGCACGGCCTCGTCGCCGGCACCACCGGCTCCGGCAAGTCGGAGTTCCTCCAGACGCTCGTCGCCGCGCTCGCGATCGTCAACCGCCCCGACGCGATGACCTTCGTGCTCGTCGACTACAAGGGCGGCTCGGCCTTCAAGGACTGCGTCAAGCTGCCGCACACCGTCGGCATGGTCACCGATCTCGACTCCCATCTCGTCGAGCGGGCGCTCACCTCGCTCACCGCGGAGCTCAACCGGCGCGAGCACATCCTCGCCGACGTCGAGGCCAAGGACATCGAGGACTACACCGATCTCCGGGCCAAGCGCCCCGAGCTCGCCCCGCTCCCCCGGCTGCTCATCGTCATCGACGAGTTCGCCTCGATGGTCCGCGACCTCCCGGACTTCGTCACCGGTCTCGTCAACATCGCCCAGCGCGGCCGCTCGCTCGGCATCCACCTCATCCTCGCCACGCAGCGCCCCTCCGGAGTCGTCTCCCCGGAGATCCGCGCGAACACCAACCTCCGCGTGGCGCTGCGCGTCACCGACAAGGGCGAGAGCACCGATGTCATCGATTCGCCCGCGGCCTCGACGATCGGCAAGCACCATCCCGGACGCGGCTACGCCCGGCTCGGCGCCTCCACGCTCGTCCCGTTCCAGGCCGGCCGGGTGGGCGGTCGCAAGCCCGGCGGCGGCCCGAGACAGATCCCGAAGCCGTTCGTCAGCGAGGTCGGCTGGGAGGACTTCGGTCGTCCCTGGCCCGCCCGGCCGAAGCAGAAGGTCGACGAGGGCGACGTCGAGATCACCGATCTCTCCGTCCTCGTCGGTGCGATCATCGACGCCGACCGGGACGAGGCGATCCCCGCCCAGCACCGCCCCTGGCTCGATGCCCTGCCCGAGATCCTCACTCTCGAGGAGCTCGACGCGCGGGCGGGCGCGCCGTCCGTCGACCCGGCGACGGCGATCCCCCCGGTCGCCTGGGCGCTGACCGATCGGCCGGAGCGGCAGGCGCAGGCGGTCGAGACGATCGACTTCCGGACGCTCGGCCACAAGTTCGTCGTCGGCGCCGGTCGGAGCGGACGGACGCAGGCGGTGCGGACGATCGCCGGTGCGCTGTCCCGGGCGACGGGTCTCGCCGACGTCCATCTCTACGGCCTCGACTGCGGCACCGGCGGCCTGCTCCCCCTCACCGAGCTGCCGCACACCGGCGCCGTAGTGCTGCGCACCCAGCCCGAGCGCGCCCGCCGCCTCCTCTCCCGCCTGCAGGACGAGGTGACCCGCCGGCAGGAGCTCCTCGCCGACGGCGGGTACGCCTCGATCACCGAGCAGCGCGAGGCGGCCGCGGACGACGCGCGCCTGCCCCACATCGTGTTCTTCATCGACCGCTGGGAGGGATTCATCAGCTCCCTGTCCGAGCTCGACAACGGCAAGCTCCAGTCGACGGTGATGTCGCTGCTGAGCGACGGCGCGAGCGTCGGGATCCACTGCATCGTCACCGGCGACCGGAGCCTCAACAACTTCCGGATGATCTCCCAGACCGAGGATCGCCTCGTGCTCCGGCTCAACGAGCGCACCGAGTACTCCGGTGCCGGACTCGTGCCGCGGAACATCCCGGAGGAGATCCCGCCGGGCCGCGGGTTCATGGTCGACGGCCAGGTCGAGACGCAGATCGCCGTGCTCAGCGAGGATCTGTCGGCACAGGGTCAGGCTGCCGTCCTCCGGTCGATCGGAACGGCGGCGAAGGAGCGCGCCGGAGCGGTCCCGCGCTCGCGGCGCCCGTTCCGCGTCGACGTGCTCCCCAAGACCGTCACGCTCGAGAAGGCCCTCGAGTTCCGCACGGACGAGCAGGAGGCCAACCCGTGGTTCGCGCTCGCCGGGGTCGGCGGCGACGATCTCACGGCACAGGGAGCGGACTTCGCGCAGGCGCCGGTCTTCATCATCGGCGGCCCGCCCAAGTCGGGCCGGAGCACCTCGTTCGCCGTCATGGCCCGCCAGCTCCTCGACCACGGCAAGCACATGGTCCTCATCACCCCGCGGCGCTCGCCCGCCGCCGCTCTCGCCGAGCACCCGGGGGTGCTCGGCCACCTGACGACCGACGATCCCGACCCCAAGGAGCTCACCGCGCTGCTCGCCGAGCACCCGCGCGACGTCGTCATCGCGATCGACGACGCCGAGCTCGTCAAGAAGGACTGCACCGCCTCCTCGTTCCTCAAGAAATGGATCTCCACCGCGGGCGATGCGGGCAACGCGCTGCTGCTCGCCGGCGGCTCCGCCGAGCTCGGCAGCGGCTTCAGCGGCTGGCACGCCGCGGCGCGCAAGGGCCGGTGCGGCATCGTCATCTGCCCGCAGTCGAGCAGCGACGCGGAGATCCTCGGCATCCGGATGAACCGGAGCATGTACGTCGACACCGTGAAGACCGGAACGGGATACCTCCACACCGGCGACGGTGCCCTCCACTCGATCACGCTCGCCCACCTCGGCTGAATCCCGGTCGGACCGGTCGTGCGCACACCGGTCCGGGCGGACAGTCTGGGTATTTGCTCAGGACCGGACGGGCCGGTTCAGCAACAGTTCACCTGGCCCGCCGCCCGTGCGCGGCGCATGCACGTAGACTGGGGACGACGGCGCCCCACACGCCGCCCACACATCCCCGATACCCCTCAGAAGGAGTACTCATCATGGCTGTCACTCTTCGCCAGGAAGACGTCGAGACCCTGTACCAGGCGCTCACCAACGGTGCCGAGACCGTCGAGTCGACGCTGGACACCCTGCAGGGCCAGGCGACCGAGAACATCAACAGCGCCCTCGAGGGCACCAAGACCGCTCCGGTGTGGGACGAGAAGACCGGTGAGCTCATCAAGCAGCTCAAGGAGACCCTCCCCGCGTTCGAGCAGCTCGGTGACTTCGTCCGCAAGTGGATGGAGGGCTTCGACGAGATGGACCAGGGCCAGGCCGACGCCCTCGCCTGATCCTCCTCCGGCACAGCGCGGGCCCGGATGCACGATGCATCCGGGCCCGTCGCCGTCCGCGGGCCGTCGGTGCGGGACCGCGGTCGACCGATCAGCGGATCGCGAGCTCGACCGCCAGGCCCCGGGCGAAGTCGTCGACCGTGTCCCCGTAGGCGGCGAGATCGACGAATCCGGAGAGCTGCGTGGTGAGCAGCAGGAACACCCCCGGGGCAGCGGTCGGCCAGATATGGAAGACGCGGCAGAACAGCGCCTCCTCGGACCCGGGTGAGCACTCCCCCAGCAGCGGTGCGAGGCCGACCGCGCGGATCCGCAGGCACCGTCCCTGCGCAGTGTCGATCTCGTCGTGCTCCGGTGGGAACCGGCCTTCGGGGTCGAGACCGAGCGCCGCGACGATGTCGGACCGCCGGGCCTGCGGCCCGCCGTCGACGACGCACAGCACCGGATGGGCGACGGGGACCCCATTCATGCCCGCAGGCGCGAGGAAGCTCTGGAGGACCGTGAGGAGACCGAGCCCGTGCTCGTACACCTCGACGCTCCGCTCGGCCGCCTCCGCGAGCTCGAAGACGCGGCGTTCGAGCACGTCGCCGGCGACCGGCACCGGCTGCGCGGCGGAGAGCCTGCCGAGGGCCGCGCGCAGGTGCGCTCGGTCGGACCACCTCTCGCGGGTGGCCGAGATCCATTCATCCGTGCAGGGCTCCGTGACGGAGACGACCACGATGGTGCGCGCCGTCATTCCGCCGCGGCACCGAACGCGCCGGCCCAGCCGTCCTCCGCGGCGAACTGGAGCGATTCCGCGATCGAGAACACGATGGTGCTGAGAGGGGAGAACAGGACCTCGTCGCGGGTGGTGAGACGCAGGGAGACCGAGCGTCGGCCGGACGGATGCGGCAGTGCGAGGTCGAGGGTGCACGTCGTGAGCGCCTGCCGGTCGGCCGCCGCACGGTCCTCCGGCCGAGCGGCGGCGCGCTCGGCGCGCACATCGGCCGGGAGGTGGGCGTCGGCCTCACGGCCGAGCCCGGCGACGTCCGCACCGTCGAGCACGCCCTCCTCGATCCGCTTGCGGACCTCGGCGACCGCGTAGCCGCCGGAATCGAGGTCGATGAACCGGATGCCGATGCCGTCCCCTGCGCGCCCCGCGACGCGATGGGTGTACGCACGGGCACGCTCGCGCGTCGAGAGGTCGAGCGGGGAGGCCGCGAGCAGCAGCGACCCGGTCGCGCGCACCCCGTCGGTCTCGAGATCGAGCACGAAATGCTCCTCGACGTGCGCCGCCCGGCCGCGCCGGTAGGACTCCTCGAAGCGCTCCTGCGCGGCACGGCGGGAGCGGGCGGTGGCATCCCGACCGGCGTCGCCGCTGCGTTCGAGGAAGAAGCGATGGAGGAAGCGGCTGCGCTCCTCGGCGTCATGGGGGACCCGCAGGAAGGCGCGGGGGACGACGAGCCGGTAGTCCTCGGTGACGATCCGCCGGAGCTCGAAGAGCTGATCAGGCCCGGCCATCGCCCGCCTCGATCCCGGTCCGTCGCACAGCCGCACCGGTCCCGCACCGGGGCACGGGTCGCGGCGCTGGATTCATCGAGCGCTCCGCGCGAGCTCGAGGAGGGAGCGGAGCCGCTCGGTCCCGTCGCCGGCGGCGAGCTGCGGACGCAGGGCGGCGAGTGCACCGCTGCCGTCGGCGAAACCCGCGCGGAGGCGCGCCAGCGCGGGTGCGGGAGCACCGGTGAGCCCGGCATCGAGCGCGGGCGGCGTCCCCTCAGCGCGTCCATCGCCGTGCTCGGATCGTCCGCGGGGCCGCGACAGGCGCATCGCGTCGAGCTCGCCGATGCGGTCGATGACCGGGCCGACACCCGCCCAGACGGCGGCCCGGTCGCCGCTCTCGCCGCCGGGGGCGAGGGCGGTGAGCAGCAGGACCACTGCCACGGAGAGGCCGGCGGCGGCCTGCGCCCAGTCGCCGACGAGCAGGGCGGCGATCGCGAGGGTGACCGCCACTGCGATGACGGTGACCGTGTAGGCGTCGGCGACGCTGCGCAGCTCCTCGTACCAGGCATCCGCCACCACATCGTCGATCGCGGCCCGGATCCGGCCGGCGGCGTCCTCGGCCGCGCGCTCGGCCTCGTCGACGAGCGCATCGAACTCGGCCCGGAGGTCGCTGAGCTCGGCCTCGTCCCGCTCGCGCTCCCGGTCGGAGTCGAGGCGCTCCTGCCCCGGAGCCCGTCCGGAATCCGAGCGACCCGCAGACCGGGATGCGGAGCGCGTTCCCAGCGCCCGGGCCTCCTCGACCTTCTCCTCGGCCCGTGCGATGAGGGGGTCCACGTCGTCGATGAACGCACCGAGCGCGGCAGCTGCGGCGGTGAATCGCGGATGCGTGTCCTCGAGGGACCGGTGGATGCGCGCCGCGGTCCCCGCGAACTGCGTCGCGGCCGCGGATTCCCAGGTCGAGGCGTGCATGAGATTCGACAGGTGGGCGGCGGCGTCGGCGATGAGATGACCGGTGCGCGCGAGGTCGTCCTGCGCCACGGCGAGCGCCTCGATGTCGACGGGGAACGGGGATTCGGGGGTTCCCGCTGGGCCGCCCGGGTGGAGCGGGGACCAGGTCATGTCAGCCTGCTTTCGGGGAGTCGGCTCGGTTCGGGGATGGTGTCGTGGTCGGGGTGCGGATCAGTCTACCCGGCGCCGCCGGGACAGGAGGGGGCTCGGCTCACTCCGGGGCGGACCAGCCCTGCGCGGTCTCGAGCTCCAGGGTGCCGATCGTGGCCAGGAGAAGACGGACCAGCGGTTCGAACGCCGACTCCTGGACCGTGGTCAGATGGAAGACGAGCGCGCGCGTCGATCCCGGGACGGGAACGGTGACGGTGAAGGAGCAGCGGAGCTTCGACCGTGCTCGGATGTGCGCCCGCTCATCGCCGTCGAGTCGCGCATACTTCGCGGACAGCTCGGACGGCAGAACCGCCATCGCCTCGGCCTCGAACTCCTCATCCGTCGAGAACCCGTGATCCTCGTCGAGGGACTTGCGGGCGGTGGCCGTGGCCCACCCGCCGGTCTCGAGCTCGAGCACCGTGTGTCGTTCCCCGGCCTCGGCGTCCCGGTTGGCACGCTGGACGTACTCCTCCGCCTGTGCCCGATCCTGCAGGTCGAATCGGGTCGAGCTGAGGATCACCGATCCGGAGACGTAGGCGCCGTCGATCTGCAGATCGAGCAGGAAGAACTCCTCGGCATCCGCCGCGTATCCCTTCCGGAATGCCTGCTCGAGATGCTCCTGAGCGCGTCGGCGGGCCGACGCCGTCACGTCGCGCGGCTGATCGGACGAACGGCGGAGGAGGAACGTCCGGAGGAACTCCGCGCGCTCGTCGGGCTCGGCGGGCACGCGCAGGTACGCCCGCGGGATGAGGAAGCGGTAGGAATCGCTGCGCACCCGTCGCGCCTGGAACAGCGCGATCGGCTCACTCATCGCCGAACTCCACCCGCAGTGCTCCGGCGAGATCGGAGAGGCCCGGACTCAGCAGCGCCTCGGTGACGAAGCTCGAGAACTCGGCGGTCATGAGTGCGAAGATGCCGTCCCGGAGCGCCCACAGGTGGACGAGGTGGATGAACACATCGTCCGCCTCAGGTCCGTCCGCAGGTGCGTCGCCGGCGGTCTGCACGCTCTTGATGCGGACGCACTCGCCCATGACGGTGTCGAGGACGTCGACGACCGGAGCGAGAACTCCCTGCTCGGATTCCGACGTCATTGCTGCCGCTGCGCTGTCGAGCGTGTGGTCCGGACCGAAGTTCGCCAACCACACCGTCGGTGCGGCCATCGGAATGCCGTCGCTCCCCTCGGGCGCGAAGAACGCCTGACCGAGGAGCAGCGAGCTGCCATCGGCGGATTCGGTCGTCCGCGCTCGTGCGATGATGCCCGCGCACCCGTCGGCGACCTGGTCGAGGACGCCGCTCGGCGGAGCGTGGCCGAGCGCAGACCATGCGAGGCGTTCGAGCTCCGCCCGCAGCAGCGCGGGATCGTCGATGGCGTCACCGGTGAGCATCGCCCACTGGGACCGGAGCGCTTCCGGCACCTGCACCGAGCAGACTGCGGTCACGTGAAGAGACCCTTGATCCCGCGGAGGATCCCGATGAGGCGGGACGTGTCCGTCCACTCGATCCCGTCGAGGACCTGATACCCGCCGACGACCGGGTTGGCGATGAACGAGATCCGGGTCGCGTTCGCCGCCGCGTTGGCGCTGCTCGTCGTCTGCGCGAGGTTCCCGAGGATCTCGTTGACATCGGCCAGGCGCGTCGACCGACTGATGTAGCTGAGGTTCGCGAGGTCGTCGAGAGCGCTCGCGTTGGTCATCGAACCGGCCCGGAGGTTGTCGAGCAAGGTCTGGGGCCGGGCGATGCGCTCGAGGAAGATGTTCCCCATCCGGGTGGTCGGCGAGTTGACGACGAACGTGGCGACATCATCGATCATGCTCGTCGACGCCGGGGTCATGGAGTTGACGAAGTTCAGCCGGAAGTTCTGGAACGGCGTGAGGATCGCATGACGACCCGTCGTGGGCCGCAGGAGGTTGAGCACGAAGTCGTCGACGACATTGCTCGAACCGCCGATCGTCCCCTTGACCGACGCGATCTTCAGCGCGCTGAACGCGCCGAGGCCGGCGAGTGCGACGCCGACACCGGCGAGGATGACCTCGGTGAGCGTCGCATCGTGGTTCTGGTACTGCCACAGGGTGATGACGAAGACCGCGAGGGCGATCACCAATCCGATGACGGCGAGCACCCACCCGCCGAAGATGAACGCTGCGATCGCGACGATGATCCCGACGACGAGGAGCACGATCTTGAGCACTTCGAGGAACGGCCGGAGGAAATCGTAGAGCCCGTCCTTGACGTCGTCGTCGATCGCCTGCTGGATGGCATCGGCGGCGACCTGGGCGGCCCTCTCGGCATCCTCGACCAACCCGTCGAACTCGCGCTGCAGACGGTCGAGATCGGCCTGCGCGTTCTCGCGCGCAGTGTTGGACGCCTCCTGCTCGGGCGTGAGCGGATCGCCCCCGGACGCGGTCTGCTCCGGATTGGAGGCGATCGTGGACTCCGCTTCCTGCGCTTCGTCGACCTTGGCCCGGGCACTCGCGAGGAGGGAATCGTCGACCTCGCCGAGGAAGGAGGTGAGCGCAGCCGCCGATTCGGTGAACCGGGGGTGCGTCTCATCGAGCTTCTTCTGGAGCTTGCCGGCGGTGTCCTTGTAGGCGTCGGCCGCCTTCGACGTCCACGAATCGCCGTCGGTGAGGTTGCGGAGCATGTTCGCCGCTTCGAGGATGAGTTCGCCTGTGGTCTGCAGCTCGTTGCGCGAGATCTCCAGCTGTCCCCGATCCGCAGGGAACGGCGATCCCGGTGTGCCCTCGGCACCTCCTCCGTGCAGAGGCGTCCATTCAGCGGTCATGGGTGTACTCCTGATCGAGGGGATGGGGGATGAGGGGGCGCGGGCGGATCGTCAGCGATGGTCGATGACCGTCGAGGGTCACTTCTCCCGCAGCTTGGTCACGCCGTTGTCGTCATATTCCTCGAGCTGCGCCACGATATCCGCCAGGCTCGTGTGCGCGCCTTCGAGATCCTCGAGCTGCTTCGCACGGTTCCTGCTCCAGTTGTCGGAGAAGTCGTTGAGCGCCCCGGCCAGCGAGGAGTACCCCGCCGCCGCAGCTGCCGTGTCCATGCTGCCGTCGATGCCGGAGTAGTCACCGTGGATGGTCTGGAGATTGGAGACCAGATTGTTCAGACTCTCCAGGTCGTAGTGAATGGTCATCGGCACCCCTCAGTACGGACGGATCGGGAATCGGACTGACGGTGACCAACGTAGCAAAGCGCCGCGGCGTTCCCTCTGTGACTGTTCGAAGAATCCCACGTCCCTGCGTGAACACTCGATGAACGGACCACCCGCCTTCTCGATCATTACACTCGTGATCCCAGCCCCCCGCTCGCGTCCGGGCCACCGGTCGGCGGCGTCGGTCGCGGCGACAGCACACCCTCACCCAGGAGAACGTCGCGCTCGGCAGCTTCGTCGCCTCCCTCGCCTCCGTCGGTGCTGTCGCCGCAGGGCTCGGCGCCGCACTCGGGCTCGTCGTTCTCGCTGCGACCGTGTTCACCGGACCCGACCTGAGGTTCGCCCTTCCGCCGGGTATCGCCGCCATCGCTTCGATCTGCTGCCTGCTCGCACTGGTCGTGCTCTCCATCCCCTTCACGCTCTGGGCCGTCGGTCGTGATCGCCGTCTGCTCACCGAGCTCGCGCGGGGACCGGAGCGGCACGAGGAGATGCTCGGCCTCCGGGGCAGGAACGCGTTCGTGGCCGGCATCGCCTACGCGGTCCCGCTGTTCTTCCTCGGATGCACCGCGGTCACCTACGGCTGGCATCTGCTCCGGGGAGGCGACTGGAACGTCTGGGCGATGATGTGAACTGCGCGAGCACGGACACAGCAGGGTCGAGGACCGAGCATCTGCTGCTGCGGATGTGACGTTCCGAGAACCCGCACATCATGCGCTGCCGAGCCCGTCCGTCCCGCGGAGCATGATCTCAGCCGCCGCCGAGCTCCCCGCCGTCCTCCGGCGGACCGGGCTCGCCAGGCGGCGGGTCCGGCTCCCGCGGGTCCGCCGGACCGGGGTCGACAGGCGGGTCCGCCGGCCCGGGATCGGGAACTCCGGGCTCACCGGGACCGGGCTCCCCCGGCTCCCCGGGATCCTCGGGCAGGTCCGGGCGCGGCGGCGCGGGCGACCCCGGCGCCTCGGTGCCGCCTCCGTCCTCGACGTCGTCGTCATCGCGCGGGACATAGCCGGAGTCCGGCTGGTCGTCGACCTCGCGAACCCCTTGGAACGGGCGGGCGCGGCCGTCCCCCGAGGCGCGCAGCTCGCGCACCCCGACCATCGACAGCAGGCTCGCCGACGTCGACATCTCCACGTGCACCGCGACGATGAGCGGCTGGTCCCCGTCGTCCGGATCGGGCAGGATCCCGCGGAACTCGCACGAATCGACCGCGCCGTCGGCGACGACGGCGTCGCAGTAGACGTCGACCTCGTTCTCCACCCGCTCCGGGATGAGCACGAGCTGGGTGCGGGACGGATCGATCTGCGAGGCTCCGGCGCGCGCGGCCTCCTGGGCGTAGGCGATCGCCCGGGCCCGGAGGTCGAGCTGGCGCCCCGCGTCGATGACGAGCCCGCCGAGCAGCAGGATGACCATCGCCATGACTGGCAGGACCGGCGAGATCGATCCGCGGTCGTCACGCGGCCGCACGCTCACGGGGTCACCCCCTCGATGCCGCGGTTGGGATCGAGCGGCGAGGTGAACTCGCTCGTGAAGGTCATGCTCCCCGGCAGGAAGCCGAGGACGTCGACCATCGGGTAGTCGCAGCTCGCCCGCACGGTCACCGGTCGACCCGGCTGGAAGGTCGCGATCCGCTCGACCCGCAGCGTATCGGCGCATCCCTCCGAGGCCCGCCCGGTGGCCAGCGACAGGCTGCGCTGGGCGGCGTCGTAGGCGTCGTACACATTGCGCTCCTGGGTCGCTGCGCGGGCGGCGTCGCGCACGCCGGCATCGAAGTTCGCCGACACGATCGACACCCGGGCGAAGGCGAACACGAGGGCGAGCACGGCGAGCAGCATCGGGAGGATGAGGACGAGCTCGATCGACATCGATCCGCCGTCCGCGCGCCTTCCCCGGCTCGCCGCAGCGTCGGCCGCGCTCACGGTGCCGCCCCGGTGTCGCTCTCGAAGCGCTCGATCTGACCCGACGCCTCGCCGGTGGCCCGGAGGTCGAGGCCCGGGACGAGGGTGATGACGGTGCCGGTGACCTGCACCGTCACCTCGCCGGTCTCCGCGTCGTAGTCCGACACGACTTCGGGTCCCATGAGGGATTCGCCGCCGAGGCGCTGGGCGAAGGTCTCCGTGTACTCGAGCACGGCCGGGGACCCGGCGGCATAGGACTCGGCGTCGGGGAAGAGCCGGAGCTGGGACAGCCCCTCGCGAGCGGCCTGCACGGCGATGTTGCGGCCGTAGAAGTAGAGGCCGGCCTGGATGGAGAAGAAGATGATGACGATGAGGACCGGCCCGAGGAAGGCGAGCTCGATCGCCGAGGCCCCCCGGTCCCCGCGCCCGAGCTCCCTGGCCCGCCGGATGACGGATCGCCGCGCCGACGGGCGGTCGCGCAGGGCGCGACCGCACCGGTGCGCGGTGCGGCGGGTGCGGGGCGGGGAGGTGCGGATCATCGCGGAGGGGATGCGGCGGTGCGGAACCCGGAGCTCAGCACTCCTGGCCGGAGGTGGCGCTGTTCGCGCAGTCCTCGAGCTGGCTCGAACGCTCGCGGACGATGTTGAGCACGATCGCCGCGACCACGGACACGGCGATGACGAGCACCGCGGTGATGACGACCCACTCGATCGCGGAGGCACCGCGGTCGTTGCTCTCGCGGAGTCGCCGGACGGTGCCGCGCCAGTTCATCACGTCGTCGAAAAGCTTCATCGAGGGTGTCCAATCGTGTCGGGGATGGGGGTCGGTGCGCGTCGCCGCGATCCACTCAGCAGTGTGGTCGACGGTCGGCTCATCCGCAAGAAATCCTAATGGACCGGGGGTGAACTCTGCTCCCGGGCCCGCGGTCGGAGCCGCCGGGACGATCGCTCCCGCTCGGATCGCTCACAGGCTCAGCAGCTGGCCGATGGCCGGATAGGCGAGGAAGAGGAGGAAGCCGGCGCTCAGCAGCATCTGGGCGAGCAGCATCGACTGCGAGCGCTCCCCTTCCTTGCCCTCGACCTCGGACAGCTCCTTGGCGCGCAGGGTGTCGGCGCGGGCGGAGAGCGAGGCGCGGATCTTCGCGCCGTCGTTCGCCGCCAGGCCGAGCGCCCCGGCGAGGTCGGAGAGCTCCTCGACGCCGGTCGCCTCGCCGAGCTCGCCGAGCGCCTCCCACGGGCTCACCCCGAGCAGGCGCGCGTTCGCGAGCGCCTGCCGGATCCTCACGAGGGCCCAGTGCTCGCTGATCGTCGCGGCGGCGAGGAGCGCCTCGGGAAGGCCGCGGCCGCCGGACAGATTCATCGACACGAGATCGAGGAAGATGCCGACGACCTTCCGGAAGTCCTTGCGCCGCTTGGCCGCCTCCTGCTTGAGGGACAGGTACGGGATCGCGAGGCCCAGCCCTCCGAGCACGAGGGCGAGCAGCATCGGGATGGCCCCGGGCATGCCGACGCCGGCGAGCTGGGCGATGCCCCACAGGATCGGGGCGAGGAGGAAGAGGAACAGCCCGGTGAAGAGCGAGGACGCGAGGAAGCCGCCGGGCGACTTCGACATGATCGCGAGGTCCTTGCTCACCGCTCCGAGCGTCCAGCCGCGCTCGGCCGCCATGG
The DNA here is from genome assembly GCF_900184225.1 of Brevibacterium ihuae. NCBI lineage: Bacteria > Bacillati > Actinomycetota > Actinomycetes > Micrococcales > Brevibacteriaceae > Brevibacterium > Brevibacterium ihuae. The sequence goes on along the minus strand of NZ_FXWZ01000003.1, from coordinate 1,478,592 downwards.
TCTCGAGCGCGTCAGCGGTGCGGCGGTACACCCCGTCCGCCCAGGACCGGGTGCGGCTCGACGCCTGCTCCATGTCGGTGAGCACCGAGGTCCGCATCGACTTCCGTCCGGCGTCGATCCGGGCGACGAGGGAGGCCACTCCCGGCTTCGGGTGGTAGAACACCCGGACGAGCAGGTACACGCCGAGTCCGACGACGGCGCCGGCGAGCATCGTCCACACGAGCGTCACGTCACCTCACCACCAGGAAGCGGTCGCGCGGTTCGGGCTCGCCGAGGCGCCGCAGCCACCACAGCCCGCCGATCATCAGCCCCGCGACGATGACGAGGACGACCTGTCCGAGCAGGGTGCCGTAGGGCTCGACGTAGTCGCGGTTGAACAGCGTCATCCCGCCCATGACGCCGAGGACGATGACGAGGACGATCTGCACGCTGCGGCGGATCCCTGCGCGCGAGGCGTCGACGCGACGGCGCATGTCGAGCTCGTTGCGGGTCGAGCGCGCGAGCGCGGTGAGGACGTCGCGCAGGCCCGGGCCGCGCAGCCGGGCGTTGAGGACGAGCGAGGCGACGATCATGTCCGCGCTCGGGTCGTCGAGGTCGTCGGCGAACTTCTGGAGCGCGTCCGGCAGCGGCTCGCGCACCCGGAGCCTGTCGACGAGGAGGTTGAGCTGCGGCCGGATGACCGGCGGGGTGGCCCCCACGCTCGCCGGGATGGCCTGCTCGAGGCCGACAGCTCCGGCGATGGTGTCGCGCAGGGACTCGGTCCAGGTGGCGAGCGCCTCGAGACGGAGGATCGCCTGCTTCTCGATCTTCGCGTTGCCGGCGATCCGGTCCCAGAACGCGGCGATGAGGCCGACGACGACCGCCGGCACCAGCCAGCGGGTGAGGAGGAGGACGACGAGGAACGCGAGCCCGCCCCACAGCACACGGGCGGACAGCGGCCTGGCACCGACCTTCTTCACCCGACGGCGGCCCGGCCGGCTCGGGTCCCCGACCGGCCAGCCGGCGATCGAGACGACGAGGAGGAACAGGGCGAGTCCGAACAGCGCTCCGGCGCCGAGCGCGGCCGGGACCTGCCAGCCGATGCCCTCGAGCCCGGGGATCATGTCACCACCGCCCGGTGATCTGCGGCTCGTAGCCGTGGGCGGCGAGGTCGGCGGCGGCCTCGATGGGCGCATGCGCCACCGCCGTGCCCTCGGGGCCGGGGGCGAACACCTCGCTCGACAGCACGCGGCCGTCGATGCCGGTGACCTCGCGGATCGACTCGACGACGCGCCGGGTGCCGTCGGCGAACTGCGCCCGGCGCATGAAGACGACGTAGTTGATCGACCCCGCGATGAGCATGTGGGTGGCTTCGACCGGCAGGTTCTCCTGCGCCTGGAGGGCATAGGTCGCGATCCGGTTGAAAACCTCCATCGACGAGTTCGCGTGGATCGTCGACAGGGACCCGTCGTTGCCCTGGCTCATCGCGTTGAGCATGGTGACGATCTCGTCGCCGAGCACCTCGCCGACGATGACGCGGGAGGGGTTCATCCGCAGCGAACGGCGCACGAGCTCGGCCATCGTCACCCCGCCCACGCCCTCGGAGTTCGGAAGCCGCTCCTCGAAGGCGACGACGTTCGGGTGGAGGTCTTCGAAGCTCTCGAGACCGAGCTCCATCGCGCGCTCGACGGTGATGAGACGCTCGGCGGGCGGGATGCAGTTGGCGAGCGCGCGGAGCATCGTCGTCTTGCCGGCGTTGGTCGCCCCGGCGATCATGATGTTCTTCCGCGCCGCGACGGCGGCGGTGAGGAACTCCGCGACGTCCGGGGTCATGGTGCCGGTGGCGACGAGGTCGGAGAGGAACACCTTGCCCAAACGGGCCCGGCGGATGCTCACCGCCGGCCGCGTGCACACCCCCATGACGGCGGACATCCGCGAGCCGTCGGGCAGCCGGAGGTCGAGCTGCGGGTTCGCGGCGTCGAAGGGGCGCGAGGACAGCCCGACGTTGGAGGCGAGGATCTGGATGAGCTCGACGAGTTCGTCATCGGACTCCGCAACGGGGTCGTGCATCTCCTCCGTGCCGTCGGCGTAGCCGACGAACACCTGGTCGCAGCCGTTGATGTCGATGTTCTCGACGTCGGGGTTCTCGAGGAGCGGCTGCAGCCGACCGACCCCGAACAGCGCGGCGTGGATCGCCTGGGCCACCTCGCCCTCGGATTCCGGGGAGGGAGGAGTGCGCCCGGAGGAGATCTCCTCACGCGCGTGGTCCTCGAGCACCTGGATGATGAGCGAGCGGGCGTACTGCCGCTCGTCCTCCGAGGACATCGCCGCGCGGCCGGCCATCTCGTCGGCGCGGCGCTGCTGGTTGAGCCGGTCGGCGACGCGGCCGCGCAGCATCCTCACCAGGTCGTTGCGATCCGCGGTCATGCGCGATCCCTCCTCTCACGGCGGGTGGGGTGCGGACCGGGCGGGGGCGCACTCGGCCGCGCCCCGGGACACCGTGCGCCGGGTCCGGGGGGCTCTGCGGCGGAGCTGCGGCACCCTGCGGCGCCTGCGGGGTCGACGGCCCGCGATCGGGGGTGGGGGCCGGATCCACCGGTGCGGATTCCCGCTCCTGCTCACGCTTCGCCCTGCGGTTCTTCATCCCCGTGCGCCGGGACGATGCCGGGATCGCGCCCGCATCGATCATCTGCTGCCGGTCGATCCGGATTCCCGCGGTGCGGGCGATCGCCTCGACGATCGGCATCCCCGAGCGCACGAGCTCGGTGCGTTCGGGCCGGTTGATCACGCTGCCCTCGAACATGCCCACGCCCTTCGGGTCGAGCGCCAGATGACCGAGGAACTCGGTGGTGCGGAGCACGTCCTCGCCGAGCGCGGCGTAGGCGGACCGGGCGTCGGCGGAGTCCCGCGCCGGGGCCACGACGACGACTCCGATGGCCGGCCCGGAGGCCGGGGAGGCCGCCTGCAGCCGGAGGATCCGGCGACGCAGGTGGAGGACGTCCGAAGGTCGCGGCCGGAGGACGAGGACGAGGGCGGCGGATTCGCGCAGGAGCGGGAAGTGCGGCGCGCCCGACCACACGCTTCCGAGGTCGGCGATGACGTCATGGCTGGTCAGTCGGGTGAAGGCCTGTCCCAGAGCCGGCCAGAGCTGCTGCACGGCCTGCGCCTGTTCGGGTTCGGAGAGCCCGGCGATGAACTCGGTGCCCCCGAGGATTGTCTGCGCGTGCTCGCCGACCGCGTCGGGGGAGATCTCCTTGCGGGCGAGGGGGAGGAGCGAGAGGAGTCCGCGGTCGGGGTCGACCGGACCGCCGGCGTCGAGCGGCATCCGGTAGGAGATGTCGCCGCCGCGGATGTCGGCGTCGACGAGGAACGCGGTGCGGGGCCACAGCGCGGCGGTGAGGAGGGCGAGGGTGGTCGCGCCGGGCGAGCCCTTGGCCGAGGCGAGGGAGACGAGTGCCATCGCGGCGCCTCAACCGGCCTGGAGGTCGACGCCGGGCTGCGTGCCCTGCGCGAGCTTCGTCGCGGCGACCTGGCCGGCGGCCGCGAGCGGCACGACGGTCGTCGCCTGATCGGAGCCGACGAGGACGGAGACGCTGAGGTTCCCGCCGGCGTCGCCGACGGACACGACCCGCGCCGCCTCGACGAGCACCTGTCCCGAAGAGCCTCCGGCCTCGGCGCCGGCGCCCTGGTAGAGCCGTACGACATCCCCGGACGCCAGCGGGTCGCTGGGGCGCTGGGTGGGGGTGAGGACGAGTCCGACGACCTCGCCGTCGGCGGGCATTGCGGAACCGGAGACGAACATGTCCTGGTTGACGACGGTGCCCTGCGGGATGAGCGACACGGCCTGCGAGCCGACGAAGTTCTCGAGCGAGGACGCCGGGATGATCCCTGCGGCGTCCGTGCCCACGCGGGCGGTGGTGAAATCGGCTTCGGTGATCGTCTGTCCCGGCCGGATGTCCCCGGCTGCGACGAGCACGTCCGCGCGGCTTCCCGCGCTGAAGGCGATGAGGGCGCTGCCGATCGCGCCGGCGAGGATGAGGACGATGGCGAGGGCCATCATGAGCGGGCGGCGATCGCGGCCGGCGGCGGGGAGCCTGGCCGCCTTCGGAGCAGGTGCGCTGGCGGGGGGATTGGGGGCCATGACCCCCAGGGTAATGCACGCGCGCCGTCGGGCGAATCCGGCCCCGGACGCGGCCGTTCCCCAGCGGCGAACAGGAGGCGAACGCAGGGGAACGGGACGCCCGGGGACGGTCCGGGGACCCGGGCGTTGCCGCCCCGCCCCGCACTCGGTACCATCAGCGGTGGAGCCCGGCGACAGGGCTCGCGGACGAGGGAGCAGTACCCGCACCACGACAAGACTGACTCACGGGAGAGTCCGTCATATGGCATGGTTCGTCCTCATCGCCTCCGGGATGCTCGAGGCCGTCTGGGCCGGAGCGCTCTCGGCTTCGCGCGGCTTCACCCGGTGGCAGCCCGTCCTTCTCTTCCTCGTCTCCGTCACCCTGAGCATGACCGGCCTCGCCTGGGCGATGACCTCGCTGCCCACGGGGACCGCCTATGCGGTGTGGGTCGGCATCGGCGCTTCGCTCGCGGTGCTCTGGGGGTTCGTCACCGGCCAGGAGCGCGCGACCGTCGCCCGGGTGCTGCTCCTCGTCCTCCTCATCGGGTCCGTCGCCGGACTCAAGGCGGTGAGCTGAATGCCGTGGCTCGTCCTGCTCATCAGCGCCGTGTTCGAAGCCGTGTGGGCGACCGCGCTCGGGATGTCCGACGGCTTCCGCGAGCCGGTGCCCACGTTCGTCTTCGCGGTCACCGTGATCGTCAGCATGCTCGGGCTGGGCTGGGCGGCGAAGCACATCCCGATCGGCACCGCCTACGCGGTGTGGACCGGCGTGGGTGCCGCACTCACCGTGGGCTTCGCGATGGCCACCGGTGCGGAGAGCATCTCCGCGGGCAAGATCGTGTTCCTCTGCGGAATCATCGGCGCGGTCATCGGGCTCAAGCTCGTCCCGAGCCCGCCCGCGGCGGATCCGCCTGCCGACCGATGACGCCCCTTCCCTCGCTCGACAACTCGCCGGACAGCGCGGCCCATCCCACCGGACGCGCGAGAAGTGGATCGCGGCGCCGGTATGCTCGAGGGATGACGCGTCCCGGAACCTCGTGGGCCGAGGTGCAGGGACGCTGGTGGTCCACCGATACTCTCCGCATCCTCGCCGTGCTCAGCGTGCCGGCGGCCTGGTGGTACGCCGGATTCGCCTCGGGCGCCTGCCTGTTCCTCGTGGTCGGCGGCGTCACGCTGGTCCGCTTCCTCGTACTGCCGCGCCTGCTCGACGGGGTGTGCCAGATCGTCTTCCTCGCCGCCGCGTGGGCCGCGGTGACCGGCCTCTACCAGCGCATCGGCTGGCTCGATATCCCCGCGCACGCGCTCGCCACTGCAGCCGCGGTCGTCATCGCGTGGCGGCTCGTCCTCCTGCGCGACCCCGCACACCGCATCTCAGCTCTCGGACGCGGCGCCCCGCAGGATGCGCTCGATGCATCTGCAACCGCGAGATCTGCGGGCGATGTCGCCCGCCGACCCCTGCCCTGGTGGTCGCTGCTGTGGAATCTCCTCGCGCTCTCGGCCTTGCTGAGTGTGCTGTGGGAGTTCGGGGAATGGGCGGGATTCGTCTTCATCTCCGAGGAGATCGGCGTCGGCTACCACGACACCATCGGCGACCTCGCCGCCGGGACGCTCGGCGGCGCGGGCCTCGCGCTCCCCTGCGCCCGGCACCTCGAGGACCGCGCAGCGACCGGACCGAACCCCGGGACCCGGGGCCGGAATGGTGCGCGCGCCGATCCCGCACCCGCCGCCGGATCAGCCTCGGCCACGCGCACCGACCCGGACGGTTCCCGCTCATGACCGCCGCGGTGTCCGTGATCATCCCCGTGCTCGACGACGCCCGCGCGCTCGCCGGCTGCCTCGCCGCACTCCGTGCGCAGACAGTGCGGCCGACTGAGATCATCGTCGTCGACAACGCACCTCCCGGGCCGCCCGACCCGACCACGGCCGAGGTGGCCCGCACCGGCGGCGCCCGCGTGATCCGGGAGATCCGGCCGGGAGTGGCCGCGGCCTCGGCGGCGGGGTACGACGCCGCGCGCGGAACGATCCTCGCCCGCCTCGACGCCGATTCCCGACCGCAGCCCGACTGGATCGAGGTCATCGTCAGCGAGATCGACGACCGCGGCCTCCACGCGGTTACCGGGCCCGGTCGCTTCTACGACATCCCCGGGGTCCGCGGCCGGATCGCCGCTGCGGCCTACCACTGGTCCCTCACCCTCGGCGTCGGCGCGGCGATGGGCAATGTCCCGCTGTGGGGGTCGACGATGGCGCTCCGACGCGAGGTGTGGCTGCGGGTCCGCGACCGGACCCACCACGCTGACCCAGCGGTCCACGACGACCTCGATCTCGCGTTCGCGCTCGGTCCGCTGGCCCGGATCGGCTGGAGCCGGAACATGGAGGTGGGTGTCGAGGGCAGGACGTTCGGATCCGTTCGGGCGCTTTCCGCCCGCGTGCGGCGGACGCTCTACACGTGCCGGCTCCACTGGGACCGGCAGAGTGCGGGCGAGCGCCTGCTCTGCGGAGTGACCCGCGGGCGCATCTTCCACAAGCCCGAAATCGCCCTCGTGTCCTGATGCCGTCCCGCGACCCCCGAAACCCGGTGGGCGCGGACGACGGACGCTCGAACCGCGGACGCTCACCCGCTCAACTGTGCAGTATCTGAAACCGAGCGCGCAATTGCGCGCGGATCAGCACATACCCCGCAGTACGCCCAGCGCAGGCAGCTGGCCGGCACCTCGGCTCCGGCGGCGCCTCGGTCACTGCTCGCACACCGTCAGACTGCGCGCACCGGAGCTTCGGCAGCTTCCGGCACGCAGTCGCCGCAGTGCGGATGGCGGCCGGCCTCCGTGCAGGACTCGCAGCGGAGGAAGAGCTTCCGGCATTCCTCGTTCGCGCAGTTGACGAACAGCGGCGTCGATCTGCCGCACTCCACGCAGCGACCCAGCGATTCCGCACCCTCACCGAACTCCATGTGCATCCTCTTGTCGAACACGTAGAGCGAACCGCCCCACAGACCGGCGTTGCCGAACGACTCGCCGTAGCGGACGATCCCGCCGTCGAGCTGATACACCTCGGAGAAGCCGCGGTTCCTCATGAGCACGCTGAGGACCTCACAGCGGATCCCGCCGGTGCAGTAGGTGACGACGGGCCGGTCCTTGAGCTCGTCGTACTTGCCGGACTCGATCTCGGCGATGAAGTCGCGGGTGGTGTCCGTGTCGGGGACGACCGCATCCCTGAACCGGCCGATCCGGGCCTCCATCGCATTGCGGCCGTCGAAGAACACGACCTCGTCCCCGCGCTCCTCGACGAGCCGGTGGAGCCGGCCGGGGCTGAGGTGCTCGCCGCCGCCCTGCACCCCGTCCTCGGTGACGGTGATCTCATCCGGGGCGTGGAAGGTCACGAGCTCGGGCCGCACCTTGACGCTGAGGCGCGGGAAGTCGTCGCCGGTTCCGCTGGACCACTTGATGTCCGCGCCCCGGAACGGTGCGTAGCTCTTGGTGATCCGCACGTAGCGCTTGACGTCGTCGATGTCCCCGCCGAGCGTGGCGTTGATCCCCTGGTGGGAGACGATGACCCGGCCGGTGAGTCCGCAGCCCTCGGCGAGCGCGTGCTGCCACAGGCGCACCGCCTCCGGGTCGGCCAGCGGGGTGAAGACGTAGAAGAGCACGATCTTGGAGAGGGACATGGGCCCATTCTAGGGAGCGCGGGCGCGACGGCGGTCAGCTGAAGCGGACGGTCGAGGCGATCGCGAGGAACAGCCGGCCGAGCGCATCGGCAGCCGGTCGAACCGAGGTCGAGAACGCGAGGAGGAGAGTGGCGTCGGTCCCCGGTACGGGCACATGGACATCGACGTGCCGCGACCATCCGGTCATATCGGTCAGGGCGCTGCGTGCGGCGTCGTCGACATCCGCATACCAGTCCTGCGCGCGGATGAAGGACAGCGTCGCCGATTCGACCGGTGAGCGGTGCTCGCGGTCATAGATCACAGCTGCTCCCGTGCCCCACGCGAACTCCACCGGCTCTTTGGCGATCAGGCCCGGTTCGGAGACCCCGTCGAGGAACGCCTCGCGGATCTCCGTGCGGGAGATGTCGACGGGCTGGAGCGAGACGAGGCCCGAGGCCGAGAGCGGGCGGCCTGCGACCTCCATCGTGCAGAGGAGCATCTCGACGGCGTGCGCCTCCGCGGCGTCGGACACCTGCGCGAGCAGGTCGCCGCGCAGAGCGCGCCGGATATGTGCCGTCCGGTCCCGCGAGAACCCGCTGTAGACCGCGCGCAGGAACGCGTCGATCTGCGCCGGAGCACGCTGGGGATCAGCGGAGATCCGATGCCAGTCGTCGGGCAGCACGAGCTCGAGGGTGGGGAGCGGTCCGCGATCGGGAGATGACATCACAGGCTCCTCCGATATCGACTCCGACGCCACCGATCACCCCGGCACGACACCGGTCCGCGACCGGGCCCGACCGCATGGTGGCACACGAACCCGCAGATCAGACGGGGTGCCCTTGCGGGCGAGATCCATTGCGCGCTCATCACCGACCACTATAGTGGGCTGTGTTCCCCTCGATCCCCACCCGGAGACACAGCGATGACGAAGAAGTACGACGTCGACGACCTCAACGGAATCTCCGAAGGGCTGTCGACCCTGAGCGGAGACCTCGCCGGTCTGTCCGAGGACTCCGGGAAGGCGCAGGGTGCGCTCTGGTCTCCGCCCATCGTCGGGGCCGTGCAGGAGTTCACCGACAACTGGGACAAGCACCGAATGGAGATCACCGAGAGCCTCGACGTCGCCTCCCAGGCGCTCAGCGACATCGCCGGGGCTTACGACGCCTACGACACCGACGCCGCGGGGAAGCTCGACGAGGAGTGATCACCCCTTCCTCGAACCTCCCCTCTCATCCTCCCCTCCCCAGGAGCCGACCATGACTGAACCGACCGACTGGACTCCCCTCTTCCCCTACGATCCGTTCGAGGCCGCGAACCCCGACACCGTCGCCGAGTTCGCCGAGGAGCTCGAGGCGACGCGGAAGCGGATCGAGGAGAGCGTATGCGAGCTCCGGAAGCTCGAGAGCGCCGAGCACTGGAGCACCGAGGCGGCCGATGAGTTCCGCGACAAGGCTCGGACGACCCGCGAATCGATCAGCCGGGCCGAGGGCCGCTACTCCACGACGAAGACCAACCTCGACGCCTGGGCGGAGACGCTCCGGGAGGGAAAGACCACCGCCGAGGGGCACCTCGCCGAGGCGAAGGAGAACCAGCAGGTCCTCGACTCCACCCCCGAGCCCGACGACGGCGGGCTGTTCACGCCGAAGGACCTGACACCGGAGGAGGAGGCGGACAAGCAGGCCCGCGAACAGGCGGAACAGCGGATCGAGGAGCTGCGCCAGAACGTCTACGGCGTCCTCGCCGGCCTTCATGAGGAAGCTCGGGTACTCGCGGAGAACATCCGGCGGGGTGCCGATGACGAGCTCACCGACAGCTTCTGGGACAACATCCAGCAATGGATCCAGGAGAATGCCGGCTGGCTCCGCGCAGTGGCGGAGGTCCTCAGCTGGGCGGCGGCGATCGTCGGGATCATCGCGATCTTCGTCTCCGGGGCCTGGATCGTCGCGCTCGTCATCGGCATCGCGAGCCTCGTCGTGACGCTCGTCCTCTTCGCCGGGGGCGAGGCATCTCTGGCCGAGGTCGGACTCGCGATCTTCGGCGTCGTGACCGCGGGGATCGGCAAGGCCGCGTCGAAGACCGCGACCACAGCCTTCAAGTCGGTCGCCGGACCGCTGCAGAAGACCCGCGGCGCAGCTGCGATGAAGACCGTCCTCGGAGCACCGCGGAACGTCTTCGGCCGCATGCCGGGGGGAAGGCAGATCGTCTCCGGCTGGCGACACCTGGTGTCCGGGCCGCTGGCCAGCCGGGCAGCGCAGAAGGCCGTGCCGGGCGAGCTCCTCGAGCAGGCCGGGAAGGTCCCGGTCAGTCGGTTCGTGTTCGGATCCCGCGAGACCGCTCAGCGCTTCCACATCGCCAAGGACTGGATGCGGAACCACCAGCACAGCTCGGCGCACATCCGGCAGATCGTCACGGAGCTCGGCGAGGGCGGTTCGCCCCACCTCCGCACGGCCGGTGAGACCCTGCGGAACGCCACGCGGGTCCAGGGGATCAACAACGTCGTCACCACGACGAAGTCCGGAATCGACATCAGCCAGGCCGACCACTCCGATCCCAAGCAGATCGTCAAGGACATCAACCAGATCCTCAAGCTCATCAAGATCGGCATCGGGAAGTGAGTCCGTCCATGCAGTTCGCCGCGACGATCCCCGAGGCCTGGCTCGACCTCCCGCTCGAGGCGGACGCTCCGCACACCTGGATGGAGAACACCCTCGTCCCGCGGCTGTCGCCCGGCGCGGACCCGGAGGCGACCCGGGTGCTCGTCGAGGCCTGGGCCGGGACGATCGAGGACATCCGCCGCACCCGGCAGCAGCCCACTTCCGTCACCGCGGCCGCATGGGCGCTGTGCCCGGCGTTCGCGGAGGCCGAGGCGACCGTGGAGCCCGCCGATCTCATCCCGGTGACCGTCGCCCGCCTCGAGGCGCAGCACTGGACTGGCACCCGGGAGAGCTTCGTCGACGCACTCGTCGTCCCGGACGCGGCGCGCTTCCGCGAACCGGCGATCAGCGAGCTCGCCGACGAGCCGCTGCCGTGGGTCCGCATCGAGCAGACGGTCCTCGGCCCCTCCACGGGCGACGACACCGATCCCGGCACTGCGGAACCCGCAGCGGATGCGGCCGCCGTCTCATCCTCGCTTGTCTACGTCGCGGAGATCGGTGAGGAGACCCTCGCCGTCGTCTCCGCCTGGTTCGAGAACCCCGCATACCTCGTCCTCTACGGCGGTGCGGTCGACGACGCCGTCCGCAGCCTCCGCTTCGCCCCGGATCCCGCAGCGTGAGCACCGGCTCCCCACACCCCGCGCAGCTCGTCCCCACCGGCCTCAGCGGTGCTGCGGTCGATTCCGTTAGGGGCATGCGCGTCGAGGTCGACAGTAGCGGGGCGATCCTGCTGCGCACTCCGGACTCCGAGCGTCGGCTCGCCGAACACCCGGAGATCACCGGGGTCCGGCTGCTCACCGACCTCCCGCCGTCCGAGCACCCCGCCGCGCGGCAGCACCACTCCGATTTCGATCGCACCGCCCTCCTCATCTCTCTCACCGAGGGCCGATCGATCGCGTTCCGGCTCAGCGAGTGGCTCCCCGCCGTGCAGTGGGAGTCGCCCCACCCACCCGTCGACTTCGCCGGATTCACCGCTTTCGCGCGCGCCCTCGGGCACGCACTCCCGTCGGCACCGAGCACGACCGGCGCCGGATCACCGATCCCCGACACCGGTTCCGCAGACCCCGCGCCCGCTCCGGTGCCCGCGGCGTCGATGATCTCGCCGCTCCCCCGCCCGCCGGCCTCCCATGCCGCATCCACGGTGCTCGCAGCCGGCGGGATCGTCGGTCTGCTGCTCGGCCTCGGCCTGGGACTTCTCGGCCTCACCGGCACCGCGCAGGCCGTGCTGTGGTGCGCCGCCGCGCTGAGCCTGGCGACGAGCGTCGCTGTCCAGAGCAGCATCCGACACCGGAACCGCTCGGCATTCCGGTCACCCCATCCGCCCGCGGACTCCCAGCGGATCCTCCCCCGGCCCGCACCGGAGTTCGGCGCCGACGCGGTCGAGGAGGTGTTCGCCTCCCCGGAGTGGATCGTCGTCCGGGCGTACCCGGCGCGCTCCGAGACGTGGATCCCCGGCCCGGTCCGCGGCGGGGCCCAGGCGCTCCGTGCGCTGGCCGATTCCGCGGGTGTCCTGCGCCGTCTCGTGCTCGTCGATGCCACGGGCGCGGAGCTCTGGGAGCCGATCGTCGAGCTGTGGACCGCTCCGGAGAACGCCGACGCCCTCCTTGCGGAGTTCGCCCGCGCCGGGCTCGAGGTGCGACGAGGCCGGATGGAGGAGCATCCGCGCTCATTCACCGTCGACCACGGCCCCATCGCCGATGCCGCGGAGATCGCGCGGAGCTCCGCCTTCACCCGCGGCCCCACCCTCATGGGAGCGGCGATCGGTCTCGCCGTCCTCGCGGCCGTCTCGTTCACCGTCTGGTCGTGGGCGACGATCCCGCTCGCGCTCGTCGCGCTGTTCGGCGGCATCGCCCTCGCGCGCACCGACGTCGAACGCACCCGGCCCGGATGAGCGCGCACCCGAGGCGGCGGGACCGCCGCGCGGAGGTCCGCCGGGATTCGCGCACCCGTCGGGCGTCTGCCGGGAGCGCGGCGCCGCGGTGACCGGGGCCGGAGCCGCGGTCACGCCGCGGACCCGCCCGGCTCAGCCGCGGGCGGCGTCCATCCGCTCCCGCGCGATCTCCTCGGCGACCTCGGTGGTGGTCCGCCCCTCGTGCTCGGCCTGTTCGAGCACCGCGGTCACCCGCCCCGCGAGGGTGAGGACGTTCTCGCGCGACGCCTCGAGCGTCGGCGCGGAGTAGATCATCGTCGCCGCCGCCATGACTCCCCCGGCGTTGGCGAGGAAGTCCGGCACGAAGGTGATCCCGCGGTCGCGGAGCATCCGCCCGTGCTCCGGGGTCGCGAGCTGGTTGTTCGCGATCCCGCTGACCAGCCTCGCCCGGATCTCCCCGACCGTCGCATCATCGATCACCCCGCCCATCGCGCACGGTGCGAACACGTCGACGTCCTGGGAGTGGATGTCCTCCGGGGCGACGGCCGCCGCGCCGCAGGCCTCGACGACGGCGTCCACCGCGGCCTGCGACACGTCGGCGACGACGAGCTCGGCACCCGCTTCGTGGAGCAGCCGCGACAGCTCCCGGCCCGTGCCGCCGAGGCCCTGCACCGCGACGCGGACCCCCTGCAGATCCCGCCCGTCCCACACGTGGGCGACCCCGGCACGCAGGGCGGTGTACGCGCCGAGCGCGGTGAACTGGGAGGCGGTGACGCCGGCGGGGAACTGGCTCGCCCGGGCGAAGATGAAGTCGCACTCCTCGGCGAGGACATCGGCGTCCTCGGGCCCCACCCCCATGTCGATCGCGGTCCAGAACCGGCCGGCGAGCGCCTGCACATGGCGCGAGAAGGCGCGGAGCACCTCGGCCTTGTCCGGTCGGTGCGGGTCCGCGATGATCACGCACTTGCCGCCGCCGAGCGGCAGACCGGCGATCGCGTTCTTGTAGCTCATCCCCCGCGACAGGCGCAGGACGTCGGTGAGCGCCTCCTCCTCCGAGGCGTACGGGTGCATCCGGCAGCCGCCGGCGGCCGGGCCGAGAGCGGTGTCGTGGATCGCGATGATCGCGCGGAGATCCGTGGCCGGGTCGTGGCAGAAGATCACCTGTTCGTGGTGGTCGAACTCGGGATGGGAGAAGAGGTTCACGGACTGCTCCTTCGTGCGGGTGCGGGGCGGCCGGGAGAGCGATCCGTGCCGCGGACGGACGCTGGCTCCGAGGTTACCCGCGTCGGCGGCCGCTCCGGCGTCGCGCACGCCGGAGCGGGCCGGCCCGAGGCGGACGGCACCGGACGCACGCGGGCCGATGGCGCCCGGCCGTCGGCGGTACGATGGACGCGGCGCTGTCTTCACGAAAGGACCACCCGAAGGATCATGACGAACACGCACGCGACCCCGGCCGCCACGAAGGTCAAGGAGACCGTCGAGTTCGCCGCCGCGAACCCCGACGTCGAACAGCCGTTCGCCGAGCTCGGGCTCAAGGAGAACGAGTACGCGAGCATCAGGGAGATCCTCGGCCGGCGCCCCACCTCTGCAGAGCTCGCGATGTACTCGGTCATGTGGTCCGAGCACTGCTCGTACAAGTCCTCCAAGGTCCACCTCCGCAAGTTCGGCGACTACGTCACCGAGGACATGAGGAAGAACCTCCTCGTCGGCATCGGCGAGAACGCCGGCGTCGTCGACATCGGCGACGACTGGGCCGTGACCTTCAAGGTCGAGAGCCACAACCACCCCTCCTACGTCGAGCCCTACCAGGGTGCTGCGACCGGGGTGGGCGGCATCGTCCGCGACATCATCTCGATGGGCGCCCGCCCCGTCGCGGTGATGGACCAGCTGCGCTTCGGCGCGATCGACCACCCCGACACCGCCCGCGTCGTCCACGGCGTCGTCGCCGGGGTGGGCGGCTACGGCAACTGCCTGGGGCTGCCGAACATCGGCGGCGAGGTCGTCTTCGATTCCGTCTACCAGGGCAACCCGCTCGTCAACGCCCTCGCCGTGGGTGTGCTCCGCCAAGACGACATCCGGCTCGCGAACGCCTCCGGCGTGGGCAACAAGGTCGTCCTGTTCGGGGCGCGGACCGGCGGCGACGGGATCGGCGGCGCCTCGATCCTCGCCTCGGAATCCTTCGACGACACCAAGCCGTCCAAGCGGCCGGCCGTCCAGGTGGGCGACCCGTTCGCGGAGAAGGTCCTCATCGAGTGCTGCCTCGAGCTGTTCGCCGCCGAGGTCGTCGAGGGCATCCAGGACCTCGGCGCCGCCGGCATCAGCTGCGCGACCTCCGAGCTCGCCTCGAACGGCGAGGGCGGCATGCACATCGCGCTCGACGACGTGCTCCTGCGCGACCCCTCGCTCACTCCCGAGGAGATCCTCATGAGCGAGTCCCAGGAGCGGATGATGGCGGTCGTCACGCCGGAGAAGCTCGACGAGTTCCTCGCGATCACCGCGAAGTGGGATGTCGAGACGAGCGTGCTCGGCGAGGTCACCGACACCGGCCGTCTCGTCATCGAGTGGCACGGCGACGTCATCGTCGACGTGCCCCCGCGCTCCGTCGCCCACGACGGACCGGTCTACGAGCGCCCCTATCACGAGCCTTCGTGGACGGAGCCCACCCGCGCGAACACCGTCGCTGCGGCCGGCCTGGCCCGGGCGGAGTCCGACGCGGAGCTCCGCGCCACGCTGCTGCAGCTCCTCGGGTCCCCGAACCTCGCCTCGAAGTCGTGGGTGACGAACCAGTACGACCGCTACGTCCAGGGCAACACCGCCCTCGCGTTCCCCGACGACGCCGGGGTCATCCGGGTCGACGAGGAGACCGGGCTCGGCGTGGCGATCGCCACCGATGCGAACGGCCGCTACTGCTACCTCGACCCCGCGGTCGGCGCGCAGCTCGCGCTCGCCGAGGCGCACCGCAACGTCGCGACCTCCGGCGCGCGGCCGATGGCCGTGACCGACTGCCTGAACTTCGGCTCGCCCGAGGACCCGGAGATCATGTGGCAGTTCGCGCAGGCCGTCGAGGGCCTGGCCGTCGGCTGTCAGGAGCTCGGCATCCCGGTGACCGGCGGCAACGTGTCGCTGTACAACCAGACCGGCGGCGTGGCGATCCATCCGACCCCGGTCGTCGGCGTCCTCGGCGTGTTCGACGACGTCACCCGCGCCGCGCCGTCGGGCTGGCAGGATGCCGGCCAGACGGTCTACCTGCTCGGCGCCACAGCGGACGAGCTCGACGGCTCCGCCTGGGCCGATGTCGTCCACGACCACCTCGGCGGCGTGCCCCCGCAGTTCCGCCCGGCCGCGGAGAAGGAGCTCGCCGAGATCCTCATCAACGCCTCGCGCGACGGCATGATCGACGCCGCGCACGACCTGTCCGAGGGCGGGCTCGCCCAGGCGCTGGCCGAGGCGTGCCTGCGCCGCGGGATGGGGGCGCGGGTATGGCTCGACGAGGTCGCCGAGCGCGACGGGGTCGACCTCTTCACCCTGCTGTTCTCCGAGTCGACCGCCCGCGCGATCGTCGCCGTCCCCCGCTCCGAGGAGGTGCGGTTCACCGACATGTGCACCGCCCGCGGCTTCCCCTTCGCCCGGATCGGCATGACCGACGCCGGCGAGGGCGAGGACGGCGCGGCGCTCGAGCTCGTCGATCGCTTCACCATCCCGGTCACCGAGCTCGCAGAGACCCATCGCGCGACGCTCCCCGCCCACTTCGGCTGAGCGGACACCCCTCGGCGCCGCGGGCATCCTTCGGCACCCTCCGGCACCTTCGTCGAGTGGTCATGTTCGGACGATTTCGGGCTCGAAACCGTCCGAACATGACCACTCGACGCATGGCACGTGGGCGGGCCGAAGTACTGGGACCCGGTGAGGTCGCTCAGTCCTCGGCGCTGCGGTACCGGATCTTCGCGCTGCCGGTGCGGGAGGACAGCGTGCCCTCCGGCAGGTGCGGCCGGCCGCCCCGAGCGGACGCGGCGGTGCTCCCGTCCTGCTCCGGGTCCTCGACGTAGGGGTCGGCGAGGACCGGTACGTCGTCCGCCGCCTCGGGCTCGACGACCGTGTCCGAGGTGTCGTGCTCGTCCTCGTCCCGGCGCCGGGCGTACTCCTCCGGCGGGAGCACCTTCTTCCAGCGGCGCGTCCGCATGGGCGGGAGCTCCCCGGCGTCCTCGCGCAGCGCGCGGTAGAGGGCGTACATCTGGAAGTACCCCATGACGAAGAACGGCAGCCCCACGAGGATGATGGTCTTCTCGAGCGCCTCGAGTCCGCCGCTGCCGGAGAACACGAGCAGGGTCGCGGTGATGACGCCGATCGACAGCGCCCAGAAGATCCGCTGCCCGAGCGGATTGAAGTCCTCGTGCCCGTTGGTCATGGTGTCGGTGACGAGCGCTGCGGAGTCGACCGAGGTGATGAAGAAGACCCCGACGAGCAGGATCGCGATGATCGACAACGCGAACGAAAGCGGGTAGTGGTCGAGGAAGGCGAACAGCGCACCCGGGATGTCGCCGTCAGTGACGACCCGGTCGACGAGGCCGCCCTCCCCGTTGAGCTCGATGTCGAAGGAGGCGAAGCCGAAGATCCCGAACCAGATGACGGAGAATCCCGAGGGGATCGCGAGGACGCCGGAGACGAACTGGCGGATCGTGCGGCCCTTGGAGATCCGGGCGATGAAAATCCCGACGAACGGCGACCACGTGATCGTCCAGGCCCAGTAGAACACCGTCCACCCGCTCTGCCAGCCGGTGTCGGCGAAGGTGTCGTTCCAGAACGCGAGCTCGGGGAGGTTGACGAGGTAGCTGCCGAAGGCCTCGATCGTCCCCTTGAGCATGAAGAGCGTCGGCCCGACGACGACGATGAATATCAGCAGCCCGATTGCGACGACGATGTTGACGTTCGAGAGCACCTTGATGCCCTTGTCGAGGCCGAGCGACACCGAGACCAGTGCGACTGCGGTGACGACGCCGATGATGATGAGCTGCCAGCCGGCGTTCTC
Source organism: Brevibacterium ihuae (assembly GCF_900184225.1). Lineage (NCBI taxonomy): Bacteria > Bacillati > Actinomycetota > Actinomycetes > Micrococcales > Brevibacteriaceae > Brevibacterium > Brevibacterium ihuae. The sequence continues at coordinate 1,461,303 of NZ_FXWZ01000003.1, read as the reverse complement.
CGGGATCCCGAACAGCTGGGACAGGCCGCCGTTGATCTGCAGGGTCCCCAGGCCGATCGACACGGCGATGCCGAACACGGTGCCGACGATCGCGACGACGTCGATGGCCTTGCCGATCGGGCCGTGGATCCGCTCGCCGAGGATCGGCTGGAAGATCGAGCTCACGCGCGGCGGCAGGTTGCGCTTGTGGATGAAGTACGCGAAGCACAGGGCCGGCAGGGTGAAGATCGTCCATGTGTGGAGCGTGAAGTGGTAGAGCGTGAAGTTCATCGCGTCGGCAGCGGCCGCGGGGGTTCCCGCCTCGATGCCGAGGGACGCCCCGCGCGGAGGTGCGCCGAAGTGGCTGATCGGTTCGGCCACGCCCCAGAACATGAGGATCGTGCCGATGCCGGCGGCGAACAGCATGGCGAACCAGGCGAGCCCGCTGTGCTCGGGCGGCTCGTCGTCCGGGCCGAGCTTGACCCTGCCGAACCGTCCGACGCAGATGAAGAGGAGGAACACGAGGAAGACGGACACGCCGAGGACGTAGAACCAGCCGAGGTGGGCGAGCAGCCAGTCGGATGCGGCGGTCACCGCGTTGTCGAGCGGATCGGTGAAGAGGATCGTCGCGGCGGCGAAGAGGATGATGATCGCCGCCGAGGTGAAGAAGATGACGGGCGAGGTCCGGAGTCGGAGGGCATCGTGCAGTCGTGTGAGCATCGTTTCGTCAAGTCCTGGTGTCGTCGTTCGGTCATCGCTCAGCGTTCTGCGGACCGGTGCCCGGACCGCACCGGGTCCACGCTACTCGGCGGTTCAAAAGGCGCAACCCGGTTCGCCCGGATGTTGCAGGCCTGTGACCTCAGGAGCGATCACCGACGGCCTTCCGCAGCGGCGGACTCACCTCGCGGCGATGTGCGCGAAGATCCAGCCCATCGCGTACACGAAGACCTCGACGGCGAGCGCGACGAGCCCGATCGTCACACCGACCACGGCGCCGCCCCAGACGGTCCCGAGGATCCCGCCGAGCACCGCGATGCCGGCGACCCACGGCAGGGAGCCGACGTAGATCATCGCCGCCCGGTGCCCGAGCTGCCAGGCCTCCGGCGAGCGCAGCGTCGTCGAGGTGCGCATCCCGCCGGAGCCATCCGGACCGAGGTCGCCCCGCGCGGCGGCGCGCACAGGGCGATAGATCACGACGGCCAGCCACACCACGGCGGCGAAGAGGACGACGAGCCCGAGGAGCGGGCCGAGACCGATCCCCGCACCGTTCACGAGGCGGCCCCGTCCGCGGAACCGATCTGCGCCGTGTCACCCTTTGCCGCGTTCCCGCCTGGTTCCTCGGCGCCGGCCTCGTCCCCGTCGGACGCGCCCGCGGGACGCGGGTCCGCGCCGGCGAGACCGAGCACGTCGAGCGTCCACGCGAAGTCGAAGGCGGTCTCGCGCCACGCGTCGTAGCGTCCGGAGGCGCCGCCGTGGCCGGCGTCCATCTCCGTGCGCAGCAGCGCGTCCGCACCCACCTCACGGAGCCGGGCCACCCACTTGGCAGGCTCGACGTAGAGCACCCGGGTGTCGTTGAGCGAGGTCAGCGCGAGGATCCGGGGGTACTCCTGCTCGGTGACGTTCTCGTACGGCGAGTAGCCGCGCATGTACGCGTACACCTCGGGGTCGTGGAGCGGATCGCCCCACTCGTCCCATTCGATGACGGTGAGCGGCAGCTCGGGCATGAGGATCGAGGTGAGCGCGTCGACGAACGGCACGTGCGCACTGATCCCGGCGAAGCGATCGGGGGCCATGTTCGCGACCGCGCCCATGAGCAGCCCGCCGGCCGAGCCGCCCATTGCGACCATCCGCGCCGGTTCCGCGCGACCGGCGGCGATGAGGTGGTCGGCCACGGCGACGAAGTCGGTGAAGGTGTTCTTCTTCGTCAGCGTCCGACCCTCCTCGTACCAGCGGCGCCCCATCTCCCCGCCGCCGCGGACGTGCGCGATCGCGTACACCACCCCGCGGTCGAGGAGCGAGAGCCGCGCCACGGAGAAGTAGGGGTCCATGCTCGCCTCGTAGGAGCCGTACCCGTAGAGCACCGTGGGGGCGGGGCGGCCCTCCGGGACCGCATCGCTGCGCCACACGAGCGATACCGGGATCTCGGTGCCGTCCTCGGCGCGCGCCCAGACGAGCTCCTGCTCGTAGTCGGCGACGTCGACCCCGCCGAGCACCGGCTGCCGCTTGAGCACGGTCCGTTCGCCGGTGGCGATGTCGTGGTCGAAGACGACCGACGGCGCCACCATCGAGGTGTACCCCAGGCGCAGGCGCGGCTGGGCCCATTCGGGGTTCGCCGCGACGCCCATCGTGCCGATCGGCTCGTCGGCAGTGATCTCGACCAGCGGCGAGAACGGCGTGTGCGGCTGACCCTCGAGCGTGCGACCGTCCTCGGGGTCCGGCTCCGGTTCGCCGTCGGGTCGGGGCGAGGGGATCCGGGCACCGCGGTCGGCCTCGGCTCCGGGCCTGGAATCGCCGAAGTCCGCGATGAGCTCCTCGGGGCTCTCGTCGTGGACCTCGATGACCCCGACGCGCGCGAATCCGCCTTCCCGGTAGGACACCGCGAGGTGGGTGCGGAAGGCGTCGACGTCCTCGATCCGACGCCCCTCGACATCCGGCAGGACCTCCCGCCCCTCCGATTCCGGATCGCTCACCGGGACATCGGTGATGTCGAAGTCCGCGCGGTCCCGGTTGTGGACGATGAGGAAACGGTCCTCACCGGACACGATCGCGTGCTCGACGGAGTACTCGACGCCCTCCCGGCGCGGCCACACCGGGCGCGGGGTGCCCGTCGGGTCGAGCGCGTCGAGGAACCACCAGCCGGTGGTGATCTTCGACGCCGTGACGAAGAACAGGTAGCGCTCCGAGCGGCTCACCCCCATGCCGACGACGTACCGCTCGTCGGACTCGGAGAAGACCTGCACGTCCTCGCTCACCGGGGTCCCCACACGGTGGCGCCACACCGTGTCCGGCCGCCAGGCGTCGTCGACGGTGGTGTAGAATACGTACTCGCCGCTGACGTCGAAGCATGCGCCCGCGAAGGTGTCGGGGATCTCGTCGGGCAGGTCCTCACCGGAGGCGATGTCGCGGATCCGCAGGGTGTAGCGCTCGTCGCCCGAGGTGTCCGCCGACCACACGAGCCGGCTGCCGTCCGGGGACACGGAGTACGAGCCGAGGGAGAAGAACGGGTGCCCCTCGGCCTCGACGTTCGAGTCGAGGACCACCTGCTCGCCCGGCAGCGGCGCCCCGTCCCCGACGGCAGGGGGCGTCCAGTCTGCGGGGTCGGCGACGGGGACCCGGCAGCGCGCGGCATACGCCTTGCCCGCGGTCGTGCGGGAGAAGTACCACCAGTTCCCGCGGCGCACGGGCACGGAGAGGTCGGTCTCCTTGACCCGGGTGCGGATCTCCTCGAAGATCGCCTCCCGCAGTCCCTCGAGATGCGCTGTGCGCTCCGCGGTGTACGCGTTCTCCGCCTCGAGGTGCGCGATGACCTCCGGCGACTCCTTGTCGCGCATCCACTCGTAGTGATCGACGAAGGTGTGGCCGTGGTGCGTGCGCTCGTGCTCGACCCGCTCGGGCACAGGGGGCGAGGAGGGGTTCTGCGATTCCAACATGGTCTCAGCCTAGCGAGCGCCCCGGACCCGACCCGGGTACAGACAACTCACATTGTGGAGTGGAAGACTCGGTACCCCGACGACGAAAGGCGACAGCCATGGGAATCCTCAACCGCATCCTCAACGGAGTCTCCTCGAGCCGCCGAGGCCGTCCGACCGGCCGCCGGGGCGGAACCGGAGGCGGACTGGGCGGAATGCTCCGCCGCGCGGCCTCGAACCCGCAGAATCGCCGCAAGGCCCAGCAGTCGTTCACGAACTTCCGCAACCGCCGCCGCCGCTGAGCAGACCCCGACTCACCACCGGCCCGCCGTCACCTGTGACGGCGGGCCGGTGTCGTCGTGCCTCACGTCCACGTCATCGGCATGCGGATCGGCGCTCACAGGCTGTCCCGCACGCGCCGCTCGAAGCTGCGCACGTGCTGCCGGGCGATCCGCGCGGCACCCTCCCCGTCGCCGTCGGCGATCGCGCCGAGCAGCTCGGCGTGCTCGTGGACGTGCCCGGACAGGTGCGGCAGCCGGTCGAGGACGAGGCTCCAGATCCGCGTCGCGAGGTCGTCGAGGCGGACGAGGGTGTCGGCGAGGTGCCGATTCCCCGTCGACCGGTAGATGAAGCGATGGATCCGGAGGTCGGCGGCGAGGAGCGTCCGCCGGTCCTCCTCGTCGGCGAGCGCCGAGAGGTCATCGATGAGCCGGCGCGCCTCCGCGGCGACCTCGGGATCGGGGTTCTCCGCGGCCCGGCGGGCGGCGAGGGGCTCGAGGTGCTCGCGCACCTCGGCGATCGCGGCGAGATCGGTGATGTCGACGGCGGCTGCGAAGGTGCCGCGCCGCGGATAGCTCACCACGAGGTGGTCGGCGGCGAGCCGCTTGAGCGCCTCGCGCACCGGGGTGCGGCCGACGCCGAGCTCCGCGGCGAGCGCCGCCTCGTTCACCGGGTCCCCGGGTCGGATGTCGAGCATGATGAGCCGGTCGCGCAGCGCTTCGTAGGCCTGCTGCGCGAGTGATCGCCGGTCCGCTCCGTGCGCCGTCGCCGGTTTCGTCATCCGCGTCTCCCTCCGCTCGTACCGTTCGTGTCCGCGGGACCGTTGACACGCCCCACCACCCATCCTAGGCTGATCCCATACTGATATATCAGTTGTCGACGTCACGCCGTCCGATCGGAGCCTCTCATGGCCGACCGTCTCCCGGAGCATCCCAAGTTCCTCTGGCGCAATCCCGAGCCCCGCCCCTCCTACGATGCGATCATCATCGGCGGCGGCGGGCACGGACTCGCCACCGCCTACTACCTCGCGGTCAACCACGGGATCACCCGCACCGCGATCCTCGAGAAGGGCTGGCTCGCGGGCGGCAACATGGCGCGCAACACCGCGATCATCCGCTCGAACTACCTGTGGGACGAGTCGGCGGCGATCTACGAGCACTCCCTCAAGCTGTGGGAGGAGCTGCCCGCGGCGCTCGACTACGACTTCCTCTTCTCCCAGCGTGGGGTGATGAACCTCGCCCACACCCTCCACGACGTCCGCGAGGGTACCCGGCGGGTGGGCGCGAACGTCCTCAACGGCGTCGACGCCGAGTGGCTCGACCCGCAGCAGGTCAAGGAGCTGTGCCCGATCATCAACACCTCCCCCGACCTCCGCTACCCGGTCCTGGGCGCGACCTACCAGCCGCGCGGCGGGATCGCCAAGCACGACCACGTCGCCTGGGCGCTCGCCCGGCAGTGCGACGCGATGGGCGTCGACATCATCCAGAACTGCGAGGTCCAGGGCTTCCTCACCGAGGGCGACCGGATCACCGGGGTGGAGACGAACCGCGGGCGGATCGGCGCGGGGACTGTGGGGATGGCCGTCGCCGGCGACAGCTGGGACCTCGCGCGGCGCGCCGGCATCCGCCTGCCGATCCAGTCCCACCCCCTCCAGGCCCTCGTCTCCGAGCTGTTCGAGCCCGTCCACCCGACGGTCGTCATGTCCAACCACGTCCACGTCTACGTGTCCCAGGCGCACAAGGGCGAGCTCGTCATGGGCGCCGGCGTCGACGGCTACACCGGGTTCGGCCGCCGCGGGAGCTTCCACATCATCGAGGAGCAGCTCGCCGCCGCGGTCGAGCTGTTCCCGATCTTCGCCCGCGCGCACGTGCTCCGCACCTGGGGCGGCATCGTCGACGTCACGCTCGACGCCTCGCCGATCATCAGCCCCACCCCGCTCGAGGGCTTCTACGTCAACGCGGGGTGGGGCACCGGCGGCTTCAAGGGCACCCCGGCCTCGGGCTGGACCTTCGCCCACACCATGGCCACCGGCAGCCCCCACCCGCTCAACGCCCCCTTCACGCTCGACCGGTTCGAGACCGGCCGCCTCATCGACGAGCACGGCGCCGCCGGCGTTGCGCACTGACCCTTCCGCCGCACCCCCAGGAGTTCCCGTGCTGCTCATCGAATGCCCCTACTGCGGACCGCGCGACGAGACCGAGTTCCGCCACGGCGGACAGGCGCATGTCCCCTATCCCGCCGACCCGGACGCGCTGAGCGACCGGGAATGGGCGGAGTACCTCTTCTACCGCGATAACCCGCGCGGCACCATCGCCGAACGCTGGCTCCACACCGCCGGCTGCCGGAAATGGTTCAACAGCATCCGCGACACGGAGACCTATGCGATCTCCGCGGTGTACCCGATCGGCGCCGAACGACCCGCCGGCCCGGCCGGCGACCGTTCCGGTTCCGATCCGACACCGGACCACAGCCCCAAGGGCAGCCCGGTCGCGCAGGCGATCGCCTCCTCGGGCTCGCACGCGCGGACCGCTCCCGCCCATACCTGGCCGAGCTCGCCCGGCACCCTGCCCGCACCGGGAACGGAGGACCCGCGATGACCGGGACGACCGCCCGCGGCCCGCACCGCCTCTCCGCCGAGGCGGTGCCGCACGCCCGCATCGACCGCACTGTCGTGCTCTCCGGCGAGCTCGCCGGCCGCCCGCTCCCCGGCCACCCCGGTGACACGCTCGCGTCCGCAACCCTCGCCTCGGGGATCCTCCGCTGCGGCGATTCGCTCTACCGCGCCCGCCCGCGCGGGATCATGACCGCCGGGGTCGAGGAGCCCAATGCGCTCGTCACCGTCGCCCCGCGCCGGGACCCCGAGGTCGCCGAATCGATGCTCACCGCGACGACCGTCGAGCTCATCGACGGCCTCCGCGCCGACTGGGTGTCCGGGCAGGGCGTGCTCGACCCGAACCCGGACGGGGCCGAGTACGACCACGTCCACGTCCACACCGACGTGCTCGTCGTCGGCGCCGGTCCCGCCGGGCTCGCCGCCGCCCGGGCCGCCGCCGCATCCGGTGCGCGGGTCATCCTCGCCGACGACCAGCCCGAGGCCGGGGGCTCCCTGCTCTCGATGCGCGCGGAGCACGTCGCCGGCACACCGGCCCCGGACTGGATCGCTGCGACCGTCGCGGAGTTCGACGCCGCACCGGAGGCGACCCGCCTGCAGCGCACCTCGGTGATCGGCAGCTACGACTCGAACCACTTCGTCGCCGTCGAGAGGCGCGCCGATCACCTCGCGGGTCCGGTGCCCGCGGGCATCTCGCGCGAACGGGTGTGGCACATCCGGGCCCGGCAGGTAGTCCTCGCTACCGGAGCCCTCGAGCAGCCGCTCGTGTTCGCCGGCAACGACCGGCCGGGCGTCGTCCTCGCCGGTGCAGCCCGCACCTACCTCAACCGGTACGCGGTCGCCATCGGCCACCGGATCGTCGTGGCGACGACGAACGACTCCGCGTACGCCGCCGCCGCCGACCTCCACGCCGCCGGGGTCGAGGTCGCCGCGATCGTCGACTCCCGGCCCGAGCTCTCCCCCGCCGCGGGCGCGGTCCGCGACCGCACCGGCATCCCGGTCCACACCGGATCGGCGGTGACGAGCACCCGGGCCGACGCCGACGGCAGCCTCGCCGGCCTCACCGTGCACGCGCTCGACTCCGCGGCGCAGCCCATCGGCGCACCGCTCGACCTCACCGCCGACGCGCTCGCCGTATCCGGCGGCTGGAGCCCGGCGGTCCACCTGCACAGCCAGCGCGGCACGGTCGAGTGGAGCCCCGAGCTCGCCGCCTTCGTCCCCGCGGAGCCGGTGCCCGACCAGCACGTCGCCGGCGGGATCACCGGCGCCCACGACGTCGCCTCGGCCGCCGCCCAGGGAGCCGAGGCCGGCGCGCGCGCCGCCCGGGACGCCGGCTTCCCGGCCCCCGGGGACGCGGACGCAGCCGGCGCATCCGACCCGGCCCCGGGGGTCGCAGTTCCTGCTCCCGCCTCGGCGGTCCGTCCGCTGTGGGCGGTCCCGGCGGAGCCGACCTCGGTCCCGGTGTTCGACAACCCGGTTGCCTGGGACGACCACTACGTCGACCTCCAGCGCGACCAGACCGTCGCGGACGTCCTCCGCGCCACCGGTGCCGGGATGCGCAGCGTCGAGCACATCAAGCGCTACACCTCGATCGGCACCGCGCACGACCAGGGGCGGACGAGCGGCCTCACCGCCGCCGGGGTCATCGCCCGGGCCCTCGGCGCGGACGATCCCGGTGCCATCGGCACCACCCGGTTCCGCGCGCCGGCGGTGCCCGCCTCCTTCGCGGCGCTCGCCGGCCGCCGCCGGGGCGACCTCTTCGAACCGGCGCGCACGACCTCGATCCATCCGTGGCACGTCGACCACGGAGCGGTGTTCGAGGACGTCGGGCAGTGGAAGCGGCCGCGGTACTATCCGCAGCCCGGGGAGGACATGGACGCCGCAGTGCTCCGCGAATGCGCCGCGGTCCGCGATTCCGTGGGATTCATGGACGCCTCGACGCTGGGGAAGATCGACGTGCGCGGCACCGATGCCGCGGAGTTCCTCAACCGGATCTACACGAACGGCTACACCAAGCTCGGGATCGGCCGCGCCCGCTACGGAGTGATGTGCACTCCCGACGGGATGATCTTCGACGACGGCACGGTGTTCCGGATCGCACCGGATCACTTCGTGCTCACCACGACGACCGGCGGGGCGGCGACCGTCCTCGACTGGCTCGAGGAGTGGCTGCAGACCGAGTGGCCGGATCTCGACGTCACGTGCACCTCGGTGACCGAGCAGCTCGCCACCGTCGCCGTCGTCGGTCCGCAGTCGCGTGCGGTCGTCGGCGCGCTGGCTCCGGACCTCGACGTGTCCCGGGAGGAGTTCCGGTTCATGGACATCCGCGACACCGTGCTCGACAGCGGGATCCCCGCCCGGATCTGCCGGATCTCGTTCTCCGGAGAGCTCGCCTACGAGATCAACGTCGAGGCGTGGTACGGGCACGCGGTGTGGGAGGCGGTCGCCCGGGCCGGCGCACCCTTCGGCATCACGCCCTACGGCACCGAGACCATGCACGTGCTCCGGGCGGAGAAGGCGTTCATCATCGTCGGCCAGGACACCGACGGGACGGTCACCCCGCAGGACGCGAACATGGAGTGGATCGTGTCGACGAAGAAGCCGTTCATCGGCAGCCGGTCCTTCACCCGGGCGGACAACGTGCGCTCCGACCGCCGGCAGCTCGTGAGCATCCTGCCCGCCGACCCGGACCGGCTCGTGCCCGAGGGCTCCCAGCTCATCGGCCGCGACACCCCGCTCACCCCGGAGGCGGGTCCCGTGCCGATGGAGGGGTTCGTCACCTCGAGCTACCGCAGCGCCGCGCTCGGACGGACGTTCGGCCTCGCGCTCGTGCGCAGCGGCCGCGCGCGGATCGGCGAGACGCTCCGCGCCTTCGTCGACGGCGACCTCGTCGACGTCACCGTGGGCGACCCCGTGCTCTACGACCCGGAAGGACACCGCCGCGATGGCTGAGACCACCCCCACCCCCACCGCGTTCCCCACGGTCGAGCGCCCCCCGGTCCACCTGCGGCGCAGTCCGCTCGCCCACCTCGCCGAGGCCATGGCCGCCGGCGGCACGGACGCTCGTTTGGAAGCCCGCGCGGGCGACACCGTGCTCACCCTGCGCGAGGTGCCGTTCCTCACCATGGTCGGGCTGCGCGCGGCACCGGGGAGCGCCTCGGCCCGGGCGCTCGCCGAGGCGCTCGGCACCCGGCTGCCGGAGCGCGTCGGCGAGGTCACCGGCACCGGAGAGGCCGCCGTCCTGTGGCTCGGGCCCGACGAGCAGCTCGTCATCGCCGCCCCCGACCTCCCGCTCGGCACCCGCCTGCGCGAGGCGCTCGACGGCCTCCCGGGGGCGGCCGTCGATCTGTCGGCCAACCGCACGACGCTCGAGCTCAGCGGGCCGCGCGCCGCAGACGTCCTGCGGAAGACGGTCCGCCTCGACCTCCACCCCCGCGCGTTCCCTGCCGGCACCGCGGTCTCGACGCTCCTCGACTCGGTGCAGGTCATCCTGTGGCGCACGACGGAGCACACCTTCCGGGTTCTGCCGCGCGCCTCCTTCGCCGAGCACGTCGCCCGCGTCCTGCTCGACGGGATGCGCGAGTTCACCGCTCCGGGAGGTGCGTGACCACCATCCATCCACAAGCCGAAGCGGCTGATTGCACTTTTGCCGCGAATGCATAGACTTGATCCGTCAGACCAGACGACCGACGAGTATCGCAGCGCACAGTTGCGCCCGTGTGCTCACCGTTGAAAGCAGTCCCCATGCATACTTTTGCCCCGGTGCCTGTCCGGCGCCCGCTCCCCCTGAGAATCCTCGCGATCGTGGCCGCCCTCGCCGTTGCGGCCGGGATGTTCGCCCTCGGCGCCTCGCCCGCCCTGGCCAAGGTCCTCGACAACCCCTTCGGCAACTGGTCGGAGCGCAACGGCGATCAGAACCCGATCACCATCACCACCGACACCGGCGACCTCAAGCTCTGGGAGCGCGCGGACGTCAGGGCGAACTGGGACATGACCGGCCTCGATCCGGAGGTCGGAGACACCTTCTCGCTCACGCTGCCGCCGGAGTTCGGCATCGGCGGGGACACCTTCACCCTCACCGCACCGGGCGACGAGAACTCCGGCGACGAGCGCTACGACATCGCCACCTGCCGGGTCACTCCGCCCAGTGGCGACACCCCCGCAGTCGTCACCTGCACGCTCATCGCGGATGAGGACCACGGCGACTACTGGTCGACCCACTCCAACATCTCCGGGAGCATCGCCCTCGACGTCCAGGCACGGGAGGAGACGACGGAGAGCGAAGTCGACTTCGGAGTCGGCGACGACACGATCTCCGTCCCGCTGCCGGGCGAGGAGATCGGCCCCCCGAACGTCGGACCCAAGCCCGATGAGATCACCAAGAACGGCTGGTTCAACAACGACCGGAGCCAGGTCACCTGGCGCGTCTACATCCCCGGTGAGGCGATCGACGACTCCGCTCTCACCGTCATCGACTCCCTCCCGGAGGGTCTGAACTTCGACGGCCTCGAGGTCGTCACGTTCGAGGACACCCAGGACGGCTGGGCCGACTACATCAACGGCAATCGCGACACCCGGCTCACCGAGGGCACCGACTACACGGTGACGGAGAGCGGTCGGAACGTCACCGTCGAGATCGCGGAGCCCGATCCCACCCGGTTCTACGCCATCGAGATCTGGACGACCGTCGACCCCGGCCTCACCGTCGAACCGGGTGACCAGTTCACCAACACCGTCGACGTCAACGGCGTCCGCGACGTGTCGACCGTCGAGTACCGGACCGCCGGCTCCGGCCAGGGCCAGGGGTACCAGAACGGCTTCCGGGTGACGAAGGAGTTCGCCGGTGTCGACACCGAGACGATCGGCGACGCCGTGTTCACTGTCGAGTACTCCTACGTCCCGGGCAACCTTCCGCCGACCGAGGAGAACACCCGCGGAGGCGAGCTGATCCTGTCGGCTGAGAACGAGTGGACCGCCGGCTTCGCACCGATCCCGACCGGGACCGAAGTCACCCTGAGGGAGATCGATACGCCGACGATCCCCGGCATCACGTGGGAGGACCCGGTGTTCTCCGGCGAGGGCGTCACGGTCAACGACGACGGCTCGGCGACCTTCACCATCGTCGAGGACGCCGAGGTGGCGATCACCCTGACGAACACCGCCGCCGCCTCCACGCCGACCCCGACCCCGTCGGAGACCCCGAGCGACGTCGGAGACCCGAGCGACGCCCCGACGGTCACCCCGGTTCCGACCCCCTCGGACACGCCGAGCGATGCTCCGTCCGCGTCCCCGACCCCGTCGGACGACGCGACCAACCCCGGCGGACCGAACCCGGAGAACCCCGGCGGACCGAACCCGGAGAACCCCGAGAACCCGGAGAACCCCGGCGGACCGAACCCGGAGAACCCCGGTGGCCCCGGTGACGACGACCGCGATTCCTCGCTCCCCCGCACGGGAGCCGAGGCCACCGCAGCGCTCATCGGCATCGGTGTCCTGCTCCTCGCGATCGGTGGAGGTGCGCTCGCCGTGAGCCGCCGCACCCGCACCGAGGTCTGATCGGCGGCGCCCGCACCGCTCGGACGAGCGAGGCGGGCGCCACGACCGGAACAGGTACGACCGAGGCCCGGGATCCCCAGCGGATCCCGGGCCTCGGTCGTGTCGTGTGGTCGCGCTGCCCCGGTCGTGCGCTGCCTCGCTCGTGTCGGCCGGCACTCCCCTGCCCCGGCGGCATCCGATGAGGGCTCGGCCCCGAGCACGTCGTCCAGGGGCAGCCGCTCACTCGGAGACGGCGTCGAACACCTCGCCGGCGCCGGACTTGGGACGGCCGTCGGAGTAGAGGATGCCGAAGTCCTGCTCCGAGCTCCCGCGGTCATCGCGCAGCTGGTACACGAGGATGGCCTGCGGTCCGGCCGCGTGGAGGGCGCGCACCGCAGCGGACACCCCCGCACCCTGCTGATCCGGGGTGAAGCACTCGGGACAGGTCTGCAGGCCGACCTCGGCGATGATCACCGGTTTGTCGTAGCGCGACCGCATCTGCTCGACGAGCCCGGGCAGCCGGTCGAGCGCCTGCGGGTCGAGCTGGGGATAGGCGCTCACCGCCAGCGTGTCGAGTCCGTGGGCGGTCGCGTCGAAGAACTCCTGCCAGTAGGCACCGGTCGACCCGTCGATCGGATAGCCGCTGACGTTGGTCGTCACCTGTCCGGCGGGATCGTGCTCCCCGATGATGCGCGCGGCGGCCTCCAGCCGGTTCCCGAGATCCGCGTAGTAGGCGGGGCGCCGGCTCTCCGGGATCTCGGCGCGGGTGCGGTAGTGGAGCCCGTCGGGCTCGTTGAAGATCTGCCAGACCGTGACCTCGCCGGCGAAGGTCTGTGCGAGCCCCTCCCAGTACGCGGCCATCGAGCGGGTGTACTCCGCGTCCGACACCGGCCGCGGGTCGCCGTCGGTGCTGATGAGGTAGACCTCGAGGCCGGCGTCGCGCGCATGCCGGGCGGCGCGCACGACGGTGTCGAGGCCGCTCGGGTCGAAGCGCACCCCGTCCTCGCCGCCCCATTCGGCGACGACGACCTCGGCGCGCACGCCGAAGCGGATCCAGGTGCCCCCGCCGTCGACGATGCGATCGACATCGGCCCTGAACGCCGAGAGCGACGGATCCTCTCCCGGGGCCGCGACGGTGAACCCGGCGCCCGCCCCGGCGGCACCGGGACGGCCGTCCGCGCCCCCGGGTGCGACGCTCAGGGCTGCGAGCAGACAGGCGGCCGCGCCGAGGGCGAGTCCCCACCCCCGGCGCGCACTCCGCCCGTCCGTCATATCCTCATGCTCGCATCCGCTTCGAACGCGCGTACAGCCGGTGCGCAGTCCGGTGGACCCGCCCGCCGGGGACCGCCGCGGCGAGCGACAGCGCGGCCTTCCCGTCCCCGGCGCGCACGGCGGTGAGCAGCGTCCGCGGGCCCGCAGCCCGCCGGCACCACCGCGTGACGTCGCGGCGCAGCGGTGTGTCGCGGTCCTCGAGCGCCGCCTTGTTGAGCAGCTGCGAGATGACGAGGACCTTCGCCAGCTCGACGAGCTCGGCGCGCTCGTCATCCGAGCACTGCCCGACGAGCGCGGCGTCGAGCTCGCCGGGGAGCAGGGTGAGATCCCAGATCGACTCCCGGAGTGCCCCGGACACCGAACCGGGATGGATGACGTAGTCGTAGAGGCCGTCGTCGACGTAGGCGACGACCGCGTCATCGACGAGGTTCCGGCACAGGAAGACGATGTCGCTGTAGGCGTTGCCCACCGGCGCCGGAGCGGTGAGCGACGTGCGCCGCAGGAGCATGTGCTGGTTGGCGACGATCGCACCGGAGACGATGAGGCGGATCGCCGTGAGCCCGTCGCTCACCTCGCACCCGGGGCGGAAGGCGAGGCTCGAGCGGACGCCTGCGGTGTCGACGGTGGCGATCCGGCCGAACACCATGTCGGCTCCCGCGCGCTCGCCGGCGCGGACATGGGCGGCGAGGTAGTCCGGCCGGACGGTGTCGTCCTCGTCGACGAAGGTCAGCCAGGTGCCGCGGGCATGGGCGACGGCGGTGTTCGTCATCCCCCCGTAGCCGGCGTTGCGGTCGTGCCGGAGGAAGCGGATCCGGGGGTCGGCCGGGAGGAGTGCTGCGACATCGATCCCGGTGTCGGAGCCGTCGTCGATGACGAGGACCTCGAGGTCCTGGACGGTCTGGGAGAGGATGGAGCTCAGCGCGCGTTCGAGCCCGTCGACGGAGTTGTAGACGGGCACGATGACGCTGACGAGGGGATGGTTCACGGGGATGGCTCCTTGTCGGTCGGGCCCCCGCGGGGATCGACGGGGGCGGTCCGCGGGACGGGTGCGGAGTCGCGGGAGGCCCGGCGACGGTCGGCGAGGAACAGGCAGAGCTGGAGGACTTCGGTGAGCACGATGGCGCCGGCGGCGCCGGCGGCGCCCCACATCCAGCCCGCGACGGCGACGAGGAGGACGTGGACGGCGGCGGCGGTCGCGGTGATGCGGGCGACCGGAGCGAAGCGGTGGCGGGCCTGGGCGAAGAGGATGAGCACGCCCGTCCCGCCGGCGAAGCACAGCCCCGCGCCGATGAGCTGGGTGACGAGGATCGCGGGGTCGAAGCCGGGGCCGAGGTAGAGCGGGATGAACCACGGAGCGATGACGGCGAGGGTGAGTCCGCCCAGGCCGTAGGCACCGGCGATCCCGCTGCCGATGAGCCGATGCAGGCGCGCACCCTCCGGGCCGTCGTCGGCGCGGGCGAGGCGCGGCAGCATGACGTTCCGGACCCCGTGCATGACTCCGCGTCCGGCGTTGCCGAACCGTTCTGCGGCACCGAGGAATGCGACCTGCGGCGCGGTCGACACGAAACCGAGGACCACCGCATTCGCCGATCCCATGCCGAGCAGCGCCATGTTCGACACGAACAGCAGCCGGCCGTCGGCGAGCGCGGACCGGACCCCGCGCGCCGACGGTCGGCACCGGGCGAGCGTGCCCGAGCGCAGCAGCGGAGGCCACGCGAGGAGCGTGCCGATGACGAGGGGCAGGAGCTGCCATACGAGGGCGAGCGGCAGATCGGAGGAGTCGCTCACGGTGAGGACGAGCCCGCTGAGGGCGAGGACCCGGCTCGCCGCCATGGTCACCGCGAACGTCCGGACCCGGCCGAGTCCCTGGAGCAGCCAGTCGGGATAGGCGAGGCTCAGCCCGATGCAGCCGAGGCCGAGCAGGTAGAGCAGCCAGTCGGGTCGCAGCTGCGGGAGGAGCACGACGAGGATCCCGAGGCCGAGCGCCGCGCCGAGGAACAGCACGAGCTTCGCCGCGAGCGTGTCCGCGACGATCGCCCCGCGGACCCGGGGGTCCGCGGAGAGCGCGATCCGACGCATGGCGGAGATGTTGAAGCCGAAGTCGACGACGTACGTGACGACCTGGAGGACGGCCAGGGCGAACACGAGGCGCCCGAAGTCGGCCGGACCGAAGGCCCGGGAGAGCAGTGGGAGCGAGACGAGAGGATAGAGGAAGGACAGCACGTAGGCGAAGCCGACCACGAGGGCGTCATGGCTCACCGCGCGCAGCCGGGTGTCGGCGCCCGCGGGCGGGGTGTCGTGCTGTCGACCGGTCACCGTCGGGGCCACCTCCCGCGCGTCGACATCCGCACGACCTGGAACGCCTCCGCGGCGCGCATGCTCTGCTGGCTCCCGCGGAACACCGCGAGCGCCTCGAGCGCCTCGAGCGTCCGCGGTCCCGGGTGCTCCTGGAGCTGGGACCGGAAGCACGCGAAGGCGTCGAGCTTGGCGCGCAGGGTGTCGCCGATGTCGACGAACCACGTCGGCGCGAAGGTCGGCTCCGCCCCGGGGGCGTTCCAGAAGGTCTCCGAGACCGTCTCGTAGAGCGCGACGAGACCGATGTCGGTACCGGGACCCACGGGACGGGCGGCGACCATCGCGGCGTCGAACACCGCGCGGTGATCGACATGGCGGTCGGGGAACGGGGCGAGCACGACGTCGGGCCGGAGCTCGCGCGCGCAGCGCTCGACCCCGCCGTTGAGCTCGGCCACCGGCAGCCGGGCGACCTCGACGGAAGGCAGGTCGAGGAACTCGCTGTGCGCGACTCCGAGCACTCGATGCGCCTCGCGGGCCTCGGCCTCGATCTCTGCGGCGAGCCCCTCCCGATAGAGCGGCGGCAGATCGGAGCACACGGTGAGGACGACCACCGTCGCGCCGGCGGCGGACCAGGCGGCGATCGTCCCGCCGCAGCCGAGCACCTCGTCGTCTGGGTGAGGCGCGATGACGAGGACGGTGTCCGGGACGGGATCGACGGGTGTCATCGAACACCTCCTGACGGTCGGGCCGGGTCGGCGAGCAGCGTGTCGAGGCGGTCGCACACGGTGCGGCAGCCGGCGTCGCCCACCGATGCGCCGGCGGGCACGAGGAGGCCGCGGCGGTAGAGGTCCTCGGACACCGCTCCCCCGTGGACGGGGTGGGCGGCGCGGTCGGCGTACACCGGCTGGAGGTGCATGGGTGCGAACATCGGCCGGGACTCGATCCCGGCCTCGTCGAGGGCGGCCATGAGCTCGGCCGGTGCGAGGGGGCACACCGCTGGATCGAGGAGGAGCGCGGTCATCCAGCAGTTCTCCCGGTCGTCGTCGTGCGGATCGCCGAGCACCGTCACCCCCGGCCAGGCGGCAGCGCGCTCGCGGTAGAGCTTCCGGTGCCGGCGCTTCGCCGCGATGAACTCGTCGAGGCGGGCGAGCTGGGCCCGGCCGAGCGCGGCGAGGAGATTCGACAGCCGGTAGTTGTACCCGATCTCCCGGTGCTCGTAGTGCGGCACCGGTTCGCGCGCCTGCGTGGACAGGTGGCGGACGTACGCCGCGGTCTCCGCGTCGTCGGTGAGGACGGCGCCGCCGGACGAGGTGGTGACGATCTTGTTGCCGTTGAAGGACACCGCGGCGAGCTCGCCGAACGAGCCGGCCGGGCGGCCGTCCCGCTCGGAGCCGAGGGACTCGGCGGCGTCGGACACGAGCACGGCCCCGTGGGCGGCGGCGACCGCGGCGAGCGCAGCGTAGTCGCACACGTGACCGAGCAGATCGACGGCGACCACCGCGCGGAACGGATCGCCCGCCGCGTGCGCCCGGGACAGCACGGAATCGAGGAGCACGGGATCGAGCGCTCCGGACCCGTCGCAGTCGACGAACTCCGCCCGCGCCCCGCTGTGGGCGATCGCATTCGCGGAGGCGACGAAGGTCAGGGTCGCGCATGCCACCCGGTCCCCGGGGCCCACCCCGGCCGCGCGCAGCGCGAGGTGGAGGGCCGCGGTCCCCGAGGACAGCGCGACGGCGTGGGACCGGCCGGTGCGCCGGGCGAGCTCCGCCTCGAACTCCGCGAGGTCCGGTCCGGCGGGTGCGACCCAGCCGGAGTCGAGGGCGGCGAGCACCGCGTCCTTCTCCGCACCGCCGACGACGGGCTTCGACAGGAGGATCCGGTCCATCACAGCGCCGCCCGGGCCGAACCGGCAGGGCCGTCGGAGGGGTTCTCCGTGCTCCGTCGCCCGCCGGACGGATCAGTCGCCCGTCCGGGTGCTCCCTCCGCGGCCGAGACGTTCCCGGCCGACCCGTTCGCTCGGGGCAGCCGGTGCACCGTCGCATCGGGTCGCTGCGCCGTGTCGAGCACGGAGACGGTGCCGTCGATCGGACCCGTCCCGGACACGAACTCCGCGGCGCGCTCGTCGGCGGAGAAGCCGGCCGACGGACGCAGACCCTCGATGCAGCGCTCGAGCTCGTCGAGCCCCGCCTGGGCAGCGGGCAGATCGGCGGGCGCGAGCGGCTTGACCCGCATGTGCCAGATCCGCTCGTTGTCCCCGCGGACGTGGTCGTCGCCGGGGACGAAGAGGTCCTCGTGGAGCTTCTCCCCCGGACGCAGGCCGGTGTAGACGATGTCGCACATGCGACCGGACAGGAACATCATGCGCCGGGCGACGTCGACGATCCGCACCTGCTGACCCATGTCGAGGATGAGCGTATCGCCGCCCGACCCCTCGGACGCCGCCTCGAGCACGAGGCTGCACGCCTCCGGGATGGTCATGAAGTACCGGGTGACCTCCGGATGGGTGACGGTGAGCGGACCGCCGGCGGCGATCTGGTTCTGGAAGGCGAGCAGCACCGAGCCGCGCGAGCCGAGGACGTTGCCGAAGCGCACGGACACGTAGCGGCGGCCGGTCCGGCGGGCGAACTCGCCGGTCAGCCGCTCGGCGATGAGCTTGGTCCAGCCGAGCCAGCTCGTCGGCGCGGCGACCTTGTCCGTCGACACGTTGACGAAGGTGTCGACCCCGACCTCC
Organism: Brevibacterium ihuae; assembly: GCF_900184225.1. Classification (NCBI taxonomy): domain Bacteria; kingdom Bacillati; phylum Actinomycetota; class Actinomycetes; order Micrococcales; family Brevibacteriaceae; genus Brevibacterium; species Brevibacterium ihuae. The sequence continues at coordinate 1,442,972 of NZ_FXWZ01000003.1, read as the reverse complement.
TCGCACGCCCGCAGGACGTTGAGAGTGCCGTGGACGTTGGTCTTCCACCCCTCGGCGGGGAACGACTCGAGCATCGGCAGGTGCTTGAGCGCCGCCGCATGGAACACGACCTCGGGCCGGTAGCGCTCCATGACCGCGTCGAGCGCCTCCCGGTCCCGGATGTCGACGAGTGCGAGGTCGGGGGCGTCCATGAGGGCGCGGCCGTACAGGGTGAGGCTGAGGGAATGGAGGACGGATTCGTCGCGGTCGAGCATGACGAGCTCGGCCGGCCCCTCGCGGTGGATCCGCCGGCACAGCTCGGAGCCGATCGACCCTCCGGCACCGGTGACGAGGACCCGTCGGCCCCGGACGAGCGCGGATGCGCCGGCCGAGGCGACGGGCAGCTCGACGCGGTCCATGAGGTCCTCGACGTCGATGTCGCGGATCGAGGCGAGATCGACGGTGTCGGACATGAGCTCGGTGAGCGAGGGCACCGTGCGGATCCGCACGTCGGTGCCCTCGAGCTGCGCGGTGAGCTTGGTGAAGAGCGCGACCGGTGCGTTGGCGATCGCGACGAGGACCCCGTCGGCGCGGGTGGAGGCGACGACGGAGGCGAGCGCGTCGCTCGTCCCCTCGACCGGCACCCCGTGGAGGCGCAGGTTGCGCTTGGCGGTGTCGTCGTCGACGAGTGCGACGGGGATGTAGGCCGAGCGCCGGTCGGCGATCATCTGGGAGATGAGCGACTCGCCGAGGGCGCCGGCTCCGACGACGACGATCCGCCGGCCCCCGCGGGGGCGCCGGTCCCGGTGGACGACGATGCTCACCACCTGGCGGGCGAAGATGATGATGACCCCGGCGAACAGGGACACGAGCAGCATGCGGACGAGCTCGAGCCGGCCGAGGGCGAGGAGCTCGATTCCCGCGCACAGTGCGAAGACCGCGGTGACGGTCGCACCGACGCGGAGCAGCTCTGCACCCGAGGCGATCCGGTAGCGGTTGTCGTAGAGGCCGAGCACGGCGCCGATGACCAGCTGGCCCGCGAGCGACATCGCGAGGAACTCGAAGGGCAGGGCGTCCCCGGCCAGTCCGGTGATCGCGGCGGTCGCGAGCAGCCAGGCGATGACCCAGGCGACGACGTCCATGCCGCCGAGGATGACGAAGCGCGCGAGCGGCGAATTGCGCTCGATGTTCCAGCGGCGCAGGAAGCGCGGCCAGTACGGCTCTTTCACGAGTGGTCCCTTCGTGGTTCTCCGTGCGCGGTCCCGGTGGGCACGCGCACGCTGGTGCAGATGATGATCAGGAGGTGGAGCGGGCGGACCCGGACGACTGCACGGCTCCCCGCACCGGTGTCGATGCGGCCCGCATCCGCTCGCGTGCCGCGTCGACGGCGGAGGCGAGAGGTTCGGCCCCGTACACGCAGACCGCGGAATCGGCCGCCGCGAGGAGCGCGGGGGCGCTCCGCGAGCCGCCGAGGTCGTCGACGACGAGGAGGGCGAGGTCACCGGTCCGCCGGACGGACTCGAGAGCGGATCCCGCGGCATCCGCGGTGAGAGCCGCCGGCCGCTGGCCCCCGGCGGAGGCCGGGACGAGGTCGCCGACGTCGAGGACGCGCACCCCGATCCCGAGGTCGCCGGCCGCTCGGCCGAGGGTCCACGCCGCCTGCCGGGGGTCGGCACCGACGTCGGCGCCGACGACGGCGACGATCTCGCCGCGGGCGGCGGGGTCGGCGAGGCCGAGGTCGGTGAACGCCGATACAGGGTCATCGGAGATCCCGGACCGGCCGTGGTCGCGCCGCGCGCGCCGGTTCGGCACGCCGCCGAGGCTGCCGACGACGCGGGCGCCGAGCCGCTCGCCCACCGAGTCCGCGGTGTAGAGCCGGGGGCGGCGCGACCCGAGGACGAGGGCGAGGAGGACACCGAGGACCGCACCGCCGAGGGCGCCGGCGAGCACCGCGGTGAGGAGGAACGGGGCGACGGGAGCCTGCGGCAGGGTCGCCTGCTGGGCGATCTCGACCGCGGTCCCGAGGTCGGACGGGTCGTCGGCGGTGAGCCGGTCGGCCGCCGCCTCCGCGACGGCGTCGGTGAGGGCGCGGGCGGCCTCCGGATCCGCCGCGCTGCCGGTGACGGTGAGGATCGCGGACCCTTCCGGATTGGCGATCACCACGTCCTCGGCGGGATCGGCCGCGGCACCGGAGTCCGCGAGCGCTTCGGCGGCGTCCTCGCTCACCCGGGCGGACCGGGCGTACTCGAGATAGGTCGCCATCCGGTCCTCGGGCATGGCCCCGGGCACCGGCTCCTCCTCCGTCGAGGCGACCCAGAGGAGCGCCTGCGATTCGTAGGTGCGCGGGAGCAGGAAGTACGCCCCGAGTCCGATGAGGGTCCCGAGGAGCACGCACGCGATGATGTGCAGCGCGTGCGCGCGGAGGACGGTGAGAGCACGATCGACGGTCATGGTGTCCTTTCGCCGGCGGCGAGCGAGCGGTAGGCGGTCAGGGAGCGGTCAGCGAGATCGGCCGCATCGAAGGCCGCACGGGCGCGGGCGGCGGCCGCGGCGCCGAGCCGGGAGCGCAGCGCGGGGTCGGAGAGGACCTCGATGAGCGCGGCGGCCAGTGCGACCTCGCCGGTGACGAGGCGTCCGGTGACGCCGTCGTCGACGATGTCGCGCAGGCCGGTGACGTCCGAGGCGATGACGGGCACGCCGAGGGTCTGCGCCTCGAGGACCGACATCGGCATCCCCTCCCCGGCGGAGGTGAAGAGCACGGCGTCCGCGCGGGCGAGCTCGGCGACGAGTACGGCGTGCGGCATCCAGCCCGAGACCTCGATCCCGTCGCCCAGCCGTGCGCGGTCGCCGTCGCCGAGCCAGCGGAACCGGACCGGGCCGAGCGCCGCGCGCACCCGCCGCGCGACCGCGGCGAACTGCTCGGGCTGCTTCTGCCCCTGGATGCGGCCGATGTGGACGACGAGCGGCGGACCATCCTCTCCGTTCCGGTCAGCGGCGGGTGCCGGAACCTCGGCGGTCTCCCCGGGCGTGCGCCCGACGGTGCGCTGGAGGGCGGCGACGTCGACGGAGTTGCGGAGGACCGCGGTGCGGACACCGGGGATGGCCCGGCGGGCGACCTCGGCCTCGGATTCGGAGACGAGCACGAGGCGGTCCCCGGCGCGCGCCCCGATCCGTTCGAGAGCACGGTAGACGGCGCGCGGCCCGGCACCGAAGTCGGACCGGTCGAACGCGAAGCAGTGGGGGCTGTAGACGGTGCGGTCCCGGTGGCCGCGCAGCGCCGCGACCGGCCGACCGAGGAATCCCGCACGGGAGGAGTGGAGGTGGACGATGTCGAATCCCTCCCTCCCGAGGGTGCTCCACAGCCGTCCGGTGAGGCCCGCGATCGCGGTGCGCCCGCCCCGGTGCCAGCGCCGGACCTCGACGGCCGGGCCGGTGAGCTCGGCAATGCCCGCCGGGGTCGGCGAATCGGGTCGGGGCACGTAGCCGAGGACGACGCGCTCGATGTCCGGATGCGCGGCCTGCGCCCGGGCGAGCGTGGTCACGGCGGTGAGCACCCCGGCCGAGGCGGCGTCGGTGACATGGAGGATCCTCATGGCGCGGCCTCCCGGGACGCGGGCGCGTGCCACCCGGACGGCGCATCACCGGCGGCGGCGTGAGAAGGTGCCGACGCCCCGTACCCGCGCGCGGCGGCCGCGCGGGCGGCACGCAGCCGGCGGTTCGTCGCCGTGGCCGGATGGCGGGCGACGACGACGACCATGAGCGGGAGCATCGGAGCGAGATGCTTGAGGTACGAGCCGTAGTCGGGTTCGAAGATCGCCTGGACGACGAGCAGCGCCAGGAGCAGCGCGGCGGCACGGGCCCGGAGCACCGGATCGGCGGCGTCCACCTCGCGCGGGCGCCGCCGGCAGGCACCGGTGGCGATCGCCGTGAAGGTGCACGCCCAGAGACCGAGGATGAGCAGACCGGCCGCGGTGTGGTAGACGGCTCCGCTCGTGAGCAGCCCCACGGGGACCACGAGGAGGAGGAGCACGAGGAGTGTGCCGAGCACCGCCGACACCGGCCCCTCGCCGGGCAGCGGCGCGGTGATGAGGGTGGCGACGTTGACGTCGGCCCGCTCCGCGTTGAGCCACGCGCGCTGACCGTCGAGATCGGTGCCGAGGGCGAGGACGAACACCGGCTGCGCGACGACGTACACCGCGAGCGCGAGCACCGGCAGCCACAGCGGGTTCCGCAGGCGCGGGAGGACCCACCGCCAGGCGACGTAGAGGACCGCGACGAGCACCCAGTACGGACGCATCGTCGCCGCATAGCCCAGACAGGCGAGCACGACGAAGAGGTCCCCGCCGCGCCGTCCGCCCCACACGAGCAGGCCGACGACGACGAGAGCGGTGACGAACTCCTTGCTGTACTGCGCGAGGTAGGCGACCCCGACGAGGAGCGCGGCGCCGAGCAGCAGCGCGTCGACGATCCCGATGTGGGCGAGGCGCTCGAACCCGATCGCGAGTGCGAGGGCGAGGACGAGGACCGCGACTCCGAGCAGCGCGGCGGCCTCGGGAGCGCTCCCCACGCCGATCGCGCGGTAGAACGCGGCGATCGCCTGGAACGAGGTGTTCTCCGGCGACACCTCGGGATCGTGGATCACGCGCTCGATATGGCCGTGGTCGAGGAGGAAGCGCGCGGGCAGGAAGGCCTGGGCGAACAGCGACGCGAGGAGCGCAGCGCCGGCGAGGAGGACGACGAGGAGCTGGGAACCGGTCACGCGCACGAGGACTCCCGGAGGGATCGGCGACCGTGCGCTCCGGTGGCGGACCGCGCCTCGCCGAGGTCGAGCACGGCGCTCCGGAAGTCCCGGACGAAATCGGGGACGCGGATCGCGCGGGCCCGGGCGCGGGCGGAGCCGAACGCCGCGGGATCGTCGACGAGGTCGGTGATCCGGTCCGCGGCGCGGTGGAGGTCGGCCTCGGTGACGTGCACCCGGTCCCCTGCGACGCGCCCGACGTGGATCGCGCCGTGCCCGTCGCGGGTCGTCGTCCCGACGTCGCCGACCGGGGTGACGACGGGCACGAGACCGACCGCGGACGCCTCGGTGGCCGACATCCCGAGCCCCTCGTGGTCGCTCAGCTGGACGAACAGATGACCGGTGCCCACCTGGCGGGCGAGCTCCGCCCGGTCGAGCGGACCGTGCCACGTGATGCGCTCGGCGACGCCGAGCTGTCGGGCGCGCTCGCGCAGCGGATCCCATTCCCCGTGGTCGGGGCCGACGAGATCGAGGGCGAATCCGCCCGGACGCCGCGCGTCGAGCAGCGCGAGCAGGTCGACGGTGCGGTCGAGCCGCTTCTGCCGGGCGAGCCGCCCCCAGAAGAGGAGCCGCACCGGGGACCCCAGGGGCGCCGGGTGCGGTACGTCGAGCGGCGCGGCGACCGGCCGGACGACGGCGGTGCGGCCCTGCAGCCGCGCGGGCACGAGAGCACGGCGGGCGGAATCGGAGTCAGCGAGGATCCCCGCCGCGCGCGGCAGGGCGAGACGATGCACGAGGGCGTCGAGGCGGTTGGTCCAGCGCGTGTTGTGGAGGTAGACCGCCCATGCGGTGCGCGCGGCGGGGAGGTTCGCCGCGAGTCCGACGAGCGAGGAGCGCCACAGGGAGGTGATGAGCACCTCGGGCTGGTCGGTGCGGAGTGCGCTGACGCACCGGGCGAGGGCACGGGGCGAGTCGAGCCCGCCCGCGGTGAGATCGGGATCGAAGGCCCGCGCACCGCGGGGAGCGGTGTCGGCGAGCGCCCACAGCCGGTAGTCGAGGTCGGGATCGCCCCGCAGCGCGCTCTGCAGTCGCGCGGCTGCGGTCTCCACTCCCCCGAGATCGGTGCTGTGCACGAGATGCACAGCACGGAGCCGCGCCATCAGACCGCCCCGGCTGCACGCACCACTGCGTTGAAGGTGCGGCACAGGATGACGAGGTCGAAGCCGAGCGACCAGTTGTGCGCGTAGTAGACGTCGAGCTCCTGCGCCTGCTCCCACGACAGGTCGGAGCGGCCGCTCACCTGCCACAGACCGGTCATCCCGGGCAGCACGCCCAGGCGGTGGTCGGCGGTGCCGGTGTAGAGGGCGACCTCCTCGGCCCGCTGGGGGCGCGGACCGACGAGACTCATGCTGCCGCCGAGGACGTTGAACAGCTGGGGGAGCTCATCGAGCGAGTAGCGCCGGAGGAACGCGCCGAGGCGGGTGATGCGCGGGTCGTTCGCGACCTTGAACAGCGGGGTGCCGTCGGTCTGCTGCTCGGCGAGGAGGCGGGCGAGTGCGGCGTCGGCATCAACGATCATCGAGCGGAACTTCATGATGCGGAAGGGCACGCCGTCCTTGCCGATCCGCTCCTGGAAGAAGAGCACGGGGCCGGGCATGGTGATGACGATGGCGAGCGCCACCGCGATCATCACCGGGGAGAGGACGAGGACGAGCGCGGCGGCGACGACGATGTCGAAGGCGCGCTTGGCGCCGCGCACTGCGAGCGACGGCTCCGGGGGCTCGACGACGAGAGCGGGCCGGCCGGGGTGGGAGATCACGTGCGCCCGGCCGGCGCTCAGCGCCGTCGTGCCGAGCCGGAGCGCCACGGGAACCCGCCGCCTGCGCAGCCGCCAGCTCAGCTCGGTGGCCGCCTCGGGATCGATCTCGCAGCCGATCTCGACGTGGGTGATGTCGTTGTCCTCGACGACAGGCACGACCGCGGCGGCGACCGCTCCCGGGTCCTGGCGCAGGTCCGCGCCGAGCGCGACGACGACCGTGGGCGATGCCGACTGCGCCGAGTCGCGGGGCCCGGACTCGTCGACGACGAGGGCGACGCGGGGCTTGAGGAGGATCGCGATCGCCGACCGGGCGAGCCCGATGACGAGCACGAGGAGGATGAGGCCGTTGACGAGGGAGGGGATGTCGGCGAATCCGACCGTCTCGGACAGCGGCTGCACGCCGAGGAAGGCGAAGCCGAGGGCGGCGGTGACGGTACCGGCCATGACCGGTGGCCGGAACGCCCCGCCGATCCCGCGGCGGATCTGCGTCCCGCCGAGGGTGAGGAGCAGTACGAGGAAGCCGCCGCCCCACAGCACGACCGTCGCCGGCGTGCGGCTGGTCAGGGCGATGAGCACGGTGGTGACGAGCCCGAGGCAGAGGGAGGAGATGACGACCGCCGCACGGGTGCGGGTGATCGCCGACGCCCGGCCGACCGGCGCCGTGGGGCGCCGAGAGCCGGGTCGGGGGGATGGTCGGCGGGTGCCGAGGGGGTCGTATCCGAGGTCGAAAGCAGCGATGGGGAACCTCCGGCTCGAATGTGGGGACAGGGGAGCCTTGTCCGCGCTGGGACCAATTCATCGTGCCAGATCAGTACTACGCGAACCGGACATTTGAGTCCTGGACTACTGAATCGAGTAGTTCGGGTACGAGAAGGTAACTACGCAGAACGGGTGCGTACGGGCCGTTCGGAAGCGGGAGGTGCAGCCGCTCGGCTGTGCGCGGGGGCCGCTCAGTCGCGGGAGGAGACGGAGGGGAGCTCGGTGCGCTTGCGGAGTCCGAGCTTCCGCAGCAGCCGGTAGACATGGCCCTCGACGGTCCGCACGGAGAGCTGCAGCTCCTCGGCGATCTCCGCGTTCGACAGCCCGGCGAGCACGCGGTCGCGCACCTCGTGCTCCCGGCGGCTCAGGCACGCGAGCGCCCGGTCGTCGGCCCGCACCGACACCGTGAGCGCCTGGTCGGAGAGATCGCTCGGGAGAGGCAGCGGATCCATCTCGCGGGCCACCCGACGGCATGCGATCGCGGTGAGCGGATGGGTGTTCCACAGCTCGCCGGCGAGGTCCTCGAGCTCCTGCGGGCTCCCCTCCTCGAGCGCTTCCCCGAGCCGCGCGAGGAGGACCGCGGCGGGATCGGTGGCTCCGGCGAACGCGCGCATCCGCGCCGTGTCCTCGAGCGCGCCGCAGCCGGCGGCGAGCAGGAGGATCCGGCACTCGATGTCACGGCTGCCGGAGAGCAGCGCGACGTCGGCGAGGGCGAGCAGCTCGCCGGCGTCGACCGGGGCGACCTCGGCCATCGACAGCGCGACGTCGAGCTCGACCCGGGCGAGCAGCCACTGGCGGCGCGCCCCGCTGGAAGAACAGCGTTCGAACCGGCGGGAGAATTCCTTCACCGCGTCGCGATCGTCGTCGACGGCCGCCGCATATGCCGAGGCTGCGAGGGCGGCCGCGAGCAGCTGGCACGGGTCGGACTCCTCGAGGACGGCGACGGCCGAGCGCAGCGCGGCGCGCGCGGCGCGCGGGTCGGCGGCGGCGAGCGCGCGCCGCGCACGGATGATGTCGAGCGCTCCGGATCCGTTGGCCGCCGCATCGAGGTCCCCCACCCACCGGTCCGACAGCGCGGCGTCGAGCTCGGTGTAGCGGCCCAGCCGCCCGAGTGTCTCAGCCCGGAGCGTCCAGACGAACCCCGGAACCCGGAAGCACTCCCAGCCGCCGACGTCGATGCGGTCGAAGAGGGCGGCCGCCTGTTCGGAGTCGCAGCGGCCGACGGCGGCGACTGCGGTGATGAAGTCGAGGGCGGAGCGGAGCACGCGCGGCATCGCGGCGCGGTCTCCGGCCGCGGCCGCGTCGCCGAGGTCGGGCTTGGCCGGCACCTCGCCGAACATCGTCGCGAACGCGGTTATCACCTCAGCGGCGGGGGCGGCCCAGGGTCCGGTCCCGGCGGATCGGATCCGCTCACTCCAGCCGATGAGGTGCTCCGCGAGGACGACGGCGGACTCGCCGAGGAGGAGCTCCGCGCGGAGTGCGGTGAGTGCACCGTGGAGGAGCCGGCCGACGTCGGTGAGATCGTCGCGGAGCCGCCTGACGATGTCGACCGCTTCGAGAGGCCTCCCGCCGTCGCAGTAGAGATGCGCGAGCGCGAGAGCGAAATCGGCGTCGTTCTGCTCGAGCGATTCGACGAGCCGGGTGGCGAGCGCGAACCGCCCGCGGCGATGGGCCTGACGCGCGACCTCATGACGATGCTCGGACGACGACTCCACTCCGCTCTCGAGGCTCCAGCGGGTCCACGCCTCGGCGAACTCCGCCGCGGGGTCGGGAGTCGCGACGTGCTCGGCGAACTCCCGGAACAGTCGGGCCCGGGCACGCGGAGAGATGCCGGCGCGCAGGATCGCGGCGAGGAGCGGCTGCGTCACGTGCACCGTCGGCTCCGACCCCGCGTCGAGGGTGAGCGTCCCGGCCTCCACGAGCAGGTCGGTCGCGTCCCCCCTCCCGGTGGCGAGCAGTGCGGAGACCGGCAGGCGGCCGGCGAGCGCCACCGGCACGAGGGCGTCGCGGAGATCACCGGCAGGGACCTCGAAGCCGTCCGCGCACAGCTCGACCGCAACCACGTCGAGCGCGAGGCGGGCGCCCCGCAGGACCCATGCCCCGTCGTGCTCGATGAGGTGTCCGTTGCGCCGGGCGGCGTCGACGAGCGCGAGGAGGGAGCCCGGATTGCCGCGCGCGTGGACGGCGAGCACACCGAGGACGTGTCCGCACACCGTCCCTCCGAGGCGCTGTTCGATGAGCCCACGGATCGCGCTCTCGTCGAGCGGAGCGAGCCGGATGCGTTCGAACTCGAGGCTGTAGACGAGTTCGACGAACTGCGGGACGAGTGGGGGGAGCAGCCGGGACGAGATGAGCAGGCGGATCGCCCCGATCGAGGCGTAGTGCCCGATCGCCTGCGCCGAAGGCGGATCGAGGAAGCATGCATTGTCGACGACCACGAGCGGACGCGCCTGCCCGGCGAGGTCGAAGACCCGATCGAGCCCCGGAAACGGGTCACCGGTCGCGAGGTCCGCGGTGTCGAGGATCGCCGCGAGCGCACCGTAGGGGTGCGCGGTGAGGACGCGGTCCGCGGCGATCCAGTGCTTGGGACCGTCCTCCGCGTCGTACACGGCGGTGACGAGCGCGGTCTTGCCGGCCCCGCTCTCCGCTTCGACGAGGGCACCACCGGGAGAGGTCTCGAGCGCCGCGCGGAGCAGGTCGAACTCCGCGTCGCGGCCGGCGAGTCCCGTCATCGCCGCACCTCCGTCCCGGTGATGCCGAGGGCGGCGCCGAGCGCGCTCCGATCGGTGACGTGGAGCTTGCGATAGATCCGGCTCATGTACCACTCGACGGTCTTGGGCGACAGGTGCGCCATCCGCCCGAGCTCGGCATTGCTGGTGCCGCGGGCCGCACCGCGCGCCAGCCGGCGCTCGAGGTCGCTCAGGCCGGCGCGTCCGGCGCTCGGTGCGGAGCCGGCGAGGAGCCGCTGCCGGCTGTTCCGGAGCACTCGCCGGGATTCGCGGGCGAGATCGTGCTCGCCGGAGTCGAGCGCGCGCGCGAGGGCGACCTCGGCGATCTGCCGTGACCAGCCGACCTCGTTGAGATCGGCCGCAGACCGCGCGGCCTCGAGGAGGAGCGGGACGTCGCCGTCGCCGAAACCCGCGGCGAAGCACTGGACGAAGTAGCCGAAGAGCGCGTCGATGCCGCCGGCCACGCCGGCGAGCTCGACGGCCGCGGAATCGTCCCCGAGGACCGCGGCGTCGACGAAGCACCGCGCAGCCGGCAGCGCCGCTCCCGTGCGGAGGGCGGCGAGCCCGAGCTCACGGAGCCGCACTCGTGCATCCTCCGGATCGAGCACCGCATCCGCGAGGTGCTCGAGGCGGACCGCTTCGTGGTCGAGGAGCCACGAGACGGCCGGTCGCTCGCCGGCGGACGGGACGCGATCGGCGTCGGCCGGAAGGCCCGCACTGCGGAGCACGTACCGCAGGCCTGCGATCACCGCGCCGAGCCCGCCGAGCGGGTCGGAGACGCGCATCGTGGCGTGCATGCAGCGCAGCGCCTCGATCGCATCGGAGGTCGCACCGGCGTTGAGCGACCAGCGGGCCCGGGCGATGAGCACCGGGAGATGGGACACCGAATCGGGCCGGAGGATGTGTCCTGTCGGCTCCCAGATCCCGGCGAAGCTCAGCGCGGCGAGGGCATGGACGCGGGCGATGTAGCTCTCGGCCGGGGACACCTCCGGGTGCTCCGCGACGCGCAGCGCGCGGCCGCAGTCCCGCAGCCCCTCGTCGAGCCTCCCCAGCGTGATGAGGGCGAGCCCGCGGAGGGCGTGCGTGCGTGTCCGGATCCCCGGGGGCAGCCGGTCCGATGCGAGCACCCGGTCGGCGCGGGAGGCGGACTCGGCGAAGTGCCCGCACCGCAGCTCCCAGTTCGTGCGGGCGACCTCGATGACGGTTCTTCCCGCATCGGACACGGCGGCGTCGAGGTGGGCACTCGGCCACGCGGGCTCCGCCGTCTCGGTGACCTCGCGGGCACCGAGCTCGACGGCACGCAGCCGAGGCAGCAGGCCGAGGACGTCGTCCGGCGACCCGGCTGCGGGGTGCCCTGCGGCGCGATCGTCCGGTATCGGATCGACGGCATCCGCGTGGTCCCCGTCGGCGCGGTCCGCGTGGTCCCCGTCGGCAGTCGCGAGGAGGATCGCCTCGGCCTGGGCGGTGAGCTCGCGCGCCGTCGCGCGATCGCCGAGCTCGACCCGGGCACGCGCGTGCTCGATGAGCAGTCCGGGGTGGACGAGACCGTTCGGCGGAGGATTCGCTGCGAGATCGAGCACGGTGGTCCAGCGTCCCAGGTCGCCGGCCACCGCGGCGGCCCGGGCGAGCACCGAGGGATCGACCTCGCCGCCCACCCGCACGGCCCATTCGGCGAAACCGAGCAGAGTCTCCCCCGCGAGCTCGCCCCAGGGAAGACGTTCCGAGCACTCCTCCCACAGCACCCGGCACTGCGCCGGGGGATCGACCGCTGACACGACACGGCTCATCACCCGGTCCCGCGCGGTGAGCACCGGGTCGAAGGACTGGTCGGCGGTGAGCAGCCCGGATTCGACGAGGGCATCGATGTCGCTGCACGGGACGAGGCGCTCGAGGAGCGAGGTGGGGACGGCATGAGCGAGGCAGACGATCCGCAGGACGCGGTGGAGGTCCGGAGCGACGCGGGCGAGCCGCTGCTCGACGTGATCGCGGCCGAGGGTCGAGAGGTCGGTGCGGTCGGTGAAGGTGAACACTCCGTGGTCGATGGCGATCGACCGCCGGGCACGGTGCCCGTGGAGCGCAGCGAGGACGAGCCGGGGGTTGCCTTCCGTGCACTCGTGGACCTCTTCGACGGAGCCGCACGCCACCGCACCGCCGAGCCGCTGTTCGAGCAGCTCCCTGGTCTGGTCGGGGGTGAGCCCCGTGACGGCGATGCGGTGGAGCCGGCCGGCGGCGCACAGACGGGTGACGAGATCGATCGGCGGGGCGGCGGTCTCGGAAGCGATGACGAGACGGATGTGCCCGTGGATCACGAGCTGGGTGAGCGCGGAGAGCGAGTGCGCATCGACGAGGTGAGCATTGTCGACCGCGACGACCGGGCGGAGTCGGCGCGCACCGCCGGGAGCGCGCAGCCGGTCACGCAGGGCGACGATGACGGCTGCGGCATCACCCGCGAGCGCCATCTCGCAGGCGCCGGCGAGCAGGAGGCGGAGGACCCCGTAGGGACGATCGGACTGCATCGAGCTGCCGGCCACCCGGACGATCTCGACGGCGGGTGCACCGGGCGGCTCATCATCGCCGTCGACTGCGGTCGGATCGATCTCGACCTGGTACTCCGGGTCGAGCACGGCTTCGATGAGACTCGACTTGCCCGCCCCCTCGGCCCCGGTGACGAAGACCCCGGCGAGCGAGTCGTCGGCGAGCGCGGCCCGCGCCTCGGCGACGAGTGCGTCGCGTCCGATGAGGCGGTGGGCGGCCGTGGTGCTGCAGGCGGTCCGCACCTCTGCCATGCTCGCCTCCTCCCACCGGGCCGACGTGACGGGGTGCCCGACTGTCGATGGTCATCATTCAAATGTGGCCTACATCATATGTACCGGCGGGTATCTCCGCAAATGTCCGAACTCCGCATGAAAGGGCCACCGAGCGGCGCCGGGGAGACGAAGCCGTCGAACCGGGGAGACGAAGCCGTCGAACCGGGGAGACGAAGCCGTCGAGTGGTCATGTTCGGTCGAATACTCGCGAGTATTCGACCGAACATGACCACTCGACGGTGGGGCGTCCAGGAGGGTGGGAGGGGGTGAACCGGCTCTCAGTCGAGGAGGTCGTGGCGGACGATCGACTGCTCGCGGTCCGGTCCGACGCCGATGACCGACATCCGGCAGCCGGACATCTCCTCGAGCGCGAGGACGTACTTCTGCGCGTTGACCGGCAGGTCCTCGAAGGTCCGGGCACCGGTGATGTCCTCGGTCCAGCCGTCGAAGTGCTCGAGGATCGGCTTCGCGTGGTGGAAGTCGCTCTGGCTCACCGGCATCTCGTCGTGGCGCACGCCGTCGACGTCATAGGCCACGCACACCGGGATCTGCTCGATGCCGGTGAGGACGTCGAGCTTGGTGAGCACGTAGTCGGTGAAGCCGTTGACCCGGCTGGCGTAGCGGGCGATGACCGCGTCGTACCAGCCGCAGCGCCGGGCGCGCCCGGTGTTGACGCCGAACTCGCCGCCGGTCTTCTGCAGGTGGACGCCCATGTCGTCGAACAGCTCGGTGGGGAACGGTCCGGAGCCCACGCGCGTGGTGTAGGCCTTGACGATCCCGACGACCCGGGAGATCCGGGTGGGGCCGATGCCCGAGCCGACGACCGCGCCGCCGGCTGTCGGGTTCGACGAGGTGACGAAGGGGTAGGTGCCGTGGTCGACGTCGAGCATGGTGGCCTGTCCGCCCTCCATGACGACGACCTCGCCGGCGTCGAGCGCCTTGTTGAGCAGCAGGGAGGTGTCGGTCACCATCGGCCGCAGCCGGTCGACGTACTCGAGGAAGTACTCGACGATCTCGTCGACCTCGACCGCGCGGCGGTTGTAGACCTTGAGGAGGAGCTCGTTCTTCTGCCGCAGCGCTCCCTCGACCTTCTGCCGGAGGATCGACTCGTCGAAGATGTCCTGCACCCGGATGCCCAGTCGGCCGGCCTTGTCCGAGTACGTGGGGCCGATGCCGCGGCCGGTGGTGCCGATCGCGCGCTTGCCGAGGAACCTCTCGGAGACCTTGTCGAGCACCTGGTGGTACGGGGCGACGAGGTGGGCGTTGGCGGAGATCCGCAGCTTCGAGGTGTCCGCGCCGCGGGATTCGAGCATCTCGATCTCCTCGAACAGCGCCTCGAGGTTGACGACGACGCCGTTGCCGATGACCGGCGTCACCGACGGCGAGAGGATGCCCGCCGGCAAAAGCTTGAGCTCGTACTTCTCCCCGGCGACGACGACCGTGTGCCCGGCGTTGTTGCCGCCGTTGGGCTTGACCACATAGTCGACGCGGGTGCCGAGGATGTCGGTGGTCTTGCCTTTGCCTTCATCGCCCCACTGGGCGCCGACGACCACGATTGCTGGCATGAGCTCTCATCACCTTGGAAGTTGCGGGCAGCCTGCACGCAGGCCTGACCACGACAGTCTACCGGCGGTCCGGGCCGCTCCTGCCGTCGCCCGCCGCCGTGCCCGCGCGGTCGCGCGGGAGGACCGCGCGGAGGCCGCGGGCGCACAGGTACACCCACAGCGGGCAGCCGCCTGGATTCAGCTCCGAATCAGATCGGTTCGGCGGCGATGCGGTCGATCGCCTCGGGATCGGATTCGCGGAGGAACTTCTCCACCCGCGCGGCCTCGTCCGCCTCGCCGATGGACGCCGCGGCCCGGCCGAGCGCGTAGAGCGCGCGGAGGAATCCGCGGTTGACCTCGTGCGCGTACGGGATCGGTCCCGCCCCGCGCCAGCCGGCCTGCCGCAGCGCGTCGAGGCCGCGGTGGTAGCCCACCCGGGCATAGGCGTAGGAATCGACCTTCCGCCCCTCGCTGAACGCCTCGTCGGCGAGCAGTGCCCACGCGAGCGAGCTCGCGGGCAGGTCGTGGGCGACGTCGATCGGCTCCTCGCCGGCATCCATCCGGCTCTTCGCCTCGACGTCGGGGTGGTCGTTCGGCAGGTGGGTGGGCTGGGGGCCGAGCTGTGAGGCGTCGAGGCCTCCGATGTTCACGGGGTTCCCGATGGGCTGGTTCATGGTGTCCTCCTGTGGGTGTGCGACGGGTGGCCGCAGCGAGCGGCTGCGGCATCCCCGCCGGTCGGGGTTCGGGTGGTCAGTCGGTCCGCACGTTCGAGGGCTGGATAGCGAACGGGTTCGCGGCCAGCGCTCCGAAGGCGCCGCGCTCCGCGAGGTCCGCGAGGGCGTCCTCGGATTCCACGCCGGTCACCCAGACGCGAACATCGGAGCCGAGCCAGTCGTCGAGCGCAGGATCGTCCGCGGGCAGCGCGGCCATGGTGATTCCGGCGGCGAGCAGCTCCTCGGGCGAGGTCCCGGACGGGTCGCCCGAGTAGAGAGCGGTGGCATCGCGGCCGACGGCGGCCTCGAGGACGCCGAGGTCGGAGGACCGCACGATCACCCCGTCCGTCCGGCCTGCCTCCTGCACGGGGTCGAGGACAGCGGGAACGTGGTCGGCGACGACGATCTCGGGCATGAGCACCGTCTCGTCACCGAACTCCTCGAGCGCGTCCTCCCAGGTGATCGGCGTGCCCTCACGGGTGGTCTCCGCAGACTCGGCCCCGCCGCCGTTCCCGGCGTCGTCGAATGCGGTGAGCGGTGCGGGGCGGACCCGCGCGTCGGCGAAGGTCGCGGCGTCGACCTCGGCGAGCGGGCGATCGAGGCCGAGCTCCTCGTGACCGGTCTCCGGATCGGCGACGACGATCGTGCCGTCGGACAGGGCGGCGATATCGACCGCGGGCAGGTAGCCGAACTTGACGTTCTCCGTGATCGCCTCGGCGGAGTTCGCGGGATAGATCCCCTCGCCGGCGCCGAGAGCTCCGACGACCGGGCTCTCGAGCGCATCGACGGTGAGCGGCTCCGGCTGGCGGACCACGCTGACGACGACGAGCGCGATGACGGCGAGGAGCGCGAGCGCCCCGGCGATGAGCGGGGCGGGGAACCGGCGAGCGCCGGCCGCCTCATCGGTCGACTGCGGATCCGCCGGGACGCTTCCCGCCGGCTGCCGCCCAGCAGGGTCGGCAGGGTGGTCCCGATGGCGCCGACGGCCGCTCTTCCGCTGGGCGCTCACGGGCGCATCCCCTCCGGCACTGCGGAGTCGGCGATGTCGGCGAGCCCGTAGCTCGCCCGCCAACCGAGCACCTCGTTGATGGCGCTGACGTCGGCGACGAGCTGCGGCGGGTCGCCCGCACGGCGAGCGGCGATCTCCGGGGTGAGGTGACGGCCGAGGGCGCGCGACATCGCATCGATGACCTCGAGGACCGAGGCGCCCCGCCCGGTGCCGACGTTGAACACGGACTCCGCGATCTCCCCGGCCCCGAGGTGGTCGAGGGCGGCGATGTGGGCGTCGGCGAGATCGGCGACGTGGACGTAGTCGCGGACGCAGGTGCCGTCCGGAGTGGGGTAGTCGTCGCCGAACACGATCGGCGCCTTCCCGGCGGCCACCCGGTCGAGGATGATCGGCACGAGGTTCATCACCGCCGTGTCGGCGAGGTCCGGCCAGCCCGCTCCGGCGACGTTGAAGTACCGGAGCTTGATGGCCTTGAGCCCGTGGCGCGCGGCGTTGTCGATCATCCACTCCCCCACGAGCTTCGTCTGGCCGTAGGGATTGATGGGGCGGCACTCGGTCTTCTCGCTGAGCAGGCCGCTGTCGGGCATGCCGTAGACCGCCGCGGAGGACGAGAACACCATGGTGTCCACTCCCGTCGCTTCCATCGCGCCGAGGAGGTTCGCCAGCCCGTCGACGTTGTTGCGGTAGTACCAGAGCGGGCGCTCGACGGATTCGCCCACCTGCTTCTTCGCCGCGAAGTGGATGACCGAGGTGACGTCGTGCTCCTCCATGACCGCGCGCAGCCGGGATTCGGCGTCCGGGGCGGACAGGTCGAGCTCGACGAGGACGGCGTTCGGCACCCGCGCGGGAATCCCATTGGAGAGGTCGTCGACGACGACCACCTGTTCGCCGCGCTCCTCGAGGAGGCGGACGACATGGGAGCCGATGTACCCGGCTCCGCCGGTGACCAGAGTGCTCATGTGCGCGTGCGCCTTTCATCCGTGGAGGTGGTGCGCGGTCGTGGGGGCCGCGCCCAGGTGGTGCCGCAGGTCCTGCCTTCGAGGATAGTCGCCGGGTCGGACACCGCGCCCGTGACCCTCAGCGGCTGCGGTCGGCTGCGGATCCCGCCCCGGCGAGCAGTCCGCGCAGGAACCCCGCGCCCCAGCTCAGATGCATCGTGGGCAGAACGAGCGCGAACCACGCCCGCTCCCGCCTGCCGCAGTCCTCGGCCCGGCCGGCCGCGGTGACGATGCCTGCGACGTAGGCGAGGCTCGGCACGTGGACGAGCGAGGTGAAGCGGCGGAGGAACCGCGGCCAGGTCCGTGTCGAGCCGGAGAGCTGGAGCAGGGCCTCGACGACCGAGGCGGCCACGCCGAGCACCAGGAGGGGCGGCGCGAAGTAGCGCCACGAGTTCTTGGTGCCGTGGCGGCGGATGAGCTCCGCCCGCCAGATCCCCGTGGCGTGGAACTGCTGGGCGATCTTCTTCCACGTGGTCCGTGGCCAGTACGTGACCTCGAGGCGCGGGTCGAACCACACGAGCCCGCCGGCCTCGCGGATGCGGAGGTTGAGCTCCCAGTCCTGCCCGCGGCGCAGCGAGGGATCGAAGCCGCCGAGGTGATCGAACACCTCCCGGCGGAACACACCGAGGTAGGCGGATTCGGACTCCTGCGGCTGGTCACCGGTGTGGTACGCCGGGCCGCCGAGCCCGATCCGGGACATGTAGGCGCGCGCGACGGCCTTCTGGAACGGGGTGCGGCCGCGGGCGAGCATGAGGCCGCCGCAGTTCGCCGCTCCGGTGTCGCGGAGCACCTCGATCGCGGTGTCGGTGTAGTCGCCGGTGAGCTCCGAGTGGGCATCGACGCGGACGACGACGGGATGCGCGGTGGCCCCGACGGCGAGGTTGAGGCTCGCGGGCGTGTCACCGGCCGGGTTGTGGACGACCCGGATGCGGGGGTCCGTGCCGGCGAGCGTGGTGACGATCGACGTCGTCTCATCGGTGGACGGGCCTAGGGCGACGACGATCTCCTTGTCGCCCGTGTACTCCTGATCGAGGATCGTCGTGATCGCCGCGGAGATGTGCTCGGCCTCGTTGAGCACCGGCATGATGTACGAGACTCCGGGCTGAGCCGGGAGCGGGGGCAGTGCGTCCGCGCTGAGCGGCTGGGATCGTCTGGGCACGGATCGATTCTCCCACAGCGCAGATGAGGGGCATCTGAGACGGATCTCAGATGCCCCTCATGCGATCACCGGTGCTTCTCATACTGCTTGACGACCGAGTCGGTGTCCCCGTCGGCGCGCAGCTCGCCCTTCTCGATCCAGATCGTCCGGTTGCACGTATCCCGGATCGATCGCATCGAGTGCGAGACGAGGAACACCGTGCCGGCGCGCTCGCGGATGTCGCGGATGCGCTTCTCGCTCTTCTTCTGGAAGTCGCGGTCGCCTACGCTCAGCGCCTCGTCGACGATAAGGATCTCGTGCTGCTTGGCGGTCGCGATCGCGAACTTGAGCCGCGCGGACATGCCCGAGGAGTACGTCCGCATGGGCATGTCGATGAATTCCTTGAGTCCGGTGAACTCGACGATCTCGTCGTACTGCGCCTCGATCTCGGCCCGCTCCATCCCCATCGCCAGACCGCCGAGGATGATGTTGTTGCCCCCGGACAGGTCCGGGATGAGCGCGGCACCGACACCGAGCAGGTTGGGCCGCGACTTCGCGTAGACCGCGCCGCGGGTGGCCGGGGTGAGCCCGGTGATCGTGCGCATGAGAGTGGACTTGCCCGAGCCGTTCGTGCCGATGACGCCGATCGACTCGTTCGCGTTCGCGACGAAGGACACACCCTTGAGCGCGTGGACCGTGCGCATGGTCCGGCCGCGCTGGAGCAGACCGCTCGTCACGCTCGGCTTGAGGCGCTTGCCGGTGGCCAGGGTGCGGAACTCGACATGGACCTCGTCGCAGATGACGACGGGCTGGCCCTCGGCCGGCTTCTCAGTGCTCTCGGCCATAGCGCTCCTCCGCCTTCCAGAAGAACACGGCGCCGACCACCGGGACGACGACCGCCCAGATCGCGAGCTTCCACCAGTAGTCCCACGGGATCGAGTACTCGTCGAGCAGGATGCCGCGCGCGATCGCGAGCACCTCGTTGAGCGGATGCCAGGCGTAGATCGCCTGGAGGGTGGGATAGGGCTCGAGCACGGTCCGCGGGTCGAAGAACACGCCCGAGGTGTAGAAGATCAGGCGGGAGATGAACGGCACGAACTGGCTGAGGTCGCGCACGTGCACGGTGAGCCGGGCGAAGATCAGCGCCACTCCCTGATTGAACAGGTAGAACAGCGCGATGAGCGGGATGAAGAGGAACCAGTACAGGTTCGGCCGGGCGCCCCAGAGCATGGTGAGGACGAACATCAGCAGCAGCGTCGGCATGAAGTTGAGGAGGTTCTGGAGCACCGTGGCGATCGGCAGCACCATCCGGGGGAACGGCAGCGACTGCACGAGCGCGGTGTTGCTGATGATCGACTTCGCCCCGCCGTTCATCGAGGTGTTGAAGAACTCGAGGAAGAACACGCCGATGATGAGGAAGGGGACGAAGTTCTCCGGCCGCTGCCCGGCGAGGATGAGGCCGAACACGAGCCCGTAGACCATCGCGGAGAAGATCGGTCGGAGCACCACCCACAGCATGCCCAGGCGGTTGCGCTCGTTCTCGCTCTGGATCCGGTACTTGGCCAGGGAGAACGTGAAATCCCGCCGGTGCCAGACCTCGGCGAGGTAGGCGAAGAACGATGGCCGGGCGCCGACCCGCTCGAGCGAGTTCACGGCGGCCAGTTCGGACATGCTCATAGACAGCTGAACACTCTCCAACGGGGACGGTGACCCGCCAAGTCTACGCGATCGGAGGCCTGCGACCGGGCAGGCGCGAGGCGGCGACGAGGTCGAACCCGGGAGCGCTCACCTGAGCCCGGGTGGGTACGGTGCCGGACGCGAGGAGCCGGCGGGCCGCGAGGTGCGGCTTGGGCGGCCCCAGGGTCTCGACGCCGACGAGCGGGGCGTCATCGGCCGCCGAGGCGAACAGTGCCACCTGCCCGCGCCCGGTGCTCAGGTCGCCGAGGACGACGGGCTCGCCCTGGCTCGCCTCGGCGGACAGGCCTGCAGTGAAGACGCGCACTGGGCCCTGGAAGCTCCAGTGCCAGGGGAGGTCGCTCCAGGCGGCGGTCGGCGCGGAGTGGCCCGGCTCCACGTGTTCGGAGGGGCCTGGCTCGGCGGGGCCCGGTGATTCGGCGTGGGTCGATGCGGCACCCAGGAACCGACCGAGCCACTCCCCCTGCGAGGCGGCCACCGGTTCGGATTCCTGGGGGCCGTAGGCCGCCATCGGGCCGTGCGCCACCTGCCCGCAGTCGCCGATCGCGTAGACCGCCCCCAGCGGGGCGCCGCCCGCAGCGAGGACCCGGAGGTGGGCGTCGGTGAGGAGCGCGCCCGTGCTCGTGCGCTGGACGCCACGGCCGGCGAAGTCCGTGGCGGCCTGCGCTCCGACGGCCGTGATCCAGAAGTCGCGGGCGACGTAGTCGACCGGTGTGGAGTGCGGGACGAAGCGGACGCCGGCGGATTCATGGAGCGCCATGACGGCGTCGCTCAGCGGTGCGCTGAGCCGGGGCATCGGGCGCGGCCCGTTGAGGTGCACGGTCGCCGTATGGCCGGCGTCCACCGCACCGCGGGCGAGCTCGAGCGCGAGGAAGCCGGAGCCGATGATGCCGATGTCCACGGGGGTGTCCTGGGCGGAACCGGAGCGGAGCGCCGCGAGGTGCTCGCGGATCGCCTGTGCGTCGGCGGCGGAGTGCAGAGTGAAGGCGGGGCCGCCGGGCAGGTCGATGTCGAGGATCCGGGCGGCGGATCCGGTGGCGATGACGATGGCGGAGCCGTGGACCCACTCCCCGGTGTCGAGCCGGACAGAGCGGGTGTCGAGGTCGAGCTCGACGGCTGCGCCCTGAAGAAGTACGACGCTCGAGCCGCTGGACACGGCATGGCCCGGAACGGAGTCTGCGGCGGCCGGGTCCACACTGTGCACGGTGAGCGTCAACGATTCCGCGAAGAGCGCCTTCGACAGCGGCGGCAGCTCGACGCCGGGCGAACCGTCGGGGGAGAGGACGACGACCGGTGCGCCCTTGCGGGCAAGTGCACCGGCCACCCGAGACCCGGCCTCACCTGCGCCGACGACGAGCACCGCACCGCCGACGGAGTCAGGGTGCAGGCCCGGAACGGCAGCGGAGCGGGATTCATCGCACATGGCACACCGACACTACCTGAGTTGGCCTCGCCGATCGTGACCGCGGTGCCTCTCCCCGCCCGTCGCGATCCGACGCCGACCTCGTCGCGACGACCGCTCAGATCACGCGCTCGTCGCGGGCCCGTTCGATCGCCTGGGTCCGATTGTCCGCTCCGAGCTTGTCGAAGATGTGCACGAGGTGGGTCTTGACTGTCGCCTCGGAGATGAACAGCCGGCGCGCCAGCTGGCGGTTGGTGGCACCGCCGGAGAGGAGTTCGAGGATCTCGATCTCGCGCGGGGTCAGGGCTTTCGCAGGGGAGGCGATCCGCTTCATCATCTGTGCGATGACGGACGGAGAGAGCACCGATCTCCCGGCCGCCGCGTCCTCCACGGCACGGGCGACTTCATCGGCCGGGCAGTCCTTGAGCAGGTAGCCGATGGCGCCGAATTCCTCGAGGCGCAGCAGCGCCTCCTCGCCCGTGCCGGCCTCGACCGCCACCGTCATGGTCTCGCGCCCGTCCACCAGGGCGCACAGACCTGCGCGCACGACGGGATGGTCATCGACGATCATCACCTGTACCCGCGGCACTGTGCCTCCCACCGGTGGATCGTGCGACGACGACGCTCGACGACCGATCTCCGCAGGGCCCGTCGCCCGTCTCTTCCGCGCGTCCGCACCCACCGGACCCGACGCGCCGAGCCGCCGATCCGCCGGCTCACCGCAGATGATACCTGCTGCCGCTCCGGATGAAGTCAACCGATCGGATGATCTCCACGTCGTCCGGATGATCCCTGCGGTTCAACCGGTGGGGCGATCCGCGCCCGCGTCCCCTCCACCATGATAAATGGACACCCGACATTCCTACCGACCTCGGAGAGCAGACATGTACCTGGCCTTCCGCGATATCGTCTTCGCGAAGGGGCGCTTCGCCCTGATCGGCGGCGTGGTCGCACTCATCACCCTGCTGCTCGTGCTGCTCACCGGTCTGACCGACGGACTGGGCCGGCAGAACACCTCGGCCCTGGAGAACCTCGGCGCGTCGCATATCGTCTTCGCCGCCCCGGACGACGACGGCGACGAGCCGTCGTTCACTGAGTCGGTCATCACAGCCGATGAGCTGCGGGCATGGAATGACGCAGCGAGCGGTCCGCGGGCTGAGCGCCTCGGTGTCACCCAGACCCGGGCCGAGGCCGCCGGCACCGGGGGCGGCTCGAACGGGCCGGCCGCTTCCGTCGCGGTGATGGGCCTGGAGACCGGCACCGCCCTGGCTCCCTCCCTGGAATCCATCGATGGCCGGACCCACCCGCTTGCAGGACAGGCCGTACTCAGCGAGGAAGCCGCGGCGGATCTCGCTGTTTCGCTCGGTGACACCATTCACCTGTCCTCGACAGAGCTCGACGTGGTCGGGATCGTCGGGGACGAATACTACAGTCACCTTCCGGTGGCGTGGACACCGATCGACGACTTCGCCGGCATCGCACATCTGGGCGATGGGCTCGAGGCGACAGCCCTCGCGATCCCGGCCGACCGCATCGCCGACTCGGCGGGTCCGCCCACCGAGGACACTCTCGCGTCGGCCGACGCGGCCGCCGGGACAGTGTCGAAGGACACCCGCACGGCCTTCTCCGCGCTGCCCGCCTACCAGTCCGAGCGCGTTTCGCTCCTCATGATGCAGGCATTCCTCTACGGCATCTCCGCCCTCGTCGTGGTGTCCTTCCTCACCGTGTGGACCATCCAGCGCACCCGGGATCTCGCCGTCCTCCGCGCATTGGGTTCCTCCCGCGGTTACCTCGTGCGGGACTCCATGACCCAGGCCGCCTTCGTCGTGCTCCTCGGAGCTGCGGCCGGAGGCGCAGCCGGCGCCGCCGGAGGAGCGGCGGTCGGCTCCGCAGTGCCGTTCGCGCTGACGCCGATGACCTTCCTCACGCCGGTGCTCGGCGTATTCGTCCTCGGTCTGATCGGGGCTGCACTGGCCACCCGGCGCGTGACCCGGATCGATCCCCTGCTCGCTCTCGGAGGGAACTGACCATGCACTCATCGACCCCTCCCCCGCACCCCACCGATCCGCTCCCGCGCTCCGGCTCGAGAACGTCAGCCTCGTCTACCCCGATTGCGTGGACGAGAACGGCGCACCCCGCACCATCCGCGCCCTGGACGCCGTCGATCTCTCCGCCGAGCCGGGAACCGTCACTGCTCTCGTGGGACCGTCGGGATCCGGCAAGTCCTCGCTCCTGGCCGTCGCGTCGACCCTCATCGGTCCGAGTTCGGGATCGATGCGCCTGGCAGGTCGCGAGCTCACCGGACTGCCGGAGAAGGACCGCGCGATGCTGCGGAGAACGCAGATCGGCACGATCTTCCAGCAGCCCAACCTGCTCCCGTAACTCACCGCGCACGACCAGCTCGTGCTCACTGAGCATCTGCGCGGGGCCCGGGGCCGGCAGCTGGCCCGTGCCGGCCAGCGGGCGCACGAGCTCCTCGAGGTCGTCGGTCTGGCCTCCGCCGCCGACCGGCGACCGCATCAGCTGTCCGGTGGTCAACGGCAACGGGTGAACGTCGCGCGAGCTCTCATGGGACGGCCGAAGGTCATGCTGGTCGACGAACCCACGTCTGCGCTCGATCACGACCGCTCGAGACCCATCATCGACCTCATCGTGGCGACGACCCGGCAGTTCGACACCGCAACGGTCGTCGTCACCCACGATACCGAGTTCGTACCTCTGGCCGACACAGCCTTGACGATCCGCGACGGCCGCCTGGTCTGACCTGTTCCCGGACCCGTGATCCGAGAGCTGCCGGTCGGGTCGAATCCCGCCCGGTGCGCAGAACCGATCACCGCGCGGAAAAAATCTCACGAAGTCCCGCATCCGGTCGGGGTTCGGCGAACTGGCACGATAGTTGGGGAGGCAGTGATGAGTGGAAGCGGAATCCCGCGCAGGCAGCCGCACCTCCGCCGGGAATGCGTGCGACGGTGTTGGGCCGCCTCGACGACCGGCGGCAGGACGCGCGCCGACAGCGTTCGACCGGGTGCCCGTCTGATCGACGTTCACGATCACCGTCGAGCCCGAGGGCGGGTCGGCGGCGCCGACCACGGATCCGATCGTGGCCATCCCGACCGGCTGATCCGCCGAATCGCCGCAGTGCACCGGCGGCATCGCCCGGCCGGCGCTCATTGCCGAACCGGCGTCCGCGTAATAGGTTGCTTCTACCCGAGGTGCTGGGCGCCCGCTCGGCGAGGGCCGCTGCGACTCGCATCGGCACCTCGGCCCTTCGACGACGAGGCGGCGGCCATGACGACATTCGGCATCGAGGAGGAGTACCTCCTCATCGATCGGGACACCGGACTGCCGGCCTCCCCCTCCCCCGAGCAGACGCGCACGCTCCACGCGCTCGAGGTCGCCGGCGGGAGCGCGACCGCCGAATGGTTCACCTGCCAGCTCGAGTACAACTCCCCCGTGCACACCGAGACCGGCCCGGCACTGTCCAAACTGCTCGGTTTCCGCCGCGCACTCGCCGCGACCGCGGACCGCATGGGGTTCGCTGTCGCGGCCCTGGGGACCGCACCGGACCACCCGCGCTCACCCTCCGAGGTGAGTCCCGGGGCTCATTACTCGGCCGTCGCCGAGCTCGCCCCGCGCTTCGCCGTCGACCATCATGTCAACGGCCTGCACGTCCACGTGGGTCTGGCCGACATCGCCACCGGCGTCCGGGCCCTCAACGGGTTGCGCCCCTGGCTGCCGGTGCTGGTCGCGCTCGGAGCGAACTCTCCCGTGTGGCAGGGCGCGGACACCGGGTTCGCGAGCTGGCGGACCATCCACTACCGGCGCTGGCTGGTCAACGGCATACCGCCGCGCTTCCACGACCTCGCTGACTACGAATCCCGCGTCGCCGCCCTCGTCGCACTCGACGCGGTCCCCGACCGCAACTGCCTGGGGTGGATCGTGCGGCTCTCCCCGCGCTACGGCACGCTCGAGATCCGCGCGTCCGATGCCCAGCTGCGGGCGGGGCAGACTGTTGCGCTCGCGAGCCTCGCCCGGGCCCTCGTGGTGATGTCCCTCGCAGCTCCCCTGCCCGGGGACCCGCCTCCGGAGCTGCTCGACACCGCGTGCTGGCAGGCGGCCCGGTTCGGGCTGTCCGGCACCCTGCTGGATCCGGTGAGCGGGACGCAGCAGCCTGCTGAGGCCGTGGTGCTCGGGCTGCTGCAGCGGGCACGTCCGCACTTCTCGGACGATGCGGATCGGGAGTGCGCGGAAGCCGGCATCGCGCGGTTGCTCGGCCAGGGCTCCGGGGCGGCGCGGCAGCGGCGCGCGCTCGGAGCGGGCGGGCTCCCGGGTCTGCTCGACTTCGCCGCCGCCGAGCTCACCGCTGCCGATGGGGAGTGAACCCCGCACCGCCATCTGCCACACCCCGGGGCTTCGCACCCGGGCCGCGGAATCTTCTCTATAATCAAGGTGCCTTGACTATTGAGACCATATTCTGCACCAGGGGGCAGACGATGAGCGAGACTCGATCCGCAGATCACCCGGCGGATGCTCCGCATCCCGAGGACGACCGGAAGCCCGACGATCCGACCGACCTCACGAAACCGTCGTGGAAGTACGTGCTCCGGACGACCATCCGCGAGTTCTCCGCCGACGGCTGCACGGACGTGGCCGCAGGGCTCACCTACCGCACCGTCTTCTCCGTGTTCCCTGGCCTCATCGCCCTGGTCTCGATCCTCAGCCTGTTCGGGCAGAGCGGGCAGACCGTCACCGCCGTCCTCGACCAGGTGCAGGGCGTGGTGCCGGGGGACACCTGGAACAGCGTGCGTCCCCCGCTCGAGTCGGTGCTCACCGCGCCGGCGCCCGGCCTCGGCCTGATCATCGGTCTGCTCGTCGCACTGTGGTCGGCCTCGGGGTATGTGAAGGCCTTCGGCCGCGCGATGAATACCATCTACGACGTGCCCGAGGGGCGTGGAGGCATCAAGCTCACCCTGCAGATGTACCTGCTCACGGCGCTCATCCTGGTGCTCGGTGCTGTCGCGCTGATGATCTTCGTGCTGTCCGGCCCGGTCGCCGAAGGAGTGGGCGATCTGATCGGCCTGGGTTCCGCCGCGGTGGGTGTGTGGAACGTGGCCAAGTGGTTCGTCCTGGCGTTCATCGTCGTCTTCGTCGTGGCGCTGCTGTACTACGCCACGCCGAATGTGCAGCAGCCGAAGTTCCGGTGGGTCAGCTTCGGTGCGCTGATCGCCATCCTCGTCTCCGTGCTCGCGACACTCGGGTTCTTCTTCTACGTGTCGAACTTCGGCAACTACAACGCGACCTACGGCGCGCTGGCCGGCGTCATCATCCTGCTGCTGTGGATCTACATCATCAATGCGATCCTGCTGTTCGGCGCAGAGGTCGACGCCGAGCTCGAGCGCGGACGCGAGCTGCAGGCCGGGATCCCCGCAGAGGTGGACCTGCAGCTGCCGCCGCGCGACACCGCTGCCAGCGACAAGAAGGCCAAGAAGTTCGACGAGGATGTGCGCCGTGCCCGCAGCCTGCGGGTGACCGCGGGCGGCACGCAGGAGCACCCCGTTGCAGCCGAGAGCGAGGAGACGGCTGCCGGAGAATCCTCCGTAACCTCGGAGGACGACCCGCGGCGGTGAGCAGCGCGGGGATGCCCCGCAGCGGGTGAGGCCCGCTCGGTGCGGGCCCGGGCGGGATGTGCTCCCGGCCCGGGCCCTCGCGTCCGATCACGGGCGGACGCCCTCGCTCACTTCAGGCGGTTGCCCGCCGAGCCGAGGTTCTGACACGCCTCGACGATGCGTTCGGCCATGCCCGCCTCGGCGGACTTGCCCCACGCCCGCGGATCGTACTGCTTCTTGTTGCCGACTTCGCCGTCGATCTTGAGCACGCCGTCGTAGTTCCGGAGCATGTGCTCGACGACGGGACGGGTGAAGGCGTACTGGGTGTCGGTGTCGATGTTCATCTTCACCACGCCGTGGCCCACCGCCGCGGCGATCTCCTCGGCCGTCGAGCCGGAGCCGCCGTGGAACACGAGGTCGAACGGCTTCTCCTTGCCGACCTCCGCGCCGACGGCGCTCTGGATCTCACCGAGGAGCTCGGGGCGGAGCTTGACGTTGCCCGGTTTGTAGACGCCGTGGACGTTGCCGAAGGTCAGGGCGGTGAGGTAGCGGCCCTTCTCCCCCGTGCCGAGCGCGCGGGCAGTGGCGAGTCCGTCCTCGGCGGTGGTGTAGAGCTTGTCGTTGATCGCGTTCTCGACGCCGTCCTCCTCGCCGCCGACGACGCCGATCTCGACCTCGAGCAGGGTGTTCGCCTTCGCCGACAGCGCGAGGAGCTCCTCGGCGATCTGCAGGTTCTCGTCGAGCGGCACGGCCGAGCCGTCCCACATGTGGGAGCCGAACAGCGGCTGCTCGCCGTTCCTCACCCGCTCGGTCGAGATCTCGAGCAGCGGCTTGACCCAGTGCTCGACGGCGTCCTTGGGCGCGTGGTCGGTGTGGAGGACGATGTTGACGTCGTAGCTCTTGGCGACCTCCTGGGCGAATACCGCGAAGGCCACGGCGCCGCGCACGCGGTCCTTGATCGTCGGGCCGGAGATGTACTCCGCGCCGCCGGTGGAGATCTGGATGATGCCGTCGGACTCGGCCTCGGCGAATCCGCGGATCGCGGCGTTGATCGTCTGGGAGGAGGTGCAGTTGACGGCGGGATAGGCGAAGCCGCCGGACTTGGCGCGGTCGAGAAGCTCGCTGTAGACCTCAGCAGTTGCAATGGGCATGTCGTCTCCTTGTTCCACCGGTGCCGCTCTCGGGATCGGCGGCGTACGGGTCCTGCTCCCGATGTTTTCACGTCAGACCGGCCGGTGCCAGTCATCGCGCGCACCCCGCTCGCGGGTCCCGGGAACCCGCGGCCGAGGCGCCCGCCCGGTTCCTCACCGAGCGGGCGCCTCGGGCCCGGGTCACCTGGGCCGGTTCACCCGGCCCGGGTCACTCGGGCGGCGGCACCGCGCGCTCGGCGCGCTCGGTTCCGCCGCCGGCTGCCCGCCGACCCCGGGTGAACGGACCGGTCGTGCGCGAGAGCCGGTAGTCGATCCGGTCATCGACGCGCGAGTCGACCTGGCGGCCGAAGGCGTCGTCGAAGTCCTCGGCGAGCTTGCCGCTGAGCATGGCGTAGCGCTCCTCGCGCTCGCGACGCTCGCGCAGGCCCTGATCGACCCGCAGGCTGCGGAAGGTGGCGACGCACATGAGGAGCATGACGACGCTGAACGGCAGCGCGGTGGCCAGCGCGGCGGCCTGGAGCGCCTGGAGCCCGCCGGCGATGAGCAGACCGATCGCGATCGCACCCTCGAGGAGGGCGAACATCACCCGCGACCACGTGGGCGGGTTCGGGTGTCCGCCGGAGGCGAGCATGTCGACGACGAGCGAGCCGGAGTCCGAGGAGGTGATGAAGAAGATCGCGACGAGGATGATCGCGGCCACCGACAGGATGGCGCCCAGCGGAAGTCCGGTGAGGACGTCGAACAGGGCGGCCTCGGCGACGACGCCGGCCTCCGGGTCGACGAGGTCGCCGGCGCCGAAGATCTGCCGGTACAGGCCGGCACCGCCCATGACCGCGAACCAGAAGAATCCGACGATCGTCGGCACGAGGAGGACGCCGGCGATGAATTCGCGCACCGTACGGCCGCGCGAGATCCGGGCGATGAACACGCCGACGAACGGCGCCCAGGAGATCCACCAGCCCCAGTAGAAGATCGTCCACGACGAGGCCCAGGTGGCGCCCTCTTCGCCGGTGTAGGCACCGGCGTCGAACGACATCTGGAACACGTTGGCGAGGTAGGCGCCGAGCGACTCGATGAAGTTCTGGAACAGGAAGAGCGTGGGTCCGAGGAGGAGCACGGAGATGAGGAGCGCGCCGGCGAGGCTGAGGTTGATGTTCGACAGCCAGCGGATGCCCTTGCCCAGTCCGGACACCACGGAGAGCGTGGCGAGGAGGGTGATGACGACGATGAGGATGACGAGGAGCACGGTGTCCGCGGTCTCGACGAGGCCGAGCGAGGACATGCCCGACGCGATCTGCTGCACCCCGAGTCCGAGCGAGGTCGCCACGCCGAACACGGTGCCGAAGATCGCGAGGATGTCGACGACGTCGCCCACCCAGCCCTTGACGCGGTCGCCGAACACCGGTTCGAGCGCCCAGCGGATGGAGATCGGGCGGCCGCGGCGATGGACCGCGTAGGCGAGCGCGAGGCCGACCACGGCGTAGATCGCCCAGGGGTGGAGGCCCCAGTGGACGAAGGTCTGCGCCATCGCCAGGCGCGCGAGCTCCGCCTCGTCCCCGGTCCAGCCGGGCTTGGGATCCGAGGTGGCGTAGGTCAGCGGCTCGCCGACGCCGTAGAACACGAGGCCGATCCCCATGCCGGCGGAGAAGAGCATCGCGAACCAGGACAGCAGGCCGAACTCGGGCTTCTCGTCGTCGTCGCCGAGTCGGATCCGGCCGAACTTCGAGAGCGCGATGCCCACTGCGAAGACGATGAAGCCGGTGATGATGAGCATGTAGTACCAACCGAGGTTCGTCACGATCCAGCCCTGCACCGCCTGGAGGACGGTGTCGGTGGGGCCGGGGGCGACGATCGCGATGACCGCGACGGCGAGGATGACGAGCATCGACGGCCAGAACACCGCCGGGGCGACGTTCCCGCGGCCCAGGCGCACGCCCTGGCGCTTGAGCTTCTCGGTGATCTGCTCGTCGGTGTCGTCGTCGGCGATCCTGCTGTGCTCGCCGCGCTCGGGAACGAGCGGGTCGGCGGCATCCGCGGCGCCGTCGTCCTCGCGCCGTCGGTCGGTCAGCAGCGTCCGACCGGAGTCGGCTCCCTCACCGCCGGCGGTGCCGTCCGGCACGTGCTGCCCTGCGGCCCCGGTCGCGGGGCTCGTCTCGTCGCGCGCGCCCTCGGGGTGGTCATCGGCTTCGGTCACATCGTCTCCTGGTTCTCGACTGCATCGGTTCCGTATGCCGCCGACCCTACTCGGGGAATTCACAGGATTCATCCTGCGGCCGCCTGCCGCGACCCGATCGTGACCTATCGCACGGCTAGAGTGCCCGGTATGGAAATCGTCGCCCCGGAACGCCCTGCTCCCCGTCGCACGGTGATCTCCTGGGCGCTCTGGGACTGGGGCGGCTCGGCCTACAGCGCGGTCGTCGTCACCTTCGTGTTCGCTCCGTACCTCACCTCCGGCGTCGCCGCCGACGAGACCTCCGGCAGCGCCGCGCTCGGTTGGACGACGGGAATCGCCGGCATCGTCGTCGCCCTCCTCGCCCCGGCCGTGGGCACCCGGGCGGACTCGAGCGGCCGCCACCGGCTGTGGCTCGGTGTCAACACCGCCCTCGTCGTCGGCTGCGTGCTCGGGATGTTCTTCATCGAGGACTCCCCCGGGTACCTGTGGCCGGGACTCCTCCTCCTCGGCCTCGCCGGGATCTTCTACGAGCTCGCCGAGGTGTTCTACAACGCGATGCTCACCCGCATCTCCACCCCGTCCACGGCCGGGCGGATCTCCGGGCTGGGCTGGGGGCTCGGGTACTTCGGCGGACTCGCGCTCCTCGTCATCCTCCTGTTCACCGTGATCCAGCCGGAGGTCGGGCTGTTCGGCGCCACCGACGAGGACGGTCTGCGCTACCGCATCGTGGCCGCCGCCTCCGGCGTGTGGTTCGCGGTGTTCGCGGTCCCGCTCCTCCTCTTCGCCCCGCGCGATGCGCGGCCGGGATCCGCTGAGCGCAGCGAACCGGCCGGCGTCGTGCGCCGGTGGGCGGCGGACTTCCGACGGGTCGTCGCCCGGATCGTCGACCTGTTCCGCACCGACCGCGAGACCCTCAAGTTCTTCCTCGCCTCGGCGGTGTTCCGTGACGGCCTCACCACGATCTTCGCCTTCGCCGGAGTCATCGCCGCCGGGTCCTACGAGTTCTCCGACGCGGAGATCATCTACCTCGGGGTGGCGGCGAACCTCGTCGCCGGCATCGGCGCGGTGTCCGCCGGGTTCTTCGACGACCGGTTCGGGCCGCGCGCGGTGATCATCGTCGGCCTCGTGTGCCTCATCGCCGGGTCGGTGCCGATCATCGTGAGCGACAGCCCCGCGGTGTTCTGGATCGCGGCGATGTGGCTGTGCCTCTTCGTCGGTCCGGTGCAGGCGGCGTCGCGCTCGTTCCTCAGCCGCATCACCGCACCGGAGCGGGCCGGGGAGAACTTCGGGCTCTACGCGACGACGGGACGCGCCGTGAGCTTCATCGGCCCCTTCATGTTCTCGACGTTCATCACGCTGCTCGGCTTCCAGCGGGCCGGCGCGATCGGGATCGCCCTCGTCCTCCTCGCCGGCCTCGTCCTGTTCCTCTTCGTCCGCACCCCGGCCGAGGTCCGGGCCGAGGACGGCTGAGCGCGAGACGGGCCATCGACCTGCCGTTTCTGCTCGATCCCACCATCGACCTGCCCTTTGTGCTCGATATTCGCGCCGAATCTCGAGCATGAGTGACAGCTCAATGCGGGAATCGAGCATGAGTGACAGCTCGACGCGGGTCAAGAGCGACCGCCGGGCGACGCACCTGGGGCGCGGGCCGGCACCGTGCGCCGCGCCCTTGACTTCGCTCCCGGACAGATGCTCAATGGCCCCATGACCTCTTCCGGAGCGGCACTCGACATGGAGGGGGTGACGAAGCGCTTCGGCACCGTCACCGCCGTCGACTCGCTGAGCTGGCAGGTGCCCGCTGGAGCAGTCGTCGGACTCATCGGCCCCAACGGAGCGGGCAATACCACGTGCAGTTTCTGACCCTATTAATCGGAGGTGGCTGCGGGTGCTGCGATGAACGTGTCGAGCGCGTAGATCGAGTCCGGCCTCCCCAGCGCCGGACCGCCGCAGATAGTGATCTAGAACGGCGGGAGCCTACGAGAGGGTCGGTATAACCATGCGTCATGGGCTCCGGGGAACCAC
Organism: Brevibacterium ihuae; assembly: GCF_900184225.1. Classification (NCBI taxonomy): domain Bacteria; kingdom Bacillati; phylum Actinomycetota; class Actinomycetes; order Micrococcales; family Brevibacteriaceae; genus Brevibacterium; species Brevibacterium ihuae. The sequence continues at coordinate 1,410,690 of NZ_FXWZ01000003.1, read as the reverse complement.
CTACTGTGGTTCGAGCAACTTGCGCTGCTCGACGTCCCGTTCGCCGAGGCTAGTCAGAACGTGGCGGTCACCGTTGAGGTGGATCAGATCCTTGGCGTCCAGCGTGTCCAGGGTGCGCTTCAGGTTGGCTCGCATCGCTGCCCTCGCCCAGGATTGCAACTCGGTGAAAGTTGCACCCTCGGCACCGCGCCAGTAGAGCAAGGCGAGCATGTGGTCCGATGCCTTCAACTGCTTCAGCACGCGCGGGAAGCCGTCGAAGACCTGGATCAGCGGGACGTCCTTCGACACCAGGTCGACAATGATCCCGTGTGCCTCGGTGGCGGACACGTTGTGGTGGAGGCGCACAAGTTCGGCGAGCACCCACTCCATATTCCGAACGACCATCGTGGCGTCCTGTTGGTTCGGGTCGATGCCGTCGCCAAGGTGCGCCACGTCCCGCTTGTTCCGCACGTCGTAGATCAGACGGAGCGTGCGCGGGATGTGGAAGCGTACGCTTTCAGGCGCAGCCGTAGCCTGCTCTAACTTGCCCATCAGAGTCGGGACCTTGGGCAGGTTGCCGCCGAGCGGCGTGTACTGCTGCGTCGTCGCCCACTCGAGGATCCGGAACACGGCTTCTGAGAAGCGAGCGCCCTCGATTTCGGAGGGCCGCAGGTCGTCCCGGTAGAACCGCCGCTTCGTTTCGGCGAACGCCTCCAGCAGTTCCTTCACCAGTTCCGCGGGAATGCCCGCTGCGATGAAGCCCTGCTGGACGCGAACGTCGAGCGCGGTCACGACTCGCCCAGGACGCTGTCCACGAACGCGGGGAACCCGTTGATGCCACCTGACTTCGCCCGGATGTGGCGGTTGGTGCCGCTACCGATGATGAGGTAGCCGCTCAATACCTTGACCTGCGCCGAGAAGTTCGCCGAGTCGTAGCACTTGAGCCGTTGGGCCTCAGCCCGCACCAGTTCCAGCGACGTCTCGTTCTCGTCAAGACCGAAGCCGCGCACGATGGTGAGGATCTGCGCGATCGCCCGCGTCTTGTCGGCGTTGTTCTTGCCCAACTTGATGCCGGGGAGGCTGACCTTCAGGACCCCGTCGTCGAGGTGAACCAGTTCTTCCAGCTTTTCGCGGGAGACGCCCGTGTGCTGCTCGACCTTGTCGAGGATCGTGCTCTCAGCCTCGGTGATCTTGGACCCGTCGCCGTTGGAGCCCCCGCCGCTCGCGCCGCTCCCGGTGGACCCGCTCGTCGCGCCAGACTTCCCCGACTGGCCAGACGTACGCGGTGCGGCGGCAGGCGCAGCCGCACCTCCCTGAGTAGGGACGAGCAATCGCACCGCTTCGCGGAACGCAACTCCCTGAATATTCTCGGGCAGACCGGCATCCTCGACGGCAGTCCACGCCTTCTTGAGCGTCTCGCTCACGTCCATGCAGCACTCCTAACACTTGTGGACTCTCGAGAGTACCTGCCGCGACGGGATATGGCAAGAAGGTCCGTGGCGTGGCGTTTCCATGCATGCGCGCATACGACGCACAGCCGCGCGAACACGATGGATAAAGGCCCAGGTCAGATGTGCATTAAAAGAACAAAGAAGGAACCACGATCGATGGATCCATGACGGCATGGCGACGAGACGAGTCCATGAACACGTAGGATCCGAGGTGCGACACACAGTTTCTGTGGCAGAACAGAGTAGAACTGGCGAGTTCATGCAGTGCTGAGCGACTGATCCATGAGGACCATGTCCTTGTCTGCTCGCGAGTGTGCACGGTTCCATTCGGGCGATAACGCAGCGAGCCCCGACTCAAGAGGTGAGCGGGGGTTCGGGCGGTGGCGCGCAGCGGTCCGGTGGGCGCCCGATCAGCACCTGCGTCTCATCTGGCGGTGTGCCCGTCAGATGGCACGGCAGGGCCGTCCGGCGCGACCGCACCCTGAGCGCGGCGTGGCAGCGGCTGCAGTACTGGGCGGGCAACATGAAGCACTACGACCTCGGTCAGCTTGCCACCGATACGGTGTACCACGCGTAGTACTACGAGAGGTCGGCCACTGGCGGCTCGCCTGATCAGAGGCCACGTGTCGGCCGCTCCCGGTGTGGGCTGTCGCGCTGCGGTTCGCGCTCGAACGGGTCGAGTTGGCGTGTCCGCTGCCCGGCCTGCTGCCGGGTCTGCTTCTGCTGAGCGCGGTTGGTCTCGATGCGCCGGGCGGCGTCGGTCAACGGGAGGCTGCGGAGTTCGTCGGCCTCGGCGCGGATCAGCGCGGCTCGTCGGTGAGCGTCGTCGGCGTTGCGGTGCGGGTTGACCGCGCGCATGCCGAACTGGTCGCGGCGGGCTTGCTCGGCCCCGAACTCGCCGAGCAGCAATGCCATGCGCTCACGCCGGTGTCGCTGCTGGGTCACCTTCTGATCGGCGTGTGCCGTCTCGACGGCGCGGCCGGCGTCACTCACGCGGGGATCACCCTCGGCTCGGCGCGCTGCTGCCTGCGCCGCCCAGGCAGGGAGCGCTTCGGGAGTGCGGGGCGGCTCGGCATCCCAGACGTAGCGGACCTGCGCCCGGACGGTGCGGGTCTGTTCGGTCGCGGTGTGGTGCTCGGCGCGGGCCTTGCGCCTGCCGAACCGCCCCACCGTCGCGAGGCGCGCGTTCGCGGCCGCCTCGGTCTCGATGGCGGCGAGGTAAGCCGCACCGTCCGTCTCGGCCTGCATGGTCAGCTGCGTAGCGACCTTGGCGCGGAGGCCCACCGCCTCGTCCTCTGCCCTGCGGAGTACGGCGGTGTCCTCGTCGTCCTCGGCTCGGTGCGCGGCGCGCTGGGCGTCGAGGCGCGCGGCGGCTTCCTCCCACCGCTCCGCCTGCCGGTGGGCACGCTCGGCTTCCTTGTCGAGTCTGGCGAGTTCGTCGCTGACGAGCCGAACAGGGCCATCCGCCACGAGGCCGCGCACGGCCTCAACGTCCTGGGCGGTGGCGTGGTCGAGACCGCGGTCGGCAGGGTCGCGTTGCATCGCGTCGATGAACTGCGCCCGAGCCTCCGCGAGGTTCCCCGCGACGACGTGGAGGCGGTTCTGCTCGCGGCCTCGGGTCATGCCGACATAGACACCTGCCGCGCTCGTCGCGTCCGACAACACCGTGTGCGAGGCATCGACGGTCGCGCCCTGCACGCCGTAGGCAGTCGCGGCATACGACAGGTGCGCGTGCTCGGCCACGTACTCACTCGGCAGAACCACCGTGCGTAGGTGCTTCCGCTCACTGCCGATCTCTCGCGCGTAGACGGTGCCCTCGTCGGTGACGCGTTGCGCGATCCACTGTTGCCGGTTCGCCACGCCAAGGTCGCTGCTGTTCTTCCTCGTCTGGATCAGATCACCAGCACCGATGCTCAGACCGTCGCTGCCAGTCGCCGTCGCGGTGTCGTCGACCTCCCCACGCTCGACACGACAGGCACGGATGCGCTCGTTCAACTCGGCGGACTCGTCGTTCGTGGCAACCGTGATCGCCTCGCCGTCGTGGGCGTGAGTTGTGATGTGCTCGCGGGCCGCATCATCGTCGGCGTGCAGAGTCACGAAGTTCATCGCGGCGAGGCGGTCGAACACGTCGCCGGGGTGCTCCCGGTCACGCATCGCCAACGTCAGTGCCGCGTACTCGGGGTCGATGAAGCGGTGGAGTTCGGTCATGTCATAGGTACGGCCCCTGATCTGCGCGGCCATGTCGAGTACCCCGCCACGACCCACAGCGGGCAACTGTGCCCGGTCGCCCACCAGCGCGACCGACGCGCCCGCCTCGGCGGTGACGGTCAGGAGTGCGTGGGCGGTGTCTTGGACGAGCATCCCGGCCTCATCCACGATCACCCGCACGCCCCGAGTAAGTACCGCATTGCGCGGCGGGCCGCTGTAGATACTGCCGGTGTCGGGGTCGAGGTCGCCGGGGGCGAGTCGTGTCCATACGCCGTCGTCGTTCCATCGCCACCCATGCGCGTAGACGAGTGCGGCGACCGAGGTCGCAGGCACACCGTGAATCGCCCCGGGGATAATGGAGGCAGGGAGATTGGAAGAAGGAGTTTCTCTCATGCCAGTGAAGTACACCGACGAGCTCAGGGCTCGTGCAGTAGAGCTCGTCATTCACGCTCAGGCCGATCCCGCGACTGCCAACGGCTCGATTACTCGGGTCGCGAAAGAGCTCGGGTTGAGTAAGGAGACCTTGCGCGTGTGGGTGCGGAAGCACAAGGAATCCGGCAGGATCACACCGTCGGAGTCTGTGGATCTGGAATCGGAGAACCGACGCTTGCGGGCGGAGCTGGCCGAAGCCAGGCGAGCGAACGAGATCCTGCGCAGAGCATCGGCTTTCTTCGCGTCAGTACCAGAATGAGGGTATCCCGGCGGGGCTGGCTCGTTTATTCGCTGCTTTCGTAGCTTGTCCGCGATGTGCCGTCTCTCCGGGACCCGCGGTGCTGGAAGTGGGCGTGGCCTGATAGGAGCCTGCTGGTTCGACTGCCCAACTGAGGCGTGCCCGTCCGCGTTCGGCACCGCAGCTCGCGCAGTACCGGACTGGGAAGGGGACTGTCATGACTGTCATCGGTATCGACGCTCACAAGGACTGGCACACGCTCGTCGCGGTGGACGAGGTGGGCCGGAGAATCAAGGAACTCACGGTCGAAGCACGTGCCGTGGGGCATCGAAAGATCTTGACCTGGTTGGAAGGCTTCGAGACCGTCACCGTCGCGGTCGAGGACTGCCGCCACCTGACACGTCGGCTCGAGGCTGACCTGCTCGAGGCCGGACATCGAGTCGTTCGCGTGCACACCAGGTTGATGGCTGGCATGAGGCGCAGCAGCCGGGAACGCGGCAAATCGGACCCTATTGATGCGGAAGCCGTGGCCCGGGTAGCACTTCGCGAAGAGGGCTTGCCGACCGCTGAGCTGCCGGGTACTTCCAGGGACATCAAGCTTCTGTCGGACCATCGCAGGACCCTTGTTGCACGGCGCACGGCGATGCAGTCCAAGGCTCGCTGGTTCCTCCACGAAATCGATCCTGAGCTGGAGATTCCCTCTCGTGCTCTGCGCCGGTACCACCTCCTGGACGAGCTGATCGAGTACCTGGCGACAGCTGACGGAGCGGTCGCCGAGATCGCTCGCGACCTGCTGGTCGATATTCGCGAGCTGACCGTCAGGATCAACACGCTCGAGAGCCGCCTGAGCCGGCTGGTGCGGGCCAGTCATCCCTCACTGGTGGCCGTCCCGGGCATGGGAACCCTGGGCGCAGCGATGATCATTGGCGAGACAGCGGGGATCGCCAGGTTCCGCTCCCGCGATGCCTACGCGAGATTCAACGGGACCGCGCCGATCCCAGTCTGGTCAGGCAACAAGGTCCGCGTTCGACTCTCGCGTGGAGGGAACCGCACGATCAATACCGCCCTGCACATGGCTGCTCTCACTCAGATCCGGATGGGTGCGGAAGGCGCCACCTACTATGACAAGCTCATTGCCGCCGGCAAGACGCGCAAAGAGGCGCTGCGGCTCCTACGACGTCGACTCTCGGATCGCGTCTACGCCGCGCAGAGGGCCGACCTGGCCCCTGTCACCCAGACGCCCGAGGGTGGTGCTCCATTGGAGGGGCCGTCGACGATCGAACATCCTGCGTCGTTGATGCCGCTCATGGCCGCCTGAGCGATCCAACTTGACATAGGAGCATCGCGGAGCTCGACCGCCCATCAAGGTGATCGTCGACTTCATCGACGAGAATCGTGACGAGTTCGGAGTCGAGCCGATCGTGCGGGTCCTGCGCGGGACTGCTGCACGGATCGCTGTGAGCTCGTACTACGCGTACAAACTGCGCCGGCCCTCGGCCCGGGCTATTCGGGACTGCGATCTCATGGTCGTCATCCGGGACATCTACGAAGCGAACTACTCCTGCTATGGAGTGCGCAAGATGTGGAAAGCGATCAACCGTGATCACGCCGACCGGTTCGGGCCGGTGGCCCGCTGCACGGTCGAGCGTTTGATGCGCCAACTGGGCATCGATGGGGTGCGGCGCAAACGCAAACGTCCCAAGACGGCATCGGCCAGAGCCGAGGAGTGCCCGGAGGACCTCGTCGAGCGGGAGTTCACCGCGCCTGCACCGAACTGCTTATGGGTGGCCGATATCACCTATGTGCCGACGCGCTCGGGGTGGGTGTACACGACGTTCATCCTCGATGTGTTCCATCGCGAGATCGTCGGCTGGCAGGTGACGAACCATATGCGTGAATCCCTGGCCCGGGACGCGCTCACGATGGCTCTGGCGGCGAAGTACCGGGCCGGGCACGATGTATCCGGGCTCGTTCACCACTCGGATCGCGGAGTCCAGTTCCGCTCGATTCGCTATGGCGAGACGCTGGCCGAGTCTGCGATCGTGGCATCAGTGGGTTCGCGGGGCGATTCCTTCGATAACGTGATGGCCGAGGCGCTGAACTCGGTGTACAAGGCCGAACTGATCGACCGGCGGGAGTGGTCGGGAGTGGTCGGGAGTGATCGAAGTGATGGCCGAGACGTCGAAGTGGGTGGCTTGGTACAACCACGTCCGACTGCATTCGGCGCTGCACTACCGGCCGCCGATCGAGGCGCATTCTGATTGGATCAAACAGCAGACCACTACAGGCGTGGCCGCATAGGAAACCAAGAAAAGAAGCCTCTACCAAACCCAGGGCTTGACACCCGGTTCTGCGGGCTTGACGACGAGCGTGTCCACCAGGGCGGCGATGATCGCTCGCTTCTGCGGGATCGACCACTCCTGATCCCAGGCGTGCCGCAGCGCGGTTTCGTCGCCGATGGGTATGCCTTTCAACGCCGAGGACTTCGCGTTGCGCCCGAGGACGAGTTCGGCGTTGCTGATCGTCGCGGTGGCGGCGGTCTTCGCCGCGTGTAGCTCCGTGCGGGAGAGCAGCCCGGCTCCGTAGTCGCGGGCCATGTCCTCCATGCGCTGCCTCGCGGCGGTGATCTGCTCCATCGCCGCAAACACTCCCGCATCTTGACCCGGCGCGGTGGCGGGCATTGTGGTCGCGGCCAGGCGCGCGATCATGGCCTCGCTCACCAGTGTCTCGATGCCGTGGGCGGACACGACGAGTCCGCCCCGCTCGGGCCTTCCGGGGAGTGGCAGGCAGCGGTAGAAGCGTCGCTTCCCGATGGAGGTCTCGCCCCGGTGGAGACCCGAGGAGACGAGGGTGTTGCCGCACTTGGCGCAGGTGATCAGCCCAGCGAGGAGGCTCTTGGAGGAGCGGCCCACGCGCCGGTCGGGGTGGTTGAAGACCGCCCGGATACGCATCGTCTCTTCGGGGGTGATGATCGCCTCCCAGTTCCCCGGTCCGAGGATCGCCCGGTCCCGCCGCTCCCACGTCGCTGTCGTCTTGGAGGCCGGTTCGTAGGCCCGTTGCCCGGAGATGCGTGCCGAGCACAGGATCGAGCCGACGGTGCTCTCGTGCCACACGTTCAACCGGCTCTTCCCCTTCGACGGCGGTGTCGGGCCGTCGTCGCGGTTGAGCCACCTGGTGATCTGCCGCACCGACTGGCCCGCGAGGAACCGGTCGGCCATCTCCCGGATGACCGCTGCTTCCTCGGGGATGAGGACGCCGCCGATGCCGTACCCGTACTTCGGCCCGCCGTGCCAGTCACCACGTTCGGCCTTCTGCTGATTCGCCCGGCGGATGCGGTCGGCCTTGTGCCCGGACTCGTAAGAGGCGATCGCGACGAGCTGCCGGGCCATCAACCTGCCCTCGTGGGTGTTCAGGCCGAACGCGCCGCCCTTGACGGTCTCGATGCGGATCGGGTGGGCTTCCACGAGGTCGATGAGGTCTTCCAGCTCGCGGGGGCGACGGTAGAGACGATCCACATGCCACGCCACGATCCGCGACGGCCCCAGCTTCACCCGCTCCAACAAGTCGAGGTAGCCGGCGCGCTTCTTGCCCGAGTAGGCCGAGATGTCGTTGTCCATGAAGATCGCCGGATCGGTGATCCCGAGCCGAGCGCACATGTCCAGGCAGTCCTGCCGCTGCCGCTCGACCCCGGCCTCCGCACCGGTACGATCCTCACTGATGCGCAGGTACACCACCACCTGCTCCACGCCGTTGCTTGCTGTTGTGCCGTCCATGACGACCTCCCTTGTTGCCTGGTAGGTACGCCGGTCAAACCCGACACGTCGACAAGTCGACGACGATGCGGCTGCTCATCGACTACCTGCGCCCCACGACCGGGAGCATCCGGGTCCTCGGCGAGAACCCGCGCTCCGGCGGCCCGGCACTGCGCCGGCGACTCGGCTACCTGCCGGGCGAGCTCACCGCCGCCGGCACGGCGACCGGGCGGCAGGTCCTCGAGTTCTTCTGCCGGCTCAATGCCCCTGCGGCGATCGGGCAGATCGACGCGTGGTGCGAGCGCCTCGGCGTCGACCCGCACCGGCGGATCCGCACGCTGTCGAAGGGCAACAAGCAGAAGCTCGGCGTGATCCAGGCCTTCATCCACGAACCGGAGCTGCTCATCCTCGACGAGCCCACCTCGGGCCTCGACCCGCTGCTCCAGCACGAGTTCCTCACGATCACCCGTGAGGCGGCGGAGACCGGCGCGACGGTCCTCCTGTCCTCCCATGTGCTCGGCGAGATCGAGCACATCGCCGAGCACGCGGCGGTTCTCAACCGCGGACGCCTCGTGCGCGAGGCCTCCGTCGCCGACCTCCGCCGCGATGCCGGACACGATTTCAGCGCGCTCCTCCGCGAGCCCGACCGTGAGCTCCTCGCGAGGGAGTCAGAGCGACTGTTGGGCGCCGAGGTGGCCGCAGGTCTGAGCACCCGCGAGCTCGCCGCGGGGATCGTCGAGGTGACCGGGCAGGTCCCTGGGTCCGTCGAGGCCGACCGGGTCGTCGCCCTCCTCTCCGCGTTCGACGTCGTCGACTTCACGTTCCGGCAGCGCGATCTCGAGGACACGGTGCTCGATCTCTACCGGGAGCAGCCATGAGCGATCGACACTTCACCCAGGACAGCACCCCCGCCGCCGAGGCCCGCGTCACCGCTGGGACGCCGGGGACCGGCGGGGGGCTGACGCCGGGTGGGACGACGGAACAGGGCGGGCCACCGGCCTCGAATGAGCCGTCGGCACCAGCCGGAACCGCCCGGCGTGCCGCCCACGAACGTTCGGAGCGCCTCCACCGTGATGCCGCTCGGCGAGCTGCACCCCTCGCTCTGCTCCGCCTCACTCTGCGCAACGGGTGGCGGGCGCTGCTCCTGTGGTGCCTCGCGATCGCCGGGATCGGAACGCTCTACCTCGCGCTCTACGGCTCCATGGCCGAGGCCCTCACCGTCGACACCGCCCTCATGGAGTCGTTCCCGCCGGAGATCCTCAACGCCATCGGCGGAGCGGCCGCGCTCTCGTCGGGCGCGGGATACGTCCAGGCGACGTTCCTCGGTCTCCTCGGGTTCGCGGTGAGGTCGGTCGCGGCGATCGGCTGGGGAACGAAGGCGATCGCGGGACCGGAGGAGGCCGGGGACCTCGAGCTCCACCTCTCCCACGGGATCTCCCGCCTCGACTACGTCCTGCAGGCGACGGCGGCGGTCGTCGTCCGCTGCCTCGCGCTCGCCGCGACCGCGGCGCTCGTCATGGCGGTGCTCGACGGTCCGGGCGACCTCGGGCTCGAGACGACCGGGATCCTCGCGGCGGGGACCTCGTACTTCCTCCTCCTCGTCCTCGCCGGGTGCGCAGCGTTGGCGGGCGGCGCGGCCACGGGACGCCGGGTCGCGGCCACCGGGGCGGGCGCGGCGGTAGTCGTCGGGTCCTACCTGCTCAACGCCGTGGGGTCGCAGAGCGAGGACACTGCCTGGATGCTCGATCTGTCGCCGTACCGCTGGGCCTACGGCCACGAACCGCTCGCCGAGGGCTGGTCGGCCGCTCCCCTATGGGTGCTCCTACTGCTCGCGCTCGTGTGGGCGGCAGGAATCATCCGCTTCCTCCGCCGCGACCTCGGCCGCTGACGCGCGGCGGCACTGCGCGGGGCCGGCGTCGGACACCACCCGCACGGGCGTGACCGGGAGCACGGCACCGCCGCACCGTCACCGGACCCGGCACATGCGGGCACGGAGGCGGGGAGGCAGTGGCAGGTACGTGCTGAGCGGCTCGGCCCCTCCCGCACGAGGGAGTGTCGGGGACCGCGGGCTCAGTCGGGGACGTCGAGCGGCGCCTCCGGCTCCGGACCGCGGCGGAACCGGCGCCCGGAGACCTCGTCGGCGTCGAGGCGGACGAAGAACCGCTTGACGGTCGGCACGAACGGCCGGAGATCGAGCTCCTCGGCCGCATCGATCTCCGCCTCGGTCTCGAGCGTGCGCACCGGGCCGCGCACGATGACGCTCCACACCTCGTCCTCGGCGACGTCATCGACCTCGAACACCGCCCGGCCGGCGATGAGGCTGCCGGCGAGCTTGGTGCCCGGAGCGGTGCGGAAGGTGATCTCCCGTCCGGCCGCGTGGTAGTTGATGGGGAAGATCTCCACCTCGCCGCCGACGCTGAACACCAGCCGCCCGTAGTCCTTCCCTTCGAGGAGCGCGAGGCTCTCCTCCTCCGGCAGGTCCTGCACGGGATTCTCGCGGCTCATGGGTCCTCCTCGCTGGGGGGGTTCTCGAACACCTGCCCCCTCCTGCGGGGCGAGAGGCGCCCGGTGTGATGCACAGCACTCTAGCGCCGGCCGCCCGCAGGCGGGAGCCCATCCGCTCCGCAAGGCGATCCGTCTCGAAGTCGGCGCGGCCCAACGGTGCGGGACCTGCGGGCAACGACCGGCTACCAACCGGTAACCGTCAATTGTGACTGCCGCCACCCCACGCCGTACACTGGGGGCAGACCCCATCCCTGAACGATCGATCGAGGAAGATCCCATGGATAACCTGCTGAGCAAGGAAGAACTCGAGTTCGCACAGCACATGCGCGAGTTCTATCGCACCGAGATCCCCGAGGACATCCGTCGTCGCAATGCGATCGGCGAAGAGCTGAGCAAAGAGGACATGGTCACCTCGATGCAGATCCTCAACAAGCACGGCTACGCGGTGCCCAACTGGCCCGTCGAATGGGGCGGCCAGGACTGGACCCCCGTGCAGCGCCACATCTGGCTCGAGGAGATGCAGCTCGCCTCCGTGCCGTCCCCGCTCGCGTTCAACGCCTCGATGGTCGGCCCGGTGATCGCGACCTTCGGCAGCCAGGAGATCAAGGAGCGCTTCCTCCCGAAGACCGCCAACCTCGACATCTGGTGGAGCCAGGGCTTCTCCGAGCCGAATGCCGGGTCGGACCTCGCCTCGCTCAAGACCACCGCGGTCAAGCAGGGCGACAAGTACATCGTCAACGGCCAGAAGACGTGGACCACGCTCGGCCAGTACGGCGACTGGATCTTCATGCTCGTGCGCACGGATCCGAACGTCAAGAAGCAGGCGGGCATCTCCTTCCTCCTCATCGACATGACGACCCCGGGCGTGACCGTGCGTCCGATCCAGCTCATCGACGGCGGCCATGAGGTCAACGAGGTCTTCTTCGAGAACGTCGAGGTCCCGGTCGAGAACCTCGTCGGCGAGGAGAACAAGGGCTGGACCTACGCGAAGTTCCTGCTCGGCAACGAGCGCACCGGCATCGCCCGGATCGGCGCCTCGAAGGTCGCTCTCGCGCGCGCCAAGGCCTACGCCGCGACCACCCGCACCCCGCGCGGCACCCTGCTCCAGGACCCGCTCTTCGCGGCCCGCCTGGCCAAGGTCGAGGCCGAGCTCACCGCGCTCGAGTTCACCCAGCTGCGCATCCTGTCGACCCAGTCGGCCGGCTCCGACAAGCCCGACCCCCGCTCCTCGGTGCTCAAGCTGCGCGGCTCCAAGCTCCAGCAGGACATCACCGAGCTGCTCGTCGACGTGCTCGGCCCGCAGGCCCTCGACTTCGTCGACTCCCGCGAGGTCGCCGACGGCTTCACCACGCTGCCGCCCGGCGCCCCGGACGCCCTCAAGGCGTACTTCAACTACCGCAAGGTGACGATCTACGGCGGTTCGTCCGAAGTCCAGCGGTCCATCATTTCCAAGGCTCTGCTCGGCCTCTGAGCCACGACGCAATCGTAAGGAGAATCGCCCCATGGATCTCGAACTCAATGATGTCCAGCAGGAGCTCGGCTCGACCGTCGCCCGCCTGCTCAAGTCCAAGTACGACGCGGGCACCCGCGACGAAATCCTCGCCTCCGAGAAGGGCTGGAGCGAGGAGATGTGGAACCAGTACGCCGAGATCGGTCTCCTGGGTCTGCCCTTCGCCGAGGAGCACGGCGGCGCCGGAATGGGCTTCGCCGAGGTGGCCGTGGTCATGGAGGAGTTCGGCCGCGCCCTCGTGCTCGAGCCCTACCTCGCCACCGTCGTGCTCGGCGGCGGACTGGTGAATGCCGCCGGCACCGACGCGCAGAAGGCGGAGATCCTGCCCGGCGTGTCCGAGGGATCGACCTTCCTCGCCTTCGCCGGCCAGGAGCCGAACAGCCGCTACGACCTCACCGCCCCGGCGACCACCGCCGCCGTGTCCGGCGACGAGGCCACCCTCACCGGTGAGAAGTCCGGCGTGCTCGGCGGGGACGCCGCCACGCAGTTCGTCGTCTCCGCAGCCGTCGACGGCGGCGTGGGACTGTTCCTCGTCGACGCGCAGGCCGAGGGCGTGACCGTCGACGTGCGCACCCAGGCCGACGGCCTCAAGACCGCCTCGGTCCTCTTCGAGAACGCCCCGGCGACCCGCCTGGGCACCGGCGACGCGAGCGATGCGATCACCCGGGTCATCGACACCGCCAACGCCGCACTCGCGGCCGAGGCCGTCGGTGCGATGGAGGCCTCGCTCAAGATGACCGCGGAGTACCTCCACACCCGCGAGCAGTTCGGCGCGCCCATCGGCCGCAACCAGGTGCTCCAGCACCGTGCGGCCGACATGTACGCCACGCTCGAGGGCGCCAAGAGCATGGCGCTGTACTCCCGGCTCGCGGTCACCCAGGACGTCGACGGCACCTCGAAGTCGCGTCACACCGACGTCGTCGCCGCGAAGATCATCATCGACGACGCGGCCGAGCAGATCAGCCAGGAGTCGATCCAGATGCACGGCGGCATCGGCATGACGATGGAGTACCCCATCGGCCACTACGCCAAGCGCCTCACCGTCATCCCGCGCACCTTCGACGACCAGAAGTCGCTCACCGCGGAGCTCGCCGAGCTCGGCGGACTCATCGAGCCCGAGGCTGCCGACGTGAGCTGAGTCCCGCCGAGGTCCGCACGGGCCCAGTCGGAGCACGACAGAGCCCCTCGGAGACCCCGAGGGGCTCTGTCGTGCGCGCGGGCGATCCCGGCGGCCGGCGTCAGTGTCGTTGCATGGCAGTCAGGTCCGTTGCATGCAGGTCCGCAGGACGCCTGAGAGGCGGATGGCGAGCCTGCACCGCAACCCGGCACCGGACCCTGCGTGCCGGCCGCCGGGCCGGCCGGGCTCAGTGGCGCGGCGGGCGGAACCGGTCCTGCGGATCCTGGCCGGGAGGGTTCTGCCCCGGGAAGCCGCCCTGCTGGCCGGACGGGTACGGACCCGGCCCGTGCTGACCGGACGCGGGCTGACCGGGCATCTGCGTCCCGCCGTGCGGGTGACCTCCCGGGTGACCGGGGTTCGGCTGCCCGGTCGATGGACCGGCAGGTCCGCCGGAGCCGTACGGTCCCGGCTGCTGACTCCCCGCGCCGTACGGCCCGGGCTGCTGCTGGCCGGAACCGGGCTGCGGACCGGATCCGTACTGCCCCGGTGCGGGTCCGGAACCGTACGGACCGGGCTGAGCTCCCCCGTGCTGCCCCGGCACGGGACCGGAGCCGTACGGCCCCTGAGGACCGGACCCGTAGGGACCGGGTACCCCGCCCGAGGCGCCCGGGTATCCCTGTCCCCCGGGGCCACCGGGATATCCCTGCCCGCCGGGCGCGCCGTACTGAGCACCCGGAGCACCGAAGCCGACGCTCTGCTGCTGCCGCTTCTTCTTCCGCGACATCACGATGAGGACGATGACGAGCGCGGCGATGGCGAGGAGGACGACGGCTCCGACGACGATGAGGATCCACCAGGGGAAGCCGGAGGCCTCCGCCTGTGCGGTGAGCTCCTCGCCCTCGAAGGTCTGGAGGTCCCACGACGCGGTCGAGCCGTCGACCTGGGCTCCCGGTGCGTCGAGGACCTTGCCCGGGAAGGTGAAGGTCATCACCGATTCGTCGAGCATCGACCGCATGCTGTCGACCCCGCCGCCGCCGAAGCCGCCCGTCCCGCCGAAGCCGCCCGGCGAGGTCCCCATGTCGATCGCGGGCATGACCACCGGGTTCGGCATCGACATCGAGATCGTGCCGTCCTGCTCGGAGAGGGACAGCTGGGAGATGAAGCCGAGCTCGTCCTCGGTGAACTGCGAGGGATCGACGTCGTCGAGCGTGAACTCCACGCCGAAGTAGAGATCGTCGGTGACCTCCGCGAAGGTCACTCCGCGATCCGACATGTCAGGGATGTCCGCGGTCATCTCCGCGAGCGCGGTGTCCGGGGACTCGCCGAGGTCCTCGACGGCAGTCTTCTTCATCATCACCGACATCGTTCCGGAGAGCCGCAGCTCACGGCTGACGTCGACGTCAGCGTTGAGCTTGACGCAGCCGGTGAGGAGGACGAGCAGCAGAGCGAGGAGAGCGACCACGACCGGGCGGGAACGCCGCGGGACGACGACGCGGGAGTCGACCGGACGCAGGGACGGTGGGGAGACCGGGATCATGGCCGAACCTTTCGTCGATGAGTGCTGGCTCAAACCTATGCGGCAGGCGGCTTCCCGCGCCACCGTGAGCCCCGGGTCATCAGACGAGCCGGGCGGAGGAGCGGACGCGGCGAGCCCCTCGGGACCGGTCGGCACACATCGGAAGGAGGGCGGTCAGGATCCCGGTACGCGCTGGCCGAAGGCGTGCCGGCGGATCCACGCGTGCATCGCGATCGCGGCTGCGGCGGCCGCGTTCATCGAGCGCGTCGAACCGTACTGCTCGATCGACAGCACGGACTCGCAGGCGGCATGGGCTTCATCGGTGAGACCGGGGCCCTCCTGGCCGAACAGGAGCATGGCGGACTCGGGCAGGTCGAACGTCTCGAGCGGAACCGAGTCGGGGAAGTTGTCGACGCCGATGAGCATCAGACCGCGGTCGGCGCACCAGGCGGCGAGCGCCGCGGCGTCGGGATGGTGGTGGATGTGCTGGTACCGGTCGGTGACCATGGCGCCCCTGCGGTTCCAGCGCCGCCTGCCCACGATGTGCACGGCCGCCGCGTTGAAGGCGTTCGCGGTCCGCACCACCGAGCCGATATTGAGGTCGTGCTGCCAGTTCTCCACGGCGACGTGGAAGGCGTGGCGGGAGCGATCGAGGTCGGCGACGATCGCCTCGAGCCGCCAGTACCGGTAGGCATCGACGACGTTGCGCCGGTCGCCCTCGGCGAGGAGTTCGGGATCCCAGTGGTCGCCGTCGGGCCACGGCCCCTCCCAGGGACCGACGCCGACGGGCAGGCGCTCCGGGGAGCCGTCCTGCCCGTCGGTATGCGAGGTGGTCACCGCGCGCCCGGCTTCTTCCGCCTGGACGCCGCGGACGAGGAGCCGCCGGAGGTTGACTTCGTCGCCGCCGACTTCTTCGCGGTCGCGGATTCGCCGGACTTCGCGGTCGCCGCGCCGGACTTCGCAGCGGCTTTCTTCCCCGCCGTCGCCGACTTCGCACCGGAGGCGGTCTTCGCGGACGCCTTCGCAGCGGACTTCGCGGACCCAGCGGACTTCGCGGACTTCGCATCCTTCTCGTCCGCATCGGCGTCCTCGTCGGTGTCGGCCGCCGCAGCCGACTTCGCGTTCTTCGAGGACTTCGGCGTGGCTCCCGCGCGACCGGAGCCGCGGAGGAGATTGCGGCTGTAGGCGGCGGAGGCGAGCGCGAAGGCGATGAGGCCGGCCACGAGCACGGAGCCCAGCGCGATGAGCCCCTCCCACCACTCAGCCTGGGAGGCGAAGTAGCGCAGCGGGGTCGCCACCGGAGCGGTGAACGGGATCCACGAGAGCCACCGGAGCACAGCGAAATCGGCGAGGAAGAACAGCGGGGCGATCGCTCCGCCGAGGAGCAGGAGCACGACGAGACCGAGGCCGATCCGGCGTCCCCGGGGCTTCGCACCGGTCGCCGCCCAGAGGAACAGCGAGAGGAACAGCAGGTGGGCGAGGATGAATAGTCCGGCGAACCAGCCGAGACCGGGCAGCATCGAGACCGCGAGCGAGGTGCGCGAGGCGATCGACAGTCCGAGCAGCAGCACGCCGACGGCGATGACGAGGTAGCCGAGCGACAGGAGCGTCAGCCCGTAGACGCGGCCCCAGGCGGCGGATTTCGCAGGGATCGTCGCGGCGAGGATCTCCGCGATCCGGCTGCGCTTCTCCACCCGCATGTTCGCGTACAGCGCGGCACCGAGCGTGAGCACCGAGGCGATGAGGAGGAACGCCATGCCCCAGCCGAGCGCGGTGGCGACCTCGGTGTTGACCGCCGGGGGCTCGAGATAGGTCACCGGCATCTGCGGGGCGAACGTGTCGAGCACGGCCGTCGGCTCGCTGTTGAGGGCGACGATCGTGTCGTTGCCCTGACCGGTGACGTCCGGGATCAGCGCGGCGTCGACCTCGCCGCTGCGGACCATCTCCTGCGCGGCTTCGACGCTCTCCGCATCGACCACTCCCATGCCGAGCTGCTGCTCGAACAGGGGCGCCTGCTCGCCGATCCCGACGACGGCGATCGTCGAATCGGCACCGCCGCCGGTTCGCCCGGCGTTGCCGAGGCCGATGACGAGGGCCGCGAGCACGCCGAGGCCGACGATGAGGGCGGTGGCATAGAACAGCGGACTGCGCGAGGTCGTGGTGGTCTCGCGGTTGGAGACGAGCCAGGCGGCCTGCCGACCGGTGAGGTCGCGGAACTCCGAGACGAGGCCCGTGCGCGGCTCGGTCGCCGGGTCCTGACGCTCCTCGCGGAGCTCATAGGGCACGTCGTCGTCATCGTCGATGCTCGCGACCTCGATGTCGTCATCGGGATCCCCGGCAGCGTCGGCGTCGGCGACGGGCTCGTCGACGGCGGGGTCAGCCGGGTCGGCGGGATCCGCGGCGGCGGTCCCGGTCGCACCCGGCTCCGCGGCATCGGTGCCCGTGGTCTCGTCCTCGACGAGGAACTCGTCGTCCTCGAAGCTGCCGAGGTCGGAGGAGAGGTCGGCGTCCTTCTTCGGGCGACCCGTGTTCGCGTCCTTGGGATTCGTCATCACACCTTCTCCTTGAACAGTTCGGCGAGGCTCGGCTCGACGGTGGTGAAGCCGCGCAGGCCCGGCAGACCGCTCACCGCGGCGCCGGCGGAGTCGACATCAGCCGCCTCGACGAGCACCCGGGTCCCGGTGCGCCGGACGGAGGTGACGCCCGGGCTCGCGGCGAGGTGCGCCTCGGCGGCGGTGGCCGCGGACTCATCGGCGAAGTCGACGCGGTAGCTCCGGTGGTCGGCCCGGAGCTCGTCGAGCGTGCCCTGCTGGGCGATCGCCCCGTGGGAGAGGACGATGATGTCGTCGGCGGCGGCCTGGGTGAGATCCCAGCTGTCGGAGGTGAAGACGACGGGCACGCCGGAGTCGGCGTGGTCGCGGAGCAGGTCGAACACCTTCTCCGCGCTCGCGGCGTCGAGGCCGTCGAAGGGTTCGTCGAGGACGACGACGTCCGGGTCCGCGGCGAGGATCGCGGCGATGTCGACCCGGGCGACCTCGGTGCCCGACAGGTGCGACAGGGGCGCGTAGGCGCGGTCGGAGAGGTCGAGGCGCGCGAGCAGGGTGACCGCATTGCGCTCCGCGGCACCCATGGTCATCCCGTGCAGCCGCGCGAAGTAGACGATCTGCTCGAGGACCTTCATCGACGGGTAGCCGCCGCGCTCAGCGGGCAGGTAGCCGAAGTTCTGGCGGTCGCCGTAGCCGAGCTCGTGGCCTTCGAGGGTCACGGTGCCGGAATCGGGCTCGACGAGCCCCATGATGACGCGCGCGAGCTCGGTCTTCCCGGACCCGCGCGGTCCGACGATCCCGGTGATGCGCCGCGCCTGCGCGGTGAATGACACGTCCTTGAGCCAGGTCTTGCGACCCGACTTGAGCGTGATGCCTGTGAGTGTGAGCACTGATCGTCCTTCTTCTTCCCAGTGGCCGCGCACGAGTCCGACCGAACGGTGCGCAGAGTCAAGTGTGTCCCGAGGGTGGGACATGCCACAAACCGAGCACGGGTCCGATCGTCGATTCTCCGCTGATTCCCGGTTCCGTCCGCGGATCGGCCCCGCGGAACGGCTCAGTCGAGTCCGAGATCGGCGGTGGTGAGCGCGGTGAGGTAGGGAAGGCCCTCGGCTTCGACCCGCTCCCTGGCCCCGGTCCCGCGGTCCATGACCACGGCGACGGCGACGACCTCGGCGCCGGCTTCGCGGAGCGCCTCCACCGCGGTGAGCACGGAGCCGCCCGTGGTCGAGGTGTCCTCGACGGCGACGACCCGCTTGCCGGCGACGTCGGGGCCTTCGACGCGACGGCCCATCCCGTGCTTCTTGGCCTCCTTCCGCACGACGAAGGTGTCGAGCGGGGTGCCGCGCACCACGGACCGGTGCATGACGGCCGTGCCGACCGGATCCGCGCCCATGGTCAGGCCGCCCACTGCATCGATCCGGTCGAGGTAGCCCTCACGGCCGAGGAGGTCGAGGACGACGTCGCCGATGAGCGGTGCGCTCCGGTGATCGAGTGTGACCCGGCGGAGGTCGAGGTAGTAGTCGGCCTCCTTGCCCGAGGACAGCGTCACCCGGCCGCGGACCACGGCGAGCTCGTCGATGAGTTTCAGCAGCTGGGCGCGGGATTCCGCAGCGGAGGTCGGAGACATGCCCTCATTCTACGAGGACGACTGCGGAAGACTGCGCACCCGGGAAACATGGTGAATACAGAAGTCCCGGGGCGCGGATACCGCGACATCCCGGGACTTCTGCAGCACTCCCCTCGAGTACCCGGACGCATCCCCATACGTCCGCTTCATTCGTCCGATCCCCACCGGACGAATGATTCCATTCCACCACAGGAATCCGACGCGTGTAAACCAGGAGTTCACTTCATTCGGTTACTCTCAGGTAGTTCACAAGTTTGCATAGACAACTGCGCATCCGTGCGGGTGAGCGCGCCGCGGACCGGACCACCGCAGCCCCGGCGAGCGACCCCTACCCGCAAGTAGACGTCGCCGGTTCCCGGTTCGCCGTCCTCCCCGGTGAGCGGTTCGCGACAGGGCATCCTGCCGGATCGCACGGGGCCGCCGGCCCCGCTGTCAGGAAGGACGCCGGCGGGACCGCCGGGTCATTCGGACCGCCCGGAACCCGCTGCTCACGCCGCGGATGAGCGGCCGCGGCGCCGTCTGCGCGATGAGGTAGGCGATCTTGTACTGCAGACCGGGGACGGACACCGCCTTTCCCGCGCGGGCGTCGGCCAGCCCTTCGCGCGCGACGGTCCGGGCGTCGACCCAGGCCACCGACGGCAGCTTCGACATGTCCACGCGCATCCGGTCGTGGAACTCGGTGTGCACGTAGCCCGGCAGCACCGCGGTGGCGGTGACCGGCGTGCCGGCGAGCTCCCCGGCGAGGTTCTCGGTGAACACCATGGCCGCCGACTTCGCCGCGGCGTACGCCCCCATCGTGGTGAGCGCCGCCATCGAGGAGACGGTGATGATCCCGCCGCGACCGCGCTCGAGCATCCGCTGCGCGGCGTGCCACGAGATCTGCTGCACCGCGACGTTGAGGACGCGGTCGAGGGCGGCGAGCTCGGCCGGATCGCTGCGGAGCGCGGAGTACGGCAGGCCATAGCCGGCGTTGTTCACCACGACGTCGACCCGCTCGTGCCCGATGAACGCGACCACCGTCGCGATGCCCTGCTCGCTCGCGAGGTCCGCCGACAGGACGCGCACCGGCACCCCGAACTCGTCCTCGAGCAGATCGGCGGTCTCCTCCAGCCGGGGCAGCGTCCGGGCGACGAGCACGAGGTGGTAGCCATCGGCGGCGAGCGCCCGGGCGAACTCGAGGCCGATGCCGCTCGTGGCCCCGGTGACGAGGGCGACCGGGACGTCTGCCGGACGCAGGGCGGCGAACGGACGGGCAGACCTGCGGCGCGGTGCGGAATCCATGGGGACAGCCTACGACGCGCGCCGGACGCCGCAGGAGGCATACTCGCGGCTGGGTGGAAGCGTGCGGCAGGGCCGCCGGATACAGTGGGTGGCATGCGAATCGCCACATGGAACGTCAACTCGATCCGGGCCCGGGCGGACCGGATCGGCGCCTGGCTCGACCGCTCGGACACGGACGTCCTGGCGATCCAGGAGCTCAAGTGCCGCGACGACCAGTTCCCCGCCGAGGTGTTCTCCGACCGGGGCTACGAGGTCGCCTTCCACGGGCTCAACCAGTGGAACGGCGTCGCGATCGCGAGCCGCGTGGGACTGGCGGACGTCGAGATCGGGTTCCCCGACGTCCCCGGCTTCGGCGAGAGCGCCGACGTCGAGGCGCGCGCCATCAGCGCCGACTGCGACGGCGTGCGCGTCCACTCGCTCTACGTGCCCAACGGCCGCGAGCTCGACCATCCGCACTACGTGTACAAGCTCACGTGGCTCGAGGCGCTCCGCGCCGAGGTCGCCCGGACCCTCGCCGACTCCCCTGAGGCGCCCCTCGTGCTGTGCGGCGACTTCAACGTCGCCCCCGAGGACGACGACGTATGGGACATGGCCGAGTTCGAGGGCGCCACGCACGTCTCCGAACCCGAGCGCGCAGCGTTCGCCGCGCTCCTCGACAGCGGTCTCACCGACGTCGCCCGGCCGTTCACCCCGGGCCCCGGCGTCTACACGTTCTGGGACTATCAGAAGCTCCGCTTCCCCAAGAAGCAGGGCATGCGCATCGACTTCCAGCTCGCCTCCGCCGCCCTCGCCGAACGCGCCGCGGACGCCTTCGTCGACCGGGAGGAGCGCAAGGGCAAGGGAGCCTCCGACCACGCGCCGGTCGTCGTCGACTACACGGTGTGATCCCGCCGCCGCCCGTGTTCCAGTTCCGCCATACTCGCCGCCGCACGGTGGTAGGGCGGGCGAGCCGTGACCTAGGCTGGACGGCATGAGCTACCCCAGCGATCCCTACCGCCGTCCGAACCCTCCGCAGGTCAATCCGCAGCCGGGCTCGGGTCAGGGCGCGCAGCCGGGTCCTGGGGCACCGCATCCCGGCGCCCGGCCGGGCGGCCCCGCAGCCGGCCCGCAGTCCGGCGCTCCCGGCGCACCGTCCCCGGGCGGGCCTCAGCAGAGCGGTCCGTACGGCGCACGTCCCCCCGGACAGCCCGGACCGTACTCCGCTCCCGGCGGCCGGGGCCCCGCCGGCTCCGCACCCCAGGGCGCGCCGGTCGGCCCTCCGCACACCGGCTCACCCGGCCCCGGTCCGCACACCGGAGCTCCGGCAGGCTATCCCGGCGCCGCACCGACCGGGGCCGGCGGGCACGGATACCCCGGAGCAGCGGCCGGCGGCGGCTATCCCGGAGCACCCGCAGGACCCGGATACCCCGGTGGACCGGGCGGCCCGCAGCCGCCGCGGAAGAAGCGCACCGGGCTGGTCGTCGGCCTCGTCGTGGGCGGGTTCCTCGTCCTCGCGCTGCTCGTCGGCGGCGGACTGCTCGCCCGGAACCTCCTCTTCCCCGCGAACGAGCCCGAGCCGCCGGAGACCCCGGTCGCCCAGCCCACCGAGGAGCCTGCGGAGCAGCCCACGGAGGAGGTCACGCAGGCGGCGGGCAGCGAGCCCGACCTGGCCGTCGGCGACTGCATCGTCAACCCGGACGTCGCCGGGTCCCTGCAGACCGTCGACTGCGATGAGCCGCACTTCGCCCAGGTGTACGCGCAGCAGGAGGTCGAGGGCGACTCCTATCCCAGCACCGGGACCCTGACGGAGAGCGCCCAGTCGTTCTGCCAGTCCGGGACGGCCGGCGCCCTCGATCCTGCCAAGCTCAGCGACGACTTCACCGCGAGCTACGTCATCCCGACCGCGGAATCGTGGGGCACCGGCGATCGCCACATCCACTGCCTCGTCCACCGCACCGATGAGAGCGACTTCTCGGAGAATCTCCTCCCCAGCTCGTGACGGCCTGCGCGTCCGCACAGCGAGGAGCGTCCCCGCGGTGATGTCACCGCGGGGACGCTCCCTCTCCGTTCCGGAACCCGTTCCGGGTGCTGGCCTTGCTCAGCCCACCGGGGTGATGACGAGACCGCCGGCCGCGGGATCCGCGTCGCCGTCCGCCGGGCGATCGACCCGGATGGTGTCGCCGTCGTGGACGACGCCGCCGAGGATCTCCTTGGCGAGCCGGTCGCCGATCTCGCGCTGCACGAGGCGGCGCAGCGGCCGGGCGCCGTACGCGGGATCGTAGCCCTCGAGCGCCAGCCATTCCGAGGCCGCCGGAGTGATCTCCAGGGTGAGCCGGCGTTCGGCCAGCCGCTCCTGCATCGCCGCGATCTGCAGATCGACGATGCGGCTGAGGTCCTCCATGGACAGCGGGTCGAACATCACGACGTCGTCGAGCCGGTTGAGGAACTCCGGCTTGAACGCGCGGTGCACGACGTCCATCACCGCCGACTCCCGCTGCTCCTTCTCGAGCGACTGGTCGACGAGGAACTGCGAGCCGAGGTTCGAGGTGAGGATGAGGATCGTGTTGCGGAAGTCCACGGTCCTCCCCTGCCCGTCGGTGAGCCGGCCGTCGTCGAGCACCTGGAGCAGGATGTCGAACACGTCCGGGTGCGCCTTCTCGACCTCGTCGAGCAGCACCACCGAGTAGGGCCGGCGGCGGATCGCCTCGGTGAGCTGTCCGCCGGTCTCGTAGCCGACGTAGCCGGGAGGCGCGCCGACGAGCCGGGACACCGAGTGCTTCTCGCCGTACTCGCTCATGTCGATGCGCACGAGCGCGCGCTCGTCGTCGAACAGGAAGTCGGCGAGCGACTTCGCGAGCTCGGTCTTGCCCACACCGGTGGGACCGAGGAACAGGAAGCTGCCGGTCGGCCGGTCGGGATCGGACACGCCTGCCCGCGACCGCCGGATCGCGTCCGACACCGAGGCGACGGCCGAGGTCTGGCCGATGAGCCGCTGACCGATGATCTCCTCGGCGCGGAGGAGCTTGTCGCGCTCCCCCTCGAGCAGCCGGCCGGCGGGGATGCCGGTCCAGGCGGCGACCACCTCGGCGATGTCGTCGGCGGTCACCTGGTCGCCGACCATCGCACGGGCGGTTCCGGCCGCCTTCTCCTCCGCCTCGGCGGCGGCGATCTCCTGCTCGACGGCCGGGATCTCGCCGTAGAGCAGGCGGGAGGCCGTCTCGAGGTCGGTGTCGCGGCGGGCGATCTCGGCCTGCGAGCGCAGGTCGTCGAGCTTCTGCTTGAGCTCGCCCACCCGGTTGAGGCCGGCGCGCTGGGTCTCCCACGTCGCGTTGAGTCCCGCGAGCTCCTCCTGCTTGTCGGCGAGGTCCTCGCGGAGCACCGCGAGCCGTTCGACCGAGGCGGCGTCGCTCTCGCGCTCGAGAGCCATCTCCTCCATTTTGAGGCGGTCGACGGCCCGGGTGAGCTCGTCGATCTCGATGGGGGCGGAGTCGATCTCCATCCGCAGGCGGGACGCCGCCTCGTCGACGAGGTCGATCGCCTTGTCCGGCAGCTGACGGCCGGAGATGTAGCGGTTCGACAGGGACGCCGCGGCGACGAGCGCGGAGTCGGCGATCGTCACCTTGTGGTGCGCTTCGTAGCGCTCCTTGAGGCCGCGGAGGATCGCGATCGAGTCCTCGACGCTCGGCTCGCCGACGAACACCTGCTGGAAGCGGCGTTCGAGCGCGGGGTCCTTCTCGATGTTCTCGCGGTACTCGTCGAGCGTGGTCGCGCCGACGAGCCGCAGCTCACCGCGCGCGAGCATCGGCTTGAGCATGTTGCCGGCATCCATCGCGGAGTCGCCGGTGGCCCCGGCGCCGACGACGGTGTGGATCTCGTCGATGAACGTCACGACCTGGCCGTCGGAGGACTTGATCTCCTCGAGCACGGCCTTGAGGCGCTCCTCGAACTCGCCGCGGTACTTGGCGCCGGCGACCATGCCTGCCATGTCGAGGCTGATGAGCGTCTTGTTGCGGAGCGAGTCCGGGACGTCGCCGGCGACGATGCGCTGGGCGAGGCCCTCGACGACGGCGGTCTTGCCGACGCCGGGCTCGCCGATGAGCACCGGGTTGTTCTTCGTCCGGCGCGAGAGCACCTGGACCACCCGGCGGATCTCGGAGTCGCGGCCGATCACCGGGTCGAGCTTCCCCTCGCGCGCGGCGGCGGTGAGGTCGACGCCGTACTTCTCGAGCGCCTGGAAGGTGTCCTCGGGGTTCTCGCTCGTGACCTTGCGACCGCCGCGCACCTCCGGCAGCGCGGCGAGGAGGCCGTCGCGGGTGACCCCGTTGCGGCCCAGCAGGGAGCGAACCGGGCCGGAGTCGGCCGTGGCGGCGATGAGCAGGTGCTCGGTGGAGATGAACTGGTCGCCGAGGGCGGCCATCTCCTTCTCCGCGGTGGTGACGAGCTGGAGGCCGCTGCGGGAGAGGCTCGGCTGCGCCTGGTTGGTGCCGGACACGCTCGGCAGGCCGGCGAGGACCTGCTCGACCTCGGAGCGCACGGCGGCGGAGCTCGCGCCGAGATGCTCGAGGAGCGCGCCGGCGATGCTCTCCGGCTGGGTGAGCAGGGCGAGCAGGATGTGTGCGGGGTCGACCTGCGAGTGGCCCCGGTCCACGGCGTCCTTCACCGCGGCCGAGAGCACTTCCTGCGACTTCGTCGTGAACTGTGCGGTCATGGATGGTGTCCTTTCGAATCCGTGCCTTCTTCGGGCGTCTGATGGGACAACATCACCAGGGTTGAGTCTATTCCGCTCAAGTCTGTATCCGGACGGAAATTCGGTGCGCGGCGGCCGGATGTCGGGCACCGGCCGCCCGGGTGGGCAGATCGTGGCAGCTCCGGGAGGTGCGGGTGGCCCGGGACCGGACCGCTTCCGTCTCCTGTCCGGTTGCCTCAGGTCGCCCGGGCGACCTCGATGAGCGCCTCGGCGAGCGGGGTGGGGCGCGGCCCGCGCCACACCGCGCGGATCTCGCGGCCGAGGTCGAGGCCGACCACCGGGATCGCGATGAGATCGTCGCGCCGGAGCGGTCCGGAGATCACGAGCTCGCTCAGCACCGCGGGTCCCGCCCCGGCCGTGACGCTCGCGAGCACGGCGGCGTTGCTGCCCGACTCGAGCGCCGGCGGCACCGGATCGTGGGCGGCGAGCGCCTCGTCGAGCGTGACGCGCGTGCCCGATCCCGGCTCGCGGACGACGAGCGGCGTGGCCGCGAGCTCCGCCGGGGTGAGGCCAGCGGTGCGCTCGGCCCACGGGTGGGCGGGTGGCACGACGACCACGAGCCGGTCCCGGGCCACGACGCGGGTGCGGAGCTCCGGATGCGCGTGCGGGGTTTCGACGAATCCCAGTTCGCAGCTCCCGGAGGCGACGAGCTCGAACACGTGGGAGGAGTTGTGGACCCGGAGGCGCACCTCGGCCTCGGGGTGCCCGCGGCGCAGCTCGGCGAGCCACCCGGGCACGAGGTGCTCGGCGACGGTCATACTCGCCGCGAGGTCGAGGTGGGCGGCGCGCTCGGCCGACAGCGCCTGGGTGACGGAGACGAACTCGCGGCCGGCGGAGAGCACGCCGCGGGCCCAGTCGACGACGACCGCGCCTTCCTCGCTCAGTCGGGAACCGCCCGGCCGACGCACGAGCAGATCGACGCCGATCCGGCGCTCGAGCGCCCGGATCGCGCGACTCGCATTGGGCTGGGCCATCCCGACCGCACGGGCGCCGGCACCCAGGCTCCCGTGCTCACCGATCGCGGTGAGGAGCTCGAGGACCGCAAGGTCCGGCCAGCGCATCGTCATATCACCAGGATATGCCCGGATGCGGGAATCGGGTCTACCGGCGGCCTCCGGACTCAGAGAGGCTGGAACGCATGCCCTCGATCGCCCAGGCCCCGCACTCCCACGCCGGAGCGACCCGTCGCGTCGTCCCCGGTCTGGGGCTCGCCGCCGTCGGGGTCCTCGCGGCGCTCGGGATCGCCGCCCTCCTGCCGACGGTGAGCGTCCTGCTCATCGCGATCGTCCTCGGGATCCTCACCCGCAATCTTCTCCCCCTTCCCGAGCAGGTCGAGCCCGGGCTCGCCTTCGCCGCCAAGCGCCTGCTCCGGGCGGGCATCGTGCTGCTCGGGCTCCAGCTCGTGCTCGGCGACATCCTCGGTCTCGGCGCCGGGATCATCGTCACCGTCGTCGCGGTCGTCGCCGTGGGATTCGCAGTCACGCTGCTCGCCGGCCGGCTCCTCGGGCTGTCGGGGACGCAGACGCTGCTCATCGCCTCGGGGTTCTCGATCTGCGGGGCGGCCGCGGTGGCCGCGGTGGACGGCGTCGTGCGCACCGAGGACGAGGAGGAGGTCGTCACCGCAGTCGCGCTCGTCGTCGTCTTCGGCACGCTCATGATCCCCGCGCTCCCGCTCGCAGCGGCCGCCCTCGGCCTCGATGCGGATGTCACCGGACTGTGGGCCGGCGCCGCGGTGCACGAGGTCGCCCAGGTCGTCGCGATCGGCGGCACCCTGGGCGCGGCGGCCCTGAGCGCGGCCGTGCTCGTCAAGCTCGCCCGCGTCCTGCTCCTCGCGCCGGTGGTGCTCCTCGTCTCCGCCCATCGCCGCCGCACCCTCCGCTCGCGCGCGGACGGCGAGGCCGCGACCCTGCCGCCCCTCGTCCCGCTGTTCGTCGCCGGATTCGTCGCGATGGTCGCGCTCCGCTCCACCGGGATCGTGCCCGCCGCGGTCGTCGATGCCGCGGGACTCGTGCAGTCGGCGCTCCTCGCGGCCGCGATGTTCGCGCTCGGCGCCGGAGTCCGGCTGTCGCTCCTCCGCCGGGTGGGCGCCCGGCCGTTCGCGCTCGCCGCGATCTCGACCTTCGCCGTCGCCGCCACCGGGCTGAGCGGGGTGCTCCTCGCCTCCTGAGCGGGGCAGCGCGGCCTGTCGGGCAGTGCTGCGCGACTTCCGGAGCGCGGCAGTGCGGACTCCTGCACGGGTACCGCACCGCCTTCCATCCGGACGCAGTATGGCGGCGGACCGCTGACGGCGTCCGTGCCATCGGGCACACTGGATCCATGAGCGAAGAGATCGTCCTCCTCAGCGTCGAGGACACCGTAGCCACAGTCACCCTCAACCACCCCGCCACCCGCAATGCGCTCTCCCTCGAGCTCATGCGCTCCCTCATCGACACGTTCCGGGCGCTCGGCGAGCGCACCGACGTCCACGCGATCGTGCTCGCCGCAGCCGGGCACGTGTTCTCCTCCGGCCACGACCTCAAGGAGGTCGGCTGCGCCGAGCACCCCGAGCAGCAGGAGATCTTCGAGACCTGCTCCGAGCTCATGCTCCTCATCCAGGAGATCCCGCAGCCGGTCATCGCCCGGGTCCAGGGGGTCGCCACCGCAGCCGGCTGCCAGCTCGTCGCGACCTGCGACCTCGCGGTCGCCTCGAGCGAGGCGCGCTTCGGCACCCCCGGCGTGCGCATCGGGCTGTTCTGCTCGACCCCGATGGTCGCGCTCAGCCGCGCCGTCGACCGCAAGACCGCCCTGCGCATGCTCCTCACCGGGGACATGCTGTCCGCGGAGGAGGCGCTCGCCCGCGGCCTCGTGTCCGACGTCGCCGCCCCCGGCGAGCTCGAGGACGCGGCCGCCGCGCTCGCGGCCCGCGTCGCGCAGGCGTCCTCGGCGACGGTCGCGATCGGCAAGCGGGCGTTCTACGAGCAGATCCACCTGTCGACCTCGGACGCCTACTCCCGGATGAGCCGGGTGATGGCCGACAATGCGGTGATGCCGGACGCGCGCGAAGGCATCGACGCCTTCCTCACCAAGCGCGAACCGCAGTGGCGCGGCCGGTCCTGATGACCGGTGCACGCCGGCACCGCTCCTGAGCACCTGCGCGGCCCCGCGCCTCGTCGCCCGCGCACACCACCGTGCGCACGCGACCGTGCGACGCGGCACTCCGTGCAGGAGTGAGACCGTGTGACGCGGCGCTCCGCCCTGTCCTAGGATCGGAGCATCCCGGCCGCGGCGGACTCCGCGCGAGCACCCCGGCCGCAGCCCTTCCGCCACCAGCGTCAGGATCCCAGTGAAGTACGCAGACTCCGTTCTCGATCTCGTCGGCAGCACCCCGCTCGTCCGCCTCAACTCGGTCACCCGCGGCATCCGGGCCACCGTGCTCGCGAAGCTCGAGTACATGAACCCCGGCGGCTCGATCAAGGACCGGATCGCGGTGAGCCTCATCGCCGACGCCGAGGCCTCCGGACAGCTCCGCCCGGGCGGCACGATCGTCGAGCCCACCTCGGGCAACACCGGCGTGGGACTGGCGATGGTCGCCGCGATCCGCGGGTACGACGCGGTGTTCGTCACCCCGGACAAGGTCGGCAAGGGCAAGCGGGACCTGCTGTCGGCCTACGGCGCCGAGGTCGTCGTCACGAAGACCAACGTCGCCCCCGACTCCCCCGAGTCCTACTACGGCGTCTCCGATCGCCTCACCCGCGAGCGCGCGGGCGCCTTCAAGCCCGACCAGTTCTCCAACCAGGCCGGGCCCGCCGCCCACTACCGGACGACCGGACCCGAGATCTGGAACGACACCGAGGGCAGGGTCAGCCACGTCGTCATGGGGCCGGGCACCGGCGGCACGATCACCGGCACCGGCCGCTACCTCCACGAGGCGTCCGACGGCCGCGTGCGCGTCATCGCCGCCGACCCCGCGGGCTCGATCTACGCCGACCACTCCGCGCAGCTCCACGGCTACTACGTCGAGGGCGTCGGCGAGGACATGATCCCCGACACCTACGACCCGTCCGTGCCGGACGGCTTCGTCACCGTCGACGACGCCGCCTCCTTCGAGATGACGCGCAGGCTCGCCGTCGAGGAGGGGCTGCTCGTCGGCGGCTCGTCGGGCATGGCGGTCGTCGCCGCGCTCGAGGTCGCCCGCGACCTCGACGAGGACGCCGTCGTCGTCGTCGTGCTCCCGGACTCCGGCCGCGGCTACATCGACAAGATCTTCAACGACGAGTGGATGGACGAGCACGGCTTCGCCACCGCCGCCCGAACCGGCGGCGACGTCGTCCCGAGCGGCGGTGAGGTCGAGGACACCCGCGATGCGGGCCGGGCGAGCGGCACCGCCGTCGCGGACGTCGTCTCCGACCTCGGGCTCACGCCGGGTGAGTACGCCTGCACCGGACCGGACACCCCGCTTTCCCGCGCGGTGGCCGAGCTCTCCGGAGATGTGCTCCTCGTCGCGGACCCGGACGCCGCCACCGAATTCAACATCTACGGCGCCCTCGAGCGCACCGCGCTCACCTCCCTGCTCCTCGGCGACGCGCCGGTCGACGGCCGGACGGAGGTCGGGACCCTGACCGACTCGCTCATCGAGCTGCCGAAGGTCGGCACCCGCCAGGAGGCCGCGACGCTGCGCGAGAAGCTCCGCACCGCGCCCGCCGCCCTCGTCTACGACTCCGGGCGACCTATCGCCCTCATCGACCGCACCGCCTTCGCCCGCTGGGCCGCCGACCGAAAGGACTTCCAGTGACCGAGAACCCGATCGTCGACTCCTTCTCCACCAAGGCCATCCACGCCGGGCAGGACCCGGACCCGCGCACCGGTGCGGTGATCCCGCCCCTTCACATGAGCTCGACCTACAAGCAGGACGGGGTGGGCGGATTCCGCAGCGGCTACGAGTACTCCCGCAGCGCCAACCCCACCCGCGATGCTCTCCAAGCGCAGCTCGCCGCGATCGAGGGCGGCAGCCGGGCCTTCTCCTTCGCCTCGGGCCTCGCCGCCGAGGACGCGCTGCTCCGCGCGCTCACCGCGCCCGGCGACACCATCCTGCTCGGCAACGACGCCTACGGCGGCACCTTCCGGCTCATCAACGCGGTGTTCGGCCAATGGGGCGTCAAGCACTTCGCGGTCGACCTCACCGATGCGGGCACCGCCGCCGCGGCGATCGCCGCGCACCGTCCGAAGGTCGTCTGGGTGGAGACGCCCACGAATCCGCTCCTCAACGTCGTCGACATCCGCGAGACCGCGCGCCTGGCCCACGAGGCCGGGGCGATCCTCGTCGTCGACAACACCTTCGCCACCCCCTACCTGCAGAACCCGATCGCCCTCGGGGCGGACATCGTCGTGCACTCGGTGACGAAGTACCTCGGCGGCCACTCCGACGTCGTGGGCGGTGCGCTCGTGCTCGCCGACGACTCCCACGCGGAGGCGATCGGCTACATGCAGAACGCCGCCGGAGCGGTGTCGAGCCCGTTCGACGCGTGGCTGACCATGCGCGGGATCAAGACGCTCGCGGTCCGGGTCAAGCAGCACAGCGCGAACGCCGCGGCTCTCGTCGAGGCGCTCACGGGCCACCCGAAGATCGAGCGGATCCTCTACCCCGGCCTCGAATCGCATCCCGGCCACGCGGTCGCCGCCGGGCAGATGCGCGAGGGCCTGTTCGGCGGGATGATGTCGATCCAGGTGAGCGGCGGGCGCGCGGCAGCCCGGGACCTCGTCGCTCACACCGAGGTGTTCACGCTCGCGGAGTCGCTCGGCGGCATCGAATCGCTCATCGAGTACCCGTACGACATGACCCACGCCTCGGTCCAGGGCACCGACCTCGAGGTGCCGGAGAACCTCGTGCGCCTGTCCGTGGGGATCGAGGACGCCGAGGACCTCATCGCCGACCTCACCCGCGCCCTCGACCGCATCTGACCCGAACAGCAATTTCCGAAGGTTCCTGAGAGCCGATCCGCACTTCTTCGCAATCTCACGCGCGGTCGTCCAGCGCGGTCCTCAGCCGCCGGGCGCGCGGTCCGCGGCCGCGGGGCGTGGTCCACGAGCGCTGTCCTCGGCCGCCGGGCGCGCGCTGCCACGGACACACCGGCCAATGCCCTGCCCGGCAGCCCGAGCCGATTAGCCTGGGAGTGAAGAAGGGGAGTGCATGTCGATCGTCGTCACCGGAGCATCGGGGTTCATCGGGCGCGCCGTCGTCCAGCGGCTGCTGGACGAGGGCCGGCGCGTCGTCAGCCTGGGCCGCACCGACCCCGGGATTCCGGGCCTGGCGCACGTGACCTGGGATGTCCGTGAGGCCGCCGGCCCGGAGGTGCTCCGCGCGCTGCCGTACCTCGAGACGGTGATCCACTGCGCCGGGATCGTCGACGACTGGGCGGACGCGGATGAGCTCCACGCGGTCAACGTCATCGGGACACGGCACGTCCTCGACGCCTTCCCCGGTCAGCGCATCATCCATCTCTCCTCGACCGAGGTCTACGATCCGCAGCGGGACCACGACCGCCTCTACGAGGAGGCCGGCCCCGTCGCCGAGGCGCGCTACCCCTCGGGCCCGGAGCTCTCCAAGGCGCTCGCGGAGACCGTCATCCAGCGGGTGCGCCCGCAGACCCTCGTCCTCCGACCCTCCGTGGTCTACGGCCCGGGGGACACCACCCTGTTCCCCCGCCTGCGGGCGATCATCGAGGGCGGCCAGCTGCGGATCCCCGGCGGCGGGCGCAAGCGGATCACCCTCACCCACATCGACACCCTCGTCGAGGCCGTGCTCGCCGGGATCGCCCGGCCGGATGTCTCCGGCCCGATCAACGTCGGCGACCCCAAGCCCTATGTCCTCAAGGAGGCGCTCCTCACCTACCTGGCGCGCGCAGGCGAGGAGCGGGTCGTCCTCGACGAGGTGCCCGCGGACCTCGCGATGGCCCGGGCCTGGTATGCCGAACGGCGGGCGCGCAAGAAGGGCACCCGGCCCCCGATCACCCGCACCACGATCCGGCAGGTCATCCACGAGCGCACCTACGACCTCACCCGCCTCGAGCAGCAGCTCGGCTGCACCGGGGTGCAGCACCTGGCACCGCGCCGCGCCTGATCCGCCCCCGGGCGCCGAACCGGCGACGCCCGGGACACTCAGCGAAGGGAATCCGCCATGGACGAGCAGCAGACCCCGAATCCCGGCGCGAACGCGCGCACGGGCATGGACTCCGACGAACGCTCGGGAGCAGGCCCAGCCGGCGGCGGAACGGCCGGCGCGACGCTGAGCGAGGAGACGCGCTCCCGGATCCTGCGCGCCGTCGACGCCCGCTTCGACGACGAGGTCCGGTTCATCCAGGAGCTCGTCCGGCACCCGTCCCGGCGCACGGCGGAACGTTCCGCCCAGGACCTCATGGAACGCGCCATGGCGGAGCGCGGTCTCGAGATCGACCGGTGGGCGCTCGACCCGGTGGAGCTCTTCGCGCATCCGGGTGCCGGATTCGTCGAGGTGCCCTACGACGACGTGGAGAACGTCGTGGGCACGTATCGTCCGGTGACCGAGAGCGGGCGATCGCTCATCCTCAACGGCCACATCGACGTCGTCCCCGAGGGACCCGAGGACCAGTGGTCGCGCTCCCCTTGGGATGCGGAGGTCCGCGACGGCTGGTTGTACGGCCGCGGCAGCGGAGACATGAAGGCCGGCCTCGCGGCGAACCTCTTCGCGCTCGACGCGATCCGCGAGGCCGGGTTCGCCCCATGCGGCCGGATCCACGTCGAGTCCGTCGCCGAGGAGGAGTGCACCGGCAACGGCTCCCTGTCCGCGCTCATGCGCGGATACACCGCCGAGGCCGTGGTCATCCCCGAGCCCGAGGAGGACATGCTCGTCCGCGCGAACGTCGGCGTCATCTGGTTCCGCGTCCGCGTGACCGGGCGTCCCACGCACGTGCGCGAGATGGCCACCGGGTTCAACGCGATCGATGCCGCCTACTTCGTCGTCGGCGAGCTTCGCGCCCTCGAGGACCGGTGGAA
The DNA here is from genome assembly GCF_900184225.1 of Brevibacterium ihuae. NCBI lineage: Bacteria > Bacillati > Actinomycetota > Actinomycetes > Micrococcales > Brevibacteriaceae > Brevibacterium > Brevibacterium ihuae. The sequence continues at coordinate 1,377,795 of NZ_FXWZ01000003.1, read as the reverse complement.
CGCGGAGAAGGCGCAGCACCGCCACTTCGAGGACCTCGACCACCCGATCAACCTCAACGTCGGGATGATCCGCGGCGGCGACTGGGGTTCGAGCGTGCCCGCCTGGTGCGAGGTCGACCTCCGGTGCGCGCTCTATCCCGGCACCAGCGCGGATGCCGGCTGGGCGGCCATCACCGAGGCGCTCGCCGCGATCACCGCGGACGCGAACGGGAATCCGATCACCGCCGCTGCGACCCGGACCGGCTTCTACGCCGAGGGCTACGTGCTCGAGGAGGGATCGGACGCCGAGGCGGTGCTCGAGCGCGCGCACCGCGCCGCGTTCGGGGCGGAGCTCGAGTCGTTCACCACCCCCGGGTACCTCGACGGGCGGGTGTTCGTCCAGTACGCCGACATTCCCACCCTGGTGTACGGCCCGATCTCCCGAGCGATCCACGGCAACGACGAATGCGTCGACCTCGAGTCGGTGCGGCGGATCACCGGATCGATCGCGCTCTTCATCGCCGAATGGTGCGGTATCGAGGAGCGCGCCGAGGGGGCCTGAACCACCCCCGGTCGCGGAACCGGCGAGGCCCGGGACGCCGTCAGCGACCGAACTCCGCCAGCGCCTCCCCGGTGAGGCGGAAGGTGTCCCATTCCTCCTGCGGGAACGCCCCGACGCTGCGGTAGAAGGCGATCGAGGGAGCGTTCCACTTGAGCACCGACCATTCGACGCGGGCGTAGCCGCGCTCCACCGCAGTGCGGGCGAGCTGCTGGAGCAGGGCCTTGCCGAGTCCGCCGCCGCGCGCCTCGGGCCGCACGAAGAGGTCCTCGAGGTAGATCCCGTGGACGCCCTCCCAGGTCGAGTAGTTGAGGAACCACAGCGCGAAGCCGTCGATCCGCCGCCCCGAGCCGGCGGGCGCCTCGGCGACGTGGGCGAAGATCGCCGGACGCGCGCCGAACAGCTGTTCGCGCAGCGTGTCCGCGGTGAGTTTGACCGTCTCCGCGGGCTCCTTCTCGTAGATCGCGAGCTCGACGACGAGGGCGTGGATCTCCTCGACGTCGGCGGGTTCGGCGGGGCGGACGACGACTGCGGTCATGGGTGGTCCTTCGGGTCGGGTCGGAGCGGGGAGAGAGCGGGTAGGGGACGCGAGCTCGGTGCGATGCCGCGCGGGCGGCGGCGCTGGCACCGTGATCACATCGGGGATCGCACCGGCCCGGCCACCGAGGTGCGGTCGACCGGGCCGGACGTGCGGCAGCTCCGCGAGCGGATCGCGGGACGCTGCGCGCAGCGGTGCGTCAGAGGCCGTCGTTGTAGCGCTCGGTGCGCTCGACGTTCCCGCCGCGGCCGTGCGGCGCGGCCGACGTCTCGCGGTAGGTCACCTCGGACCGGCGGCGCCGCGAAGCGAGGGTGACGAACCCGAGGATGAGGGCGAGGATGCCCACGCCGATGCAGATGTAGCCGACCATGGTGAGGTCCATGACGCTCCAGGCGTCCTGCACGGCGAACGCGAGGATGGCTCCGACGAGGATGAGGAAGACTCCGACTCCGAATCCCATGACTGTCTCCTGAACTGGGTGCACCGCAGAGGCTGGACCTCGATCCTCCCGGGCAGCGCCCTGGTTGGTTCGACCGTCCCCGGCGGGGACAATGCGCCTTACGGTGTAGTACGCCTCCACAGTATCCGCGACGCCGGGCCGCCTGACAACAGACACGGCGGTGAGCAGGCGGACCGGCGGCCGCGGACCGAGGAGCCGCAGACATCGCTTCCGCTCGCGGAGACGGCCCGTGAGATTGCGAAGAACTGCGGATCGGCTCTCAGGAACCTTTGGAAATTGAGGTCTGGGGTGGGGTGCGGATGTCGTCGAGCCAGGCGCGGGCCTCGTCGAACGCGGTGTCCGTGGTGCGCGGGTCGACGATCACCGTGTCCCCGGCGGCTGCGGGGTACGACCCGAGGAACTGCATCCGGCGCGCGACCCGGTGGACGCCCATGAGCGCCTCGGCCATCCGCGCCTCCGCGATGTGCCCCTGGAGGTCGATCGAGAACTGGTAGAGGCCCAGCCCGTCCCCGGTGGGACGCGATTCGATCCGCGACATGTTGACCCCGCGCGCGGCGAACTGCTCGAGGAGCTCGAGGAGCGCACCGGCGCGGTCGCTCGACAGCACCGCGACGATCGTCGTCTTGTCCGACCCCGTGGGCGCGGGCAGGTCGGCCGGGGTGCGCACGAGGACGAAGCGGGTGATCGCGTCGTCCCGGTCGCCGATGTCCTCGGCGAGCACCTCGAGGCCGTACCTCTCGGCGGCGAGCGCCGGGCAGATCGCCGCCTGGTACTCGACGTCGCCGGCGGCGAGGTCGCGGGCCGCGGCGGCCGTGGACGACGCCGGCAGATAGTGTGCGCCGCCGAGGTGCTCGCTGATCCACGCGCGGGTCTGCGCCTCGCCGTGGGGATGGGTGGAGAAGCTGCGCACCTCGTCGAGCGTCGTGCCCGGGCGCACCGCGAGGACGAAGGTCACCTGCACGAGCGTCTCCGCGACGATCTGCAGGTGCCCGTTGCGGGTGAGCGCATCGAGGGTGGCCGGCACCCCGCCCTCGAGCGAGTTCTCGATCGGCACGACCGCGCCGTCGAGCTCCCCGCGCGCGAGCCCGGAGAGCGCCGCCTCGGCGTTGTGCATGGGCACCCGGGTGGCGTCGGTGATGCCGCGCGCGGCGAGGAGCTGGATGAGCGCGGCCTCGGTGAAGGTCGCCTCCGGGCCGAGGTAGCCGAACGTCGTCATGACCGGGCACCGTCCTCGTCGACCGCGGAGCCGGGACCGGCTGCCGGGGTACCGGGACCCGCTGCCGGCGCTGTCGCGCCCCGGCTCCGCTTCCGCAGCCGGCGGACGAGGAGCGCCCGGGCGACATCGCGGTACTGGGCGGCGCGGTGGAGCTGGGCCTTGAGATCCTTGCCGGTGACGCGGTGGTGGAGGTCGCACTCGACCTCCTCGACGCGCAGGCCGGCGTTGATGACGTCGATCGTCATCCCGGTCTCGACACCCCAGCCGGCGGCGAACGGCAGGGCGGCGTCGAATGCTTCGCGGGTGAGGCAGCGCATGCCGGACAGCGGCTGGGTCGCCTCGAATCCGGCGAGTTCGCGGATCCCCCTCTTCGCCAGCCCGACGACGAATCCGAATCCGCCTCCGACGCGCTTCTGCGGGGGCAGGATCGCGATCGTCATGTCCGCTCGACCGGCGAGCACCGGAGCGGTGAGCGGCGCGGTGTTCGCCGCCGAGTCCTCGAGGTCGCCGTCGATGAACAGCAGGGCGCGGTGCCGCACCTTCTCGCCGGGAGCCAGTCCGGAGATCTCGCGATTGCGCACCGCGAACGCGCCGGTCATCATCGCCGCCGCCTTGCCGCGGTTCTTCCGGTGGGAGACGACCCGGGCGCCCGCCTCCGCGGCGAGCGCGGCGGTGTCGTCACCGGAGCCGTCGTCGACGACGAGCACGAGGTCGACGCCGGGGATCCGCCGCGCGGAGGCCACCGTGGCGGCGATGCGCCGCGCCTCGTCCTTGGCCGGGATGATCGCGGCGACCGCGACGGGCGCCGCGGGCACGGGCGCTCCGGGCTCCGGGTGTGCGCCGGTCATCAGCGGATGGTGAGCTGGCGGGAGACGACGCCGGCCTTCGCCCGCCGCTCCTCGAAGTCGAGGTTCCCCGTCTCCGCCATGGCCTCGGTGAGCTGCGTGTCGAACGCCGCGAGCGGCTCCTCGACCTCGTCGGGCTGGGTGCCGTCGGGCAGCTCCCACACCGGGATCACGATGCCGTGGGCGCGGAAGCAGCCGAGGTACTTGCCGATCCCGCCGAGCGTGTTGTCGCCGCGCGCGTGGAGGCGGGCGAGGCCGTTCATCACGGTGTCCTCGCCGTCCGTGCGGGCCCAGCGGACGTAGATCCGCCCGCCCATCTCGGTCCAGTACGCGGCATCGGCGGAGACGAGCTTCTCCGTCGGGCTGATGTTCTCGTTCGCCTGCTCGAGGGCGGCGGCGATGTCCTCGTCCTGCTGCGCGGTGTCCTCCGGCAGCCAGTAGTCGAAGGTCTCGCTCACGCTCACGGAGAACGGGACGGAGGTGTCGAGGATGTCCTGGAGGCGCGGACCCTCGCCCGGGTTCGAGTCGGCCTCGGCGTAGGCGCCGGGCTCGCGCTCCTTGACCGCGAGGACCGAAGCGGCGATGTCGCGCGAGGGGTCCGGGGAGGAGAACGGGACCTGGAGGCCGGCCATGATCACGCCGTCGGCGCGGTGGAGCGCCTGCCAGGCCGCCGGGAGGAGCGAGGCGAACGTGATCTCGTCGCCGCCGTACTCCTCGGTGAGCTTCGCGGTCGCCGTCGCGGCGGGCACGAGCTCGCGCAGGCACACGAGGTCGGCCTCGAACGGCAGCCCCTCGAAGGGGCGCTGGACGAAGGCGCCGGCCTGCGCCTTGGCGAGCCGCTTGGCGATGAGTTCTTCCTTGGACTTCTTGGACTTCTTACCCATGAGGTGCAGTCTACTGGGGCGGGTCAGTCCGACCGCGGCGACCCGTCGGAGTACTGCGCGGAGAGGTCCTCCCAGCCGACTGCCATCGCGTCCGTCCCGACGACCCGCTCGACGTCGATGCCGCGCAGCCGCAGGCTCAGCACGGCGAAGCACACGTGCCAGCCCTCGGCGGTCATCGCCGCCTCGGCGTCGGAGGCGAAGTCCTGTCCGATGCCGAGCGTGCACCCGTCCGGGCGCTCGACGATCGTCCAGGTGACGAGGCCGGGACCCCAGCGATGGGAGAGGTGGCGGGGCGCCTCGGCGGTGATGACGGTCGCGTCGACGGGGTCGTCACCGGGGTTCTCACGGGAGGCTGCGGGGCCCACGGAGTCGAGCGGTCGGTCCGGCACGATCGGCGACCACTGCGCGAGGAGCGCGGGGTCGGTGAGGTGGGCCCACACCTCGGCCGGGGAGGCGGTGAGCTCGAGGGTCTGGGCGAGCGCGAACGCCGGACCGGTGCGGTCTCCGGCCGTGATCAGCTCGGTGCGCAGCGGGAGCCCGTCGATCGCCTCGGCGACGCGGGTCCGGGTGGTGTCGGTGATCATGATGGGCCTTCCCTTCGATGACACCGCCAGCGTACCGGGACGGGCCGTCCGGGACCCGCGCCCCCTCAGCCGCGGGTGACGGTCGTGCGCACCGGCACCGGGTTCTCGATGATGTCGAGGACGGGGCAGTTGGCGTCGACGGCGGCGCGCAGCTCCTCGTAGCGCTCCTGGGTCTCCTCACCGTTGAGGGTGATGTGGATGCGGACCTCGGAGAAGCCCGGGCGCACCGAGTCGTCGGCACCGAGCAGGCGGGCGGCATCGAGGTCGGCCTCGGCGGTGACGGCGATCTCGTCGAACGGGATGCCGAGAGTCTGAGCGTAGAGCCGGTAGACCACGACCTGGCAGCCGGCGAGCGCGCCGAGCACGTAGTCGACCGGGCTCGGCCCGGCGTCGTCTCCGGCGAGGGCCGCGGGTTCGTCGACGATGAACGCGTGCCGGCCGGCGCGCACGGTGGTCGCGACGGTGCCGACGCCGGCTGCGGTCGCGCGACTGGTGAGGTGGGCGCTCGTGCGGTCGGCGGCGATGCGCTCGCCCCACTCCTGCCCGGCGCGGGTCAGGCGCTCGGCCCGCTCGGCGGCGGAGGTCGTGGGGACGGTGGTCGGGTGGGCCGTCTGGGCGGCCGGTGCTGTTGTCGTCATGGTGTCGATTCTCGCCGCCGAGGCGCGGGCGGGGTCGGAGTCCCGTCTTCTCCCGTAATCCGGCGTCACCGGATGTCATGTCCGGGCACGGCCGCTGCCGGCGGGGCGTGCTTCAGGGTGTGGGCTGTCCGACCGGGACCGGACGCACCGGTGGGCCCAGCCGGGTGTCGAATCGAGTGCTCGCCAACCGCCGCTCGGTGGCCGCCACGAGATCGAGGACTTCTGAGGCGATGTATGCGCGTCGACGCTTGCCGATCGATCGGGTCTCGAGGATTCCAGCGGCCTCGAGTTCGTCGAGCGCCTTGACCGCGGCTGCCGCGGTCACGTCATGGATCCGCTGCACGGTCGCCGGCGTGAGCACCGGCGATCCCGGGAGGTCCCGGAGCACGAGAGTCACGGCCGAATCGCTGCGCAGTCGGCGAGTCCTGCCTTCACGCCGGCGGTGCCCGTCCAGGCGCTCGTTCCACTGTCCGCGCAGCTCGTCGAGGTCCTCGGCGAAGCTCAGAGCCTGGATGCTCGCTTCGATCACCGCGTCGGCGAAGGTGGTGATCCACCGCTCCACGGCGTCGATGGCGTCGGAGGAACCGGGTGCACCGGCATGGCGGTAGGCGGTGAGCCCAGCGACGTACTCTCCGCTGAGCGTCGACAGCACGAGGCTGACCGGCAGCACTGCCCCGGAGGTCAGTCCGCGCCGGGCGAGCACCGTGTGGATGAGAGCACGTCCCACTCGACCGTTGCCGTCGGCGAAGGGATGGATCGTCTCGAACTGCGCATGGACGAGCGCCGCCTGGATGACCGGGGAGTGAGCCGCCCCGTTGAGGTAGGTGATCCAGTCGTCGAGCAGCCCGTGCACGCGCTGCGGCGCAGGGGGCACGAAGTCGGCGTCGAGCGGGTGACGGCCCGACCCGCCGATCCAGTTCTGGCGCGTCCGCACCCCGTGCATCCGGTGTGCATCCGGGAGCAGCGCGCGCTGCAGGCTGACCACGTCGTCGATCTGCACCGTCGGTGCGGCGACGAGAGCCGTGGTCGCGGACTTCACGATCGTCATATTGTTCGCGACGAGCTGCGCCTGCTCGCTGATCCCCGAGACATCCTCGGACAGACCGAGCTCCGCGAGCGCGACGTTCCGCGGATTCGGCGCGATCCCCTCGATGCGCGAGGAAGCAATCGCCTCCGAGCGCAGCAGGTACCGCGAGACTCCGGCCAGGTCCGCTCCCGCGCGCCGGTCGAGCCGGCGCACGGCCTGTTCGGCCTCGGCCACACGTGCGTCGACCTCGCGGCCGAGGACGAGCGGCATGCCCACGAGCGTGTCCGGAAGGTAGGTGCGGAAGCTCCCGGCCTTCCGGTCGCGCCGCGGGATGCCCGAAGTCTCAGCGGCGACCCATTCGGCCGACTCCCAGATTCCCACGTAGCTCCTAAAGTGAACGTTCGACCCCTGCTTGTTGAGTTTACGCCTTAAAGTAAACAACTGGAAGGGCGCCGGTCGGACGTCCGCCCCCGCGACGGCTGCCCCCTCCGCTCCGCCTCACAGCTCCGGCTGGGACCTCAGGTACCGCCCGAAGTGGGGCACGGTGAAGGCGATGCGGCCGCGCTCGGCGGAGAACACGAGTCCCTTCTTGATGAGGCCATCGCGGGCCGGGGACAGGGACTGCGGCTTGCGGCCGAGGTGCTCGGCGAGGTCCTTCGTCGCGACCCCGGCCGGGTCCGGTGCGACGCCCTCGCGGACCTCGAGATCGGCGAGGCCCTTCATGTACTCCCGCTCCGCCGGTGTGGCGCGCTCGTAGCGGGAGCCGAAGAAGCCGACGGCGAGCTCGTTCTGCGCCGCGGGTGCGGCGACGGTGATGTCCTCGGCGGTGATCGGGGACTTCGGGGCGACGTCCCAGGCCGCCTTGCCGTAGGCCTGGACGAAGTACGGGTAGCCGTCGGTCGCCTCGTAGAGGGCGGCGAGCGCCTCGGCAGTGAAGTCCGCGCCCTCGTCGAGCGCCGGGGTGCGCAGCGCGCGGTCCGCCTGCTCCCGGTCGAGCCGGTCGATGCGCCGGTAGTGGAACAGCCGCTCGGAGTACGACTTCGACGCCGAGAGCACCGCCGGCAGGTGCGGCAGCCCGGCCCCGACGACCACGAACGGCAGCCCGAGCTGTGAGATCTCATGGCAGGCGGCGCACAGCGCGGAGACGTCGGCGGGCTGCACGTCCTGCATCTCGTCGATGAACACCGCCACCCCCTTGCCGCCGTCCTGCGCGAGCCCGGCGATGTCGGTGAACAGCTCGACGAGGTCGATCTCGATATCGCCCGAGTCCGCCCGGCCCGTCACCGCCGGCGCGTCGATGCCCGGCTGCCACTTGTCGCGGAGCTTGGCGTCCTTGCCCGCGCTCCGCTGGGCGAAGGCCTTGAGGATGCCGAGGACGTGGGTGCGGGAGTCCTCGTCGCGGATGCCGAGCTCGCGCACCGCCTGGTGGAGGGCCGCCGACAGCGGGCGGCGCAGCTCGGAGTCCGGCCGCGCCTCGATCTTGCCGGTCCCCCAGCGCGAGCGCACCGCCGAGGAGCGCAGGCTGTTGAGGAGCACGGTCTTGCCGACCCCGCGCAGACCGGTGAGGACGAGGGAGCGCTCGGGCCGACCGCGCGCGATCCGCTCGAGCACGACCTGGAACATGTCGAGCTCGGTGTCGCGTCCGGCGAGCTCGGGCGGGCGCTGGCCGGCCCCGGGGGCATAGGGATTCCGAATCGGGTCCATGGGCACACGGTACCGGCCTCTAGCGCGCTCTAGCCCCAGCGACATACGGGGACCGCCGCCGAGGCGGGCGCCGGGACGCGGGCGCGGAGCGCCGCGCTACTGTGGCAGGCATGGCGATTCTCTTTCCCGGACTGCACAATGACGCGGTGAGGAAGCGGCACGTCCGCTGGGCGCAGGCGCTCGTGGACGACGGCCTGACCTTCGATCTCCTCGTCGACGAGGGCCGCGAGGAGGCGGCCGCGCTCGTCCGCGACGCGCTCGACGGCGCAGGCCCGGATCCGGCCGGACCGGACCCCGCCGAGCGGCCGTCCGCAGCCGCCGCATTCACCCTCGAGCCCCAGGACACGGGGCTCGTCGTCCGCGATGCCGCCGGCACCCTCGCAGGGGTTCTCGTCCTCACCGCGGTGAGCTACGACAACGGCACCGCACTCTTCGTGCGCGCGCTCGCCACCGCCCCGGGCTTCCGCTCGCGCGGTATCGCCACGGTGCTGCTCGGGCTCGCCCCGCAGGTCCTCGGCCAGGCCGGACTGTCCACCCGCGCTCTGCTCACCGGCGCCTGCCCGGAGTCGCTCACCGGCTTCGTCCACCGCGCCGGATTCGTCGTCCTCGAGCACGGGGACGAGCCCCCGTTCGCCTTCAGCGGGATCGAGGACGGGCTGCTCGCCACCTCGGCGACGGACCCGGGTGACCGCTGCTGGTTCTTCAAGGAGGTCGCATGAGACCCCGGCGCGGCGCGACGGGGGTCCGCTGATGCCCGAGGGCCACACGATCCACCGGCTGGCCTCCGCGTTCGACGAGGCGTTCCTCGGCGCCCGGCTCGCGCTGTCGAGCCCGCAGGGCCGGTTCGCCGCCGGCGCCGAGCGCCTGTCCGGGCAGTTCCTGGTGTCCTCGGAGGCCGTGGGCAAGCACCTCTTCCTCGGGTTCGCCCCCGGGGGGCGCGCGCTCGACGGCGGCTCCCCGGAGTCCTACATCCACGTCCACCTGGGGCTCTACGGCTCCTGGACCTTCGCCGGGGACGAGGCGTTCGCCCGGGTCCATGCGATCGGCGCGCCCCGCAGGCGCCTCGGCGAGCAGGAGAGCACCCCGGGCTCCTCGGGCGCGGGCCGAGGTGCGGGCCGAAAGGATTCCTGGCGTCACCTCGCTCCGGGGGAGAATGTGCGCCTGAGGGTCGTGGGACCGCACGGCCTCGCCGACCTCACCGGACCCACCGCCTGCGCAGTGATCGACCCCGTCGAACGCGCGGAGATCCTCACCCGGCTCGGCCCGGATCCCCTCCGCGCCGACGCCGAACCGCAGGCCTTCGTCGACCGGGTGCGCAGGTCGCGCACCGCGATCGGCGCCCAGCTGATGAATCAGGCCGTGGTCGCCGGGATCGGGAACATCTACCGCGCGGAGCTCCTGTTCCGCGCGCGGCTCGACCCGTTCGTCCCCGGCTCGGACCTCACCGCGAGCAACGTGGAGGGCCTGTGGGACGACCTCGTGCCCCTCCTCCGGTACGGTGCACGCACGGGCCGGATCGTCACCACGGAACCCGAGCACCGCGACATCCACCCGATCATCCGGGAGCGCTCGCGCGGCACCCGCCAGAACGGCGACGAGGACCCCGGCGTGGTCCCGAGGGAGAAGTCGTTCTACGTCTACCACCGGCAGGGGCTGCCGTGCCGCCTGTGCAACACCCCGGTGCGCGACGCCGAGATCGCCGGTCGCTCCGTCTACTGGTGTCCGCGCTGTCAGAGCGTGCGCAGGCGCCGCGCGCCGCGGCTCCGCGGAACCTGGCTCGACTGACCGGGCATCCGCGCGGCCGCCGCCGGGTCCTGCATACGTGGGCGAACGACCGCACGGGACCGGGCGACACCGCCCGACGCGGTCATACCCCCGGGCGACACCGCTCGGGGCGGTCATGACCGCGTCGGGCCGCACGTGCGCCGGCGCAGGCCGGGTCCGCCGTCGGTTCCGATTGACGCGCGGACCCGCGCACATAGGATGGTGAACAATCGTTCGGCACGGCTTCGAAGCGCCGTGTCCGCGCGTCCGCACCGCCCACCACTCGAAGGAGAGCACCCATGACCCGTCGGTTCGAGAACACCGTGGCCATCGTCACCGGAGCCTCGCGCGGCATCGGCCTCGGCATCGCCCAGCGCCTCGTCGACGAGGGCGCGAAGGTCGCGATCACCGCGCGCGGCCAGGAGGCGCTCGACGCCGCGGTCGAGACCCTCGGCGGCCCGGAGCACGCGATCGCCGTCGCCGGCAAGGCCGACCAGCCCGATCACCAGGACGAGGTCATCGCGAAGGTCACCGAGACCTTCGGCCCCGTCGACATCCTCGTCAACAACACCGGCATCAACCCGGTCTACGGCCCGATGATCGACCTCGATCTGGGTGCTGCCCGCAAGGTCGTCGAGGTCAACGACCTGTCCGCGCTGTCGTGGACGCAGAAGGTCTACCGGGCATCGTTCGCCGAGCGCGGCGGCCGGGTGCTCAACGTCGCCTCCGTCGCGGGCCTGGGCCAGCCGGAGAACATCGGCTTCTACGGCTCGTCCAAGGCGATGCTCATCCACATCACCCGCCAGCTCGCGATGGAGCTCGGTCCGGACGTCCGCGTCAACGCCGTGGCACCCGCCGTCGTCAAGACGAAGTTCGCCGAGGCGCTCTACGCGAAGGACGAGGAGGGGGTGGCCGCCGGCTACCCGATGAAGCGCCTCGGCACCCCGGAGGACATCGCCGCAGCGTCTGCGTTCCTCCTCTCCGAGGAGGCGAGCTGGATCACCGGCCAGGTGCTCGTGCTCGACGGCGGCAAGGGGCTCATCGGCGGGGTGTGACCCGCACGGACTCCTGTTCGCCCACGCTCGAGGCCGTCTGACCGTTTCCGGTGAGACGGCCTCGAGCGTGGGCGGCACCGGTCCCGCGCGGCTAGCGTGGGACCATCATGAGCCTTCTCCGCATGTCCGCGCTGGCGTCCGCGCTCGCCCTCTCGACCGTGCTCGGCGGGTGCACGCCCGGCGGGAACCGCGCGCCCGAGGACCTCGACCTCTCGCTCTACTCCGCAGCGCTCATCGGATCCGAGGCGGTGTCCGCGGAGGGGGACTCGGAGTACTCGCTGCTCATGATCCGCCCGGACGGCTCGTTCGACCGCTTCGAGCTGGGCAGGAGCGGCGCCGAGCTCGAACGGCAGGGCGACAGCCTGGTGCTCCTCATCGGCCGCACCCTCACCCGGTACGGACCGGATCCGGTGACCGAACGGTTGGGATCCTTCGGGGACACCGGCGACGGCAGCCTGCTCGGCCGGGAGGATTCGACGACGGTCGTCCGCGCGGGAGGGCCGGGCACCGAGGTCGTCGAGATCGGCGCGGACGGCGTCACCGCGGAGCACAGCGTCGAGGGCCGGCCGGTCGCCTCGGGCGCGTGCGGCACGATGACCGCCGTGCTCACCGAGGAGGAGGCCGCGGGCGACGCCTGGCAGCTCACGATGTTCCAGCAGGGTCGGTCGGACCGCCTGGCCGCGCCGATCGAATCAGGGATCCTCGAGGGCAGCACCGGGGATCTCCCCTGCATCGGCGGCCGGCTGTTCCTCACCGAGCGCGTCCACCCGGACGACGGTGTGGAGCAGGGCATCCGGATCCGCGCGATCGACACCGTCTCCGGATCCGTCGAGGAGCAGCTCGTCGACTCCGCCGGGGACGGATTCCTCGGCTTCGGCGAATCGCGCGGCGCTATCGCGGACGACACCGGGGATGCGCTCGTCTGGCTCGATCAGAACGGCACGTTCGAGCAGGTGCCGGCCGCCGAGGTCGACAGCGACCCGGAGCCGGTGCGCTCCCAGGTCCTCGAAGGTGACTTCTCCCCCGACACCGTCCACGGTGCATGGCTCGACGGCGCGGAGGCGGTCGTGGTCCATTGGGCGGAATCCGCCGAGCAGCTCGCCGGTGGCTCCCCCGTTCCGCAGCTCGAGTTCGTCGACCTCGCCGACCCGGCATCGAGCACGCGACTGACGGTGTCCGCGGAGCTCTCCGACTTCACCTTCCGGGGAGAGAACGCGGCCGTCGTCGACGCCGTCCGGCTGCCCTGACCGGGTCGTGCGGCGAGGCCTCCGGCGTCACTCCCCCGCAGCGGCCCCTGCGACGACCGCGAGGATCGCCTCGCCGTACTCGGCGCGCTTCTTGAGCCCGACGCCGCTCACCGTGCCGAGCGCACCGATCGAGGCCGGACGCGCCTCGACGATGCCCACGAGGGTCGCGTCGGAGAACACCATGTAGGGCGGGATCTGCTTCTCCCGCGCGGTCTCCGTCCGCCATTCGCGCAGCGCCTCGAACAGCTCCCGGTCCGCGCCCGCGAGCCCGTCCGCCGCCGAGGCGCGCGCACCCGACGAGCCGCTCGCACCTCGGGACCGGCGGGAGACCCGGGCGGGCTCCGGATCATCGCGCAGGTGCACGGTCTCCTCGCCGCGGAGCACCCCGGTGGCCCGCGGGCCGGGCACGAGGACGTTGTACTCGCCGGCCGCGGCGATGATGTCGGCGGCCATGAGCTGCCGGATGACCGTGCGCCACTGCTTCTCGCTCAGCTCCGTGCCCACTCCCCACACGCTGAGCTCGTCGTGCCGGGACTGCTCCGAGCGCAGATTGTCGCGGCCGAGCAGCACGTCGATGACCTGTCCGGAGCCGAACTGCTGGCCGCGCTCGCGGTCGAGCCGGATGAGCGCGGAGAGGAGCTTCTGCGCCGCGATCGTCGCATCCCATGTGCGCGGGGGTGCCAGGCAGGTGTCGCAGTTGCCGCAGGGGGTCGATTCCTGTCCGAAGTACCGGAGGAGCTGGACGCGCCGGCAGTCGACGGTTTCGCACAGCGCGAGCATCGCGTCGAGGTGGGCACGCTGGTTCCGCCGGAACTCCGGGGAGCCCTCCCCGGAGTCGATGAGCCGGCGCTGGTTGACGACGTCGCCGAGCCCGTAGGCCATCCACGCGGTCGCGGCGAGCCCGTCGCGCCCGGCGCGCCCGGTCTCCTGGTAGTAGCCCTCGATCGACTTCGGCAGGTCGAGGTGGGCGACGAACCGGACGTCGGGCTTGTCGATGCCCATCCCGAACGCGATCGTCGCGACCATGACGATGCCGTCCTCGCGGAGGAACCGGGCCTGGTTCCGGGCGCGATCGGCCGCATCCATGCCCGCGTGGTAGGGCAGCGCCGGGATCCCGCGGGCGTCGAGCGCCTGCGCGAGCGCGTCGACGCTCTTGCGCGACAGGCAGTAGACGATCCCGGCCTCACCATCGTGCTCGCGGGAGATGAAGTCGATGAGCTGCTTGCGCGGCTGGTCCTTGGGCACGATCCGGTACTGGATGTTCGGCCGGTCGAAGCTCGACACGAAGTGCCGCGCCCTCTCCATCCGCAGCCGCTCGGTGAGCTCCTCGTGGGTGGCGCGGGTGGCCGTCGCGGTGAGCGCGATCCGCGGGATCTCCGGGAACTCCTCGGCGAGGAGGGACAGCCCCAGGTAGTCGCGCCGGAAGTCGTGGCCCCATTGGGACACGCAGTGCGCCTCGTCGATCGCGAAGAGCGCCACGGGGGCGCGGTGGAGCAGGGCGCGGGTGCGCTCGAGGACGAGGCGCTCCGGGGCCATGTAGAGGAGGTCGAGCTCGCCGGCGGCGAACGCGGCCTCGACGGTGCGGGCCTCGTCGAGGTCGAGCGAGGAGTTGAGGAACGCCGCCCGGATGCCGAGCGCCTCGAGCGCGGCGACCTGATCGGCCATGAGGGCGATGAGCGGGGACACGACGATCCCGGTGCCCGGCCGCAGGAGCGCGGGGATCTGGTAGCACAGCGACTTGCCGCCGCCGGTGGGCATGAGGACGACCGCGTCCCCGCCCCCGGCGACGTGGTCGATGATCGCACCCTGGTCACCGCGGAAGTCCTCGTAGCCGAAGACCTCGGAGAGGATCCGGAGGGCCCCCGGGGAGCCGGGAGCCGGGGCGGATGCCGCGTCCCCGTCAGTCACCGACGCATCGCCGGGCACCGTGTTCCCGTCGGACACCGATGCCTCGCCGGGCACCTCGGGATCGCCGACGGCTGTCAGGGGTGCGGGCTCGCCGGGTGGCGCTGCGATGTCGTGGGGATGCGCGGCCTCGTCCATGCTCCCAGCCTACGGGTCGGCGCTGACGCATCGCGTGACGAGCTCCGCCGGCCAGGGACGAGAGCGTTCCCGGACACCCGCGGACCACCCCGTGCCGCCCCAGCGGCGCGTGCTGTCGGGCCTGGGTCCGCCTGCCTGATGCACCGGTCCGGGCGCACTCGCCTCGGCGGAGGCTGCCGGCTCAGGCCGGCTCGCGCACCGGCTCCACACGGCCGGCGGGGCCGCCGATGACCGTGGTGAGCAGGGCGACGAGCGCGACGACCGAGGCACCTGCGTACAGGAGGACCGGCGCACCGAGCGGGTAGATGAGCGCGGCCCACGCGTATCCGGTGGCCATGCCCATGAAGCGGGCGGTGTTGTGGAGGCCGAACGCCATCGAGTTCTTCGCCGCGAGCGAGCGCGAGATCGCGTAGGCCGCGATGCTCTGCCCGGCGTTGAGGCCGGTTCCGATGAGCAGGAGGAGCACGACGATCACCGCGACCTGGATCCCGGCGGAGTCCGGCTCCCGTGACGTCCACCAGCCGAGGACGAGCGGGGCGAGGATGAGCACCCCGAGGCCCGCCTCGATGACGGTGCGCATGGAGAGCTTCTCCGACAGCCACGCGGTGAACCTGCCGGACACCGCCATCGCGAACGCCATGGCGAACACGACGAGTCCCACGGGTCCGGGGGTGAGGCCCAGACGCTCACCGAGGTAGAGCGGCATGCTCACGAGGCACACCCCCATGATGAACATCGTCGACCCGGCCGACACCGTGCCGCGGATGTAGCGCTTCTCGAGCAGCGAGCGCGGTTCGAACAGGGTCTCCGGATACCGCGCCGCGAGGATGGCGTAGACGACGAGGCCGACCGAGGCGATGACCGCGACGACGATCTCGGTGAGCGGATCCGCCCGCTGACCGACGAGGGTGACGAGCAGCACCGAGGCGCCCATCGCGATCATGAGCACCGCCATCCCGACCCCGTGGATGGGGGCCCGTCGTCCGCGCACCTTGGGCACCGCGACCGCGATGACGACGGCGAGGATCAGGCACAGCGAGGCCTGGAGGATGAAGACGGCGCGCCACCCGAAGATCTCCGACACCACCCCGCCGACCGGCGGCCCGACGGCCTGCCCGACGCCGATCGCTGAGGCCCACGCCGCCATCGCCGCCTGCCCCTTCGAGGGCCACAGCGCGACGAGGGCGCGCTGCACGCCGGGCGGGAACGTCGAGCACGCGATCCCCTGCGCGACCCGGAGCAGGATGAGCATCTCGAGGTTGACCGAGAACGCGGCGAGCGCCTGCGCCACGACCATGACGGCGAGCCCGCAGAGCACGATCCGCACGGTGCCGAACCGGTCGCACAGCCATCCGGTGAACGGCACGAAGATCACCATGGACACGGTGAACGCCGACACCGCGAGCACGGTCTGGCTGTCGGTCGCCCCGAAATCCTGCTGGATCCGGTGGAGCGGGGCGTTGATGACGTTGCCGGACAGCGCGCCCACGGTCGTGGTGCCGAGCATCGCGAGGTACGCGAGTCTCCCCGGTTCGCGCTCCGGGGCGGAGGAGGACCCTGCGGCGTCGGTCACGCCCCTCAGGCCTCGGTGGGCGCGGCGCCCTGCTCCTCGTCGGGGCGGGTGTACTCCTCCTGCAGCCACCGGCGCACGAGCTCGGTGTCCTGGCCGAGGGCCGGCGGGGCGAGGTCGTAGACGACCGGCGACTTCGACAGCGAGATCGGATTGCGGACGGTGGGGATCGTGCGATCCCCGGTGGTCACCTCGACGACGGGTTCGAGACCGATCCGCTCGGCGAGCTGCACGCCCTGCTCGATCGTGTTGATCGGCGCGCAGGGCAGACCCGCGGCGGTGAGCAGCTCGTACCACTCCTGCGCCGTCCGGTGCGAGAGCGCCTCGATGAGGAGCGGTTCGAGCGCCTTGCGGTTGCTGTTGCGCGGGAAGGCGGTCGCGAAGCGCTCATCGGAGAGCCATTCGGTGCGCTCGACGGCATTCGCGAGCACCGCGAACTGGCGGTCGTTGCCGCACGCGATGATGAGGTCGCCGTCCTTCGTGGGCATCGGCTGGTAGGGGTAGAGGCTCGGGTGCTCGTTGCCCATGCGGTGCGGCACGACCCCGCCGGCCACGTACGCCGAGGTCTGGTTCGCCAGGCCCGACAGCGCGGACGACAGCAGGTTGGTGTCGACCTTCTGGCCCTCGCCCGTGCGGTTGCGGTGCTGGAGCGCGGCGAGGATGCCGATGGTGGTGTGGAGGCCGGTGATGACGTCGAAGATCGCGACGCCGCCGCGGTAGGGCGGGCCGTCGGCGTCGCCGGTGAGGCTCATGAAGCCCGACAGCCCCTGGACGAGCAGGTCGTAGCCCGGCTGCGGGTTGTTCGGTCCGAACCCGGTCACCGAGGAGTAGATGACGTTCGGGTTGGTCCGGGCGACGGTCTCGTGGTCGAGTCCGTACTTGACGAGGCCGCCGGGCTTGAAGTTCTCGACGACGACGTCGGCGCGGCGAGCGAGCTCGCGGGCGAGCTCGAGGTCGCCCGCGTCCCGGAAGTCGAGGACGACATCGGTCTTGTTGCGGTTGACCGACAGGTAGTACGTCGCGTCGTCCTCGCGCACCGGGGGCTTCCACAGGCGGGTGTCGTCGCCGCCGGGGCTCTCGACCTTGATCACCGTCGCGCCGAGGTCGGCGAGCAGCATCGTGGCGTAGGGGCCGGCGAGCACGCGGCCGAAGTCGGCGACGATGATGCCGGCGAGCGGACCGTTTCCGGTGCGCGAGAACGTCTCCCGCAGGTGCTGGGCCTTGCTGTCCTGAGCCGTGGTGACCACGTGTCTCCTCCTCGTGCTGCCCGCCGGAACTGCCGGCGAGCGATCGATCTGTCGGCCGGTACGGCCGTCTCGGGTGGATCCGCGCGCCCCGATCGCCCGGGTGCGCGCGGTGCGGGTGTCAGCGCAGATAGAGCCTGACGGTGTCGATCTCGTCGCGGAGCAGGCGCACCTGCTCGACGGTGGGCTCCGCCGTGGTCTGCACGTCCGGTGCCACGGCGAGGTCCCAGCCGGTGTTCTCCCGGACCTGTTCGACGGTGACGCCCGGATGGACGTGCGTGAGCACGAGCTCGCCGTACCTGTCGGTGCGCCGGAGCACGCCGAGCGGGGTGATGACGACGCTCACCCCGTGGCCGGCGGGCTGGATGCCCACCCCGGCCTCGCGGGCGCGGACGGGCGAGGGCGAGGTGACGAAGTCGACCTCGGCGGGGAACGCGGACGGATCGTGGCGCCGGATGATGACGAAGATCTCGCCGGCGTTGGCCATGATGTCCGTCGCTCCGCCCGATCCCGGGAGGCGCACCGACGGTCTGCCCCACTCGCCGATCACCGTGGTGTTGAGCGAGCCGTGCCGGTCGATCTGAGCGGCGCCGAGGAAGCCGACGTCGACATTGCCGCCCTGGAGCACGTAGCCGAACAGTGCCTGCATGTTCACGACCGCCTCGGCGCCGGACACGACGACGGAGTCGGCGATGCCCTCGGCCATCGCCTCCGGGTGGGCGCCGGAGACGCCGGATTCGTAGATCAGCTCGATGTCGCGGTTGATCGTGCGGTGCGCGAGGTCGACGGCGAGCGTGGGCAGGCCGATCCCGGCGAACACCGTGTGCTTGCCGGCGAGCATCTGGGCCGCCGCGCACACGATGAGCTCGGTCTGGGTGTAGTCCGGTGCGGTGGTCATGCCTGCCCTCCGTCTGCGGTGGTGTCCGGGGTGCCGCCTCCGACGTCGGTGCCCGCGGTGCGGGCCGCGGCGTGCTCCCCGGCCGAGGCGGCCGCGAGCTCGGTGCCGAGCAGCCGGCGGCCGTAGTCCACCGACCCCGAGGGCCGGGACCCCACGGCGAGGCCGGCCATCCGCTCGCGTCCGAGGACGTCGAGGTACTCGGCGTGGTCGGCGGTGGACCGCACGTGGGTGTCGAGCCACTCGCGGAGCCGCTGCGGGTCCTTGCTGATGGGCGACCACTCGCGGTAGAAGGCGCAGTCCCGGTCGTAGGAGCCCTGGACGTAGGACGGATGGGCGCCCTGCGGGACGACGCACACGGCATCGACGGCATGGGCGGGGATGAGGGTGCGGTTGGGGTCGGCGCGGATGACCTCGGGCTCGACGATCTCCTCGACGACGACGATCGCGCGCTTCGCGGCGTAGACGGCCTCCTGCTGGACCCCGGTGATCCCCCAGATCTGGGCGTTGCCGGCGGCGTCCGCGCGCTGCGCGTGGATGATCGTCACGTCCGGGTTGAGTGGCGGGACGACGTAGGTGGTGCCGCCGGAGTACGGGTCGGTGACGAGCTTGATGTTCGGGTTGATCGACGGGATGTCGGAGCCGGCGAAGGAGCGGATCGGCATGAACGGCAGGCGCGCGGCCCCGGCGTGGTAGCGGAGCACCATCGCGTGGTGGCTGTACTCCTCGACCTCGAGCGGCTCCGGGTCGTGCTGCTCGAGCCGGCGGCGGACCTCGTAGAGGCTGCCCGCAGAGCCGGAGGCGAAGAACGAGCACACGAGCTTCGAGATGCAGCCCGCGGCGAGCATCATGTCGCAGATGAGGTCTGGGGTCATACGGCAGAAGGTCAGATCGGTGATGCCCTGCCGGATGATCTCGTGGCCCGCGGCGAACGGGATGAGGTGGGAGAAGCCCTCGAGCGCGACGGTGTCGCCGGAATGGACGTGCGCGGCGATCGCGTCGGCGAGGTCGACCACTGTGTCTGTTTTCATGAGCACTTTCGCTGAGGTGTCCGATGGAGGCGCCCGCGATTCCGCGCCGCAGCGCAGGGCAGGACGAGAGCGGTACCGTGAGCTCCAGATTAAGTCATCGCCCGCACGAATACCACCCTCATTCTTCCCGGTTCGTGCAATAATTGGGCAGATCGCCACGGTCGGACCGGACCGGCCGAGGCCCGGCGGGCCGCACGCTCGATCGCCGTCGACCGCGCGTCGCGTCACCGACCATCCTCACACCCCCGAGCACCGCACACAAGGACGGGCAGCCCATGGAGATCCATCAGATTCGCGCATTCCTCGCCGTCGCCGAGGAGCTGCACTTCGGGCGCGCCGCCGACCGCCTCGGCATGGCGCAGCCGCCGCTGAGCCGCACCATCCGCCAGCTCGAGCGCGAGCTCGGCACGGACCTGTTCCGGCGCACCACCCGCTCGGTGAGCCTGTCGCCGGCCGGCGCCGCGCTCGTCGGACCGGCCCGGGCGGTCCTCGAGAGCACGCGCACCGCCCGCGAATCGATCAGGCTCGCCACCCTCGGCGACATCGGCCACGTGCGGTTCGGCTTCGCCGGCGCCTCGTCGAACAAGCTCGTCGCCAAGCTCACCTACGCCTCCCGGCAGCGCAAGCCCGGGATCACCCTCGACCTCGAGTCGACGACCTTCGCCAACGAGGCCCTCACCCGGGTCATCGACGGCAGCCTCGACCTCGCGCTCGTCCGCTGGCAGGCCAAGCCGCCGCGCATCTCCGGGCGACCGGTGATGATGGAGCGCCCGGTGGTCGCGGTGCACACCGATCACGCGTTCGTGGGCCGGAGCTCGATGGACATGGCCGACCTCGCCGAGGAGGACCTCATCCTCCTGCCCGCGGAGTCCGGCGCGAACATGCGCGACCTCATCGACCACTGGTGCTTCCGCGCCGGGTTCACCCCGAACGTCATCCAGGAGGCCCCGGACTCGTGGATCGTCATCGCCCTCGTGTCCGCGGGCCTCGGCATCACCATCACGTACGACTCGGTGGTCGCGAGCTTCAACGACCCCAACCTCGTGACGATCCCGCTCGACGTCGACCACGAGCCGATCAAGGTATACCTCGCCCACCGCGAGGACGACGACAACCCCGCCCTCCACGAGGTGCTCGCCGCCGCGGAGATCGCCCTGCCCACAGTGGGCTGAGGACGCCGGAGCGGGCCGAGCAGGGGATTCGAAGCCGGTCCGGGACCTCGCCTGCCTCGTCGACCTCGACCTGCCGATTCTGCTCGACCCCGCGTCGACCTGCCGCTCGTGCTCGAACCATGGCTCGAATCTCGAGCGCAAACGGCAGTTCGACGGTGAAATGACGCAGAAGCGGCAGGTCGACGGCCACGTTCCCCCTCGCCCCCGGCGCCACTCCCTCGGCCCCTCTGTCGCCGGGGTCGCACCGCGCCGTACGATGGGTTCCGACAGGGTGCGGGCGGCGGAGCCCGGAACCCACAGCGAGGTCCGAGGAGCGCCCATGGGTCCCACACCGACCGGTCAGCTGTCCGAGCGCCATCCGCTCACCGTGGAGATCGCGCGCGAGTTCGCCGTCGGCCCCGTCGAGCTGTGGGCTGCCGTCACCGAATCGAGCCGCACCGCCGCCTGGATCGGGCCATGGTCCGGGGATCCGAAGTCCGGGCGGATCGCGCTGCGCCTCAACGCGGAGGAGGGCGCCCCGGAGCAGACGGCGGACATCACCGACTGCGAGCCGCCGCACCACCTCGGCCTCATCATCGATGCCGGATCCGGACGGCCGTGGCACCTCACGGTCGAGGTCGCATCCGCGGCCGACGGCGCCCGGGTCACCCTCCTCCACCACCTCGACGATGCGGCCACCGCGGAGTTCGCCGGTCCCGGCTGGGAGTTCTATCTCGACCGCCTCGCCGCCGTCGTCACCGGTACCGCGGACCCCGCCGAGATCGAGTTCGAACCCGCCTACGTCCCGGGCATGTGCGCGCACTACCGGGCCCTCGTCCGTTCCGACGGCCGGCCCGAGGACTCCCCCGCACCGGATTGAGGGCCCCGCACCGCCGGCGGGGCGCACCGCCGGCCGATCCCGACACCCGGAACCCGTCACCCGCCCCTCTCGCCCGACCGCACTCCGGGCGGTCGTCGCCGACCCGATTACCCGTCGAAGAAGTATCAATCAAACGCGACTACCCCCTGGACAGGTATAGATAGCGCGTGACACAGTAGACACATACGGTTCACACCCCCGTCATCACCCATCGCCTCCAGGAGGGCACCCATGTCCGAAGACATCGTCATCTGCGAACCCCTGCGCTCCCCCGTCGGCGCCTACGGCGGCCAGTTCAAGGACATCGCCCCGGAAGAGCTCGGCACCCAGGTCGTCAAGGCCCTCATCGAGCGCACCGGCATCGCCCCGGACGTCATCGACGACGTGATCTTCGGGCAGTGCTACCCGCAGATGGAGGCCCCGGCGCTCGGCCGCGTCGTCGCGCTCAACGCCGGCCTGCCCACCACCGTCCCCGGCCGCCAGGTCGACCGCCGCTGCGGCTCCGCGCTGCAGGCAGTGATCGACGGCGTCTCCGCGATCGCCACCGGCGGCGCCGAGGTCGTCATCTCCGGCGGTGCCGAGACCATGAGCCGCGCGGCCTTCTTCAACGAGAACATCCGCTGGGGCATCCGCGGCGGCAACGTCGAGCTCAAGGACAGCCTCGTGCGCGGCCGCCTCACCGCCGGCGGCAAGCACTACCCGGTGCCCGGCGGCATGATCGAGACCGCGGAGAACCTGCGCCGCGAGTACGGGATCTCCCGCCAGGAGCAGGACGAGCTCGCCGTCGAGTCGCACCGCCGCGCCGCGGCCGCCACCGACAACGGGACCTTCGCCGAGGAGATCGTCCCGATCACCATCCCGGCCACCCGCAAGAAGCCCGAGCAGCAGATCACGCTCGACGAGCACATCCGCCCGGACGCCAACCTCGAGTCGCTGTCGAAGCTCAAGCCGATCATGGGCAAGCAGGACTCGGAGGCGACTGTCACCGCCGGCAACGCCTCGGGACAGAACGACGGCGCGGCCGCGACCCTCGTCATGACCCGCTCGAAGGCCGAGGAGCTCGGCCTCAAGCCGCTCGCCCGGTTCGTCAGCTGGGGCGTGGCCGGCGTCGAGCCGAACCGGATGGGCATCGGCCCGGTCCCCGCCGTCGAGAAGGCGCTCGGCCGCGCCGGGCTGTCGCTGTCCGACATCGACCTCATCGAGCTCAACGAGGCCTTCGCCGCCCAGGCGCTCGCCTGCACGCGGGAGTGGAACTTCGGCAAGGCCGACTTCGAGCGCACGAACGTCAACGGCTCGGGCATCTCGCTCGGCCACCCGGTGGGCTGCACCGGCGTGCGCATCCTCACCACCCTCGTGCGCGAGATGGACCGCCGCGGGGCCCGCTACGGCCTCGAGACCATGTGCATCGGCGGCGGCCAGGGCCTAGCCGCGGTGTTCGAGCGGATCGGGGCCTGATGGCTCTCGCGCCGCTTGCCGGGATCACCGTCTTCGAGAACGACTCGTTCGTCGCCGGTCCGTCCTCGTGCCTCGCGCTCGCCCAGCTGGGCGCCGAGGTCATCAAGATCGACCCGCTCCAGGGCGGACCGGACATCGACCGCTGGCCGATCACCCCGGAGGGGCGCTCGATCTACTGGGGCAGCCTCAACCGGAACAAGCGGTCGGTGGCGATCGACCTCCGGAGCGAGAAGGGCCAGGAGCTCGCTCAGGCGCTCATCACCTCGCCGGGTGAGAACGCGGGCGTGTTCGTCGAGAACAACGTCGGCCGCCCGTTCCTGTCCGACGAGGTGCTGCGCGGCAAGCGCGCCGACCTCATCCACGTCAAGGTCCAGGGCTCGGCCGACGGCGGCCCCGGCGTCGACTACACCGTCAACGCCGAGGCCGGCATCCCGCTCATCACCGGTTCGCCGGAGCTGGACGGGCCGACCAACCACGCCCTGCCCGCCTGGGACCTGCTGTGCGGTCAGGCCGCGGCCACTGCGGTGGTCACCGGGCTGCTCCACCGCCGGTCCACCGACGAGGGGCTGTACGAGGAGATCGCGCTCAAGGACATCGCGCTCGCCGCGATCGCGAACCTCGGGTGGTACACCGAGACCCTGCAGCCGGCGGGTGAGAGGGCCAAGCACGGCAACCACATCTTCGGATCGTTCGGCTCGGACTTCGCGACCGCCGACGGCCGGTACGTCATGGTCACCGCGATCACCAAGCGCCAGTGGGGCAACCTCGTCTCGGTCACCGGCCTGACCGACGTCGTCTCCGCCCTCGAGACCGCGCTCGCCACCGACTTCTCCCTCGAGACCAACCGGTACACGTACCGGGAGACCCTCGAAGCCCTCCTCAAGCCGTGGTTCGCCTCCCGCACGGCCGCGCAGATCACCGCCGACCTCGACGGGTCGGGAGTGCTGTGGGCGCCGTATGCCTCGGTCGGCGAAGTGGCGCAGGAGGTGCTCTCCGGGCAGGACGGTCCGGCCGGCCAGGGTGTGCTCCGCACGCTCGAGTCCGACGCGCTCGGCACCATGCTCGTGGGCGCCTCACCCATCCGGGTGAATGGGGAGTACCTCGCCGAGGACACCCCGACGGTCTTCGGGTCCGAGACCGACGCGGTGCTCACCGAGCGCCTCGGCTTGGGATCTGCTGAGATCGGCAGACTCCATGATGAAGGCATCATCGCCAGTTGATAACGTTAGAGAACCATCCCTTTCGAAGGTGCACGTCTTCGCGTTCGAACGGGTGCCAGGTTCTTCAGGAAGGATGAATCTCCACATGCGGATTGTCACTTTTGTCAAGTACGTCCCGGACGCAGCCGGTGACCGCTCGTTCGAGTCGGACAACACCGTCGATCGTTCGGTCGACGGCCTGCTCTCTGAGCTCGACGAGTACGCGGTCGAGGCCGCGCTCAAGATCGCCGAGGACTCCGACGACGCCGAGGTCATCGCCCTCACCGTCGGCCCCGACGACGCCGTCGACGCCGTGCGCAAGGCACTCCAGATGGGTGCGGACTCCGGCGTCCACATCCTCGACGACGCACTCGAGGCCTCCTGCGCCCTCGGCACCTCGAAGGTGCTCGCGGCCGCGGTGAAGAAGGTCGAGGAGGAAGAGGGACCGGTCGATCTCATCATCACCGGCCTCGCCTCCACCGACGGCCAGATGTCGGTCGTGCCGGTGCAGGTCGCCGAGCTCCTCGGACGCCCCGCCGCCACCCAGGCCTCGGCCCTCGAGGTCGACGGCGGCACCGCCAAGATCCGCCGCGACGGCGACACCGCCTCGCAGCACATCGAGGTCTCCCTGCCGGCACTCGTGTCGGTCACCGACCAGATCAACGAGCCGCGCTACCCCTCCTTCAAGGGCATCATGGCCGCGAAGAAGAAGCCGCTCGAGGAGTACGAGCTCGACGAGCTCGGCATCGACGCCTCCGAGGTGGGTGCCGCCGGCGCCACTACCGAGGTCGTCGAGCTGACCGAGCGTCCGCCCCGCTCCGCCGGTGAGATCGTCACCGACGAGGGAGACGGCGGCAACCAGCTCGTCGCATGGCTCGCCTCGAAGAAGCTCGTCTGATCCGCATCCGATACGCAGAGTCACCTCTGTGAGTAAGGGATTGAATACACACCATGTCTGAAGTTCTTGTTCTCGTCGACCATGTGGACGGCGACGTCCGCAAGTCCACCCTCGAAATGCTCACCTTCGCCAAGCGCCTCGGCGAGCCCACCGCGGTCTTCGTCGGCGATGCCGGCAAGGCCGAGGCCGCCGCCTCACAGCTCGGCGAGTACGGCGCGGAGAAGGTGCTCGTCGCCTCGGATCCGGCCTACTCGGAGTTCCTCGTGGCTCCGCAGGCCGAGCTCCTGGCGAACCTCATCGAGACCCGGCAGCCCGCCGGCGTGCTCGTGCCCGCCACCGCCGAGGCCCGTGAGATCGCCGCTCGTGCGGCCGTCCGCACCGGGTCGGGCGTCATCACCGACGCGAGCGACGTCGCCGAAGGCTTCGTCGCCACCCAGTCGGTGTTCGCCGGTTCGTACACCATCGCCGGTCGGGTCACCAAGGGCACCCCGATCATCGCCGTGAAGCCGAACTCGGTGGCCCCCGAGGCCGCCGCCGGCGCCGGTGCGGTCGAGACCGTCGACTTCGCCCCGAGCGATGCCTCGAAGACCGCCCGCGTCGTCTCCGTCGAGGAGAAGCCGCAGTCCGGTCGCCCGCAGCTCAACGAGGCCGCGATCGTGGTCTCCGGCGGCCGCGGCACCGCAGGCGACTTCGCTCCGGTCGAGGCGCTCGCCGACTCCCTCGGCGCCGCCGTGGGTGCGTCCCGCGCGGCCGTCGACGCCGGCTGGTACCCGCACGCGAACCAGGTCGGCCAGACCGGCAAGACCGTGTCGCCGCAGCTCTACGTGGCCGCGGGCATCTCCGGTGCGATCCAGCACCGCGCCGGCATGCAGACCTCGAAGAACATCGTCGCCATCAACAAGGACGACGAGGCACCGATCTTCGAGCTCGCCGACTACGGCGTCGTGGGCGACCTGTTCCAGGTCCTGCCCCAGGCGACCGAGGCGGTCAACGCCCGCAAGTGATGCGCTGAGCTGAGCCCCCGCGGCTCACTCGCCCACATCGCAGAATCCTGCGGTTCCTGAGAACGGAACCGCAGGATTCTGCAGTTTCACGCGGGCGCATGGCGAGTGCACGGGTTGTCTCGCCGCCGCCACCGCTGCGGAGGCGATTCGGGCGGCCGCTGCTGGGCCGTCCCGCTGCCTCTGCTGTGCCGGATCGGGCGGCTGCTGCAAGGCCGGATCGGCCGTGGCCGAGGCCCGGGTTCCGGAGCCCCGACCGCGGCCGCACGCTCAGGACAGCGAGGGCAGGGGGCTCCCGTGGTCGAACGGCACCCGCGCATCGATCGTGCCGTCGTGGCCGATGAGGGTGACCACGCCCTCGGCACCCCGGTCCGGGCCGGCCGCCACCCGCGCACCGGGGACGACGATGCAGTTGCGCAGGCGCACGCCCTGCTCGACGACGGCGCCGTCGAGCAGCACGGAGTCGCGCACCTCGGCGCCGGCCTCGACCCGGCAGTCGATGCCGATCACCGAGTGGACGACCGCACCGTCGACTGCGCTGCCCGCGCTCACCATGGCGCGCGCGACCTCGGCGGTCTCCCCCAGCCGGGCCGGCAGCCGCTGCGGCTGCGCCGACCACAGCCGCCAGTCCTCCCGATCGAGATCGAGCGAGTCGCCGTCGATGAGCTGGAGGTTCGCCGCCCAGTAGGACTGCAGGGTGCCGAGATCCATCCAGTAGCCGCCGAGGTCGTGGGAGACGACGGTGTGATTCTGCAGGAAGTGCGGCAGCAGCTCGTCGCCGTAGTCGGACAGCTGCCCCGTCCGCTCCTGCAGCTCCTCGAGCGCGTCGAAGAGCGCCGGGGCCCGGTAGAGGAAGATCTCGGTCGCGACATAGGAATCCGTCGCGCCTTCGGGCTTGTAGGCGAAGTCGGTGATCCGACGGTCGGAGCCGATCTCGACGACGCCGTAGCGCGACACGTCACCGGCCTGGTGGGTGGTCACCATCGTCAGGTCGGCCTCGTGCTGGAGATGCGTGTCGTAGACGTCGAGGAAGTTGAGGGTGTAGAGGTGGTCGGCGCTGAGCACGAGGACGTGCTCGGGATCGAACGCCCGCATCGCATCGAGCTGCCGGGCGAGCGAATCCGCGTTGCCCTGGGCGAAGCCCTCGCCATTGCCGCCCTCGAACGGCGGAGTGACGACGAGACCGCCGTGCGTCCGGTCGAGATCCCACGGACGACCGTTGTCGATGTAGAGGTTGAGCTTGTGGGGCTGGAACTGCTCGACCATCCACACATCCTTGATGTGGGAGTGGGCGAGGTTGCTCAGGGCGACGTCGATGAGCGTGTACGTGCCCCCGATCGGCAGTGCGGGCTTGGGCTGGTCGTGCGTGAGGCTGTCGAGCCGACTGCCCTTTCCGCCGGCGAGGACGAGTGCGAGGATTCGGGGGATGCGCACGGAGGGGACCGTCCTTCCAGTGGGAACGTACCTTGTCGGAACCTCACCCATCCTAGGGCTCAGGAGAGGCGGACGAGGCGGTTCCGCAGCCGTGAAATCGCCTAGACTTCCACTGTGAGCACCCAGTCGAAGCAGGACCCCCGCCAGGACCCTGCAACCGGACAGCACCCGGAGCGCGGCGCAGCGGACCGGAAGCGGGATGCCGGTTCCCGCGCAGGGACCGGCAGCACCGCCGAGCCCGCACCGCACAAGCTGACGAAGGCCTCGTGGAAGTATGCCTGGTCGCGCACCGTGCACCAGTACAAGCACAACCGCCGGCATCACACTGCAGCGACGCTGTCCTTCTACTTCATGCTGGCCCTGATCCCGGCGATCGTCGCGATCCTCTCGATCCTCAACGTCTTCGGCGAGGGCGAGCAGACCGTCACCCGGGTCATGGACTGGCTCTCCCAGGCGTCGGGCGAGGGGAACGTGCAGCAGCTCGAGCAGCCGCTCCTCGACCTGGCGCAGTCGCCCGCCGGCGGTGCCGCGTTCGGCATCGGCATCCTCGCCGCTCTGTGGTCGGCGAGCAAGTTCGTCCGCGCCTTCGGTGCGGCCGTCAACGACGTCTACAACATGGCCGAGGGCCGGTCGACGTGGGTGCGCTTCCTCCAGACCTATCTCGTCACCATCGTCGCGATCATCCTCGTCGTCGCGATCCTTCTGTGCCTGCTCGGCTCCACCGCACTGCTCGAACCGTTCGGGCTCGACGAGACCTTCGCGGCGGTGTGGCCATGGGTCCGCTTCCCCCTCGCGATCGTCCTCACCCTGCTCCTCATCACCCTCCTCTACGCGGGCACGAGCAACGTCCGCCGCGCGAAGTTCGCCCTGTCCACGATCGGCGCCGCCGTCGCTCTCGTCGCGTGGATCGTCCTCACCGGGGGCCTGTACCTCTACGCCGTCGTGTTCGGCGGGTTCGACTCGACGTACGGGGCCTTCGCCGGCGTGCTGATCTTCCTCTTCTGGCTGTGGCTGACGAACATGGCGCTCCTGTTCGGAGCCGAGTTCGACTCCGAGATCGAGAGGGCCCGACAGCTGCAGGCGGGCGTCCTCGCCGAGGACACCATCCAGCTCCCGCCCCGCTCGACGAAGAAGATCGTCGACGACGCCCAGGTGCATGCGCGCTTCCAGCGCAAGGGGCGCGCCCTGCGCGAGTCACGGGGCGCCTCCGACGGGGACGAGCATTCGCTGCCGGTATAGACTGGCGGGGAACCGGCAAGCGCATTCGCGCTCGATCGCGCGGAAGCAAGGGCGCTTGCCGTGGAATCGATGCGCCGAACGCGGCGCTGATCCCAGGGAGGGACAATGAAGAAGCGACTCATCCTGCTCACGGGCGTGGGCATCGGGTTCGTTCTCGGCTCGCGCGCCGGTCGCCAGAGCTACGAGAAGCTCAAGGCCCAGGTCGAGGAATGGTGGCAGGACCCGCGCGTCCAGGACTCCGTGACCAAGGCGACCGACACGGTCAAGGAGCAGGCTCCGATCGTGGCCGAGCGCGTCAAGGAGAAGGCTCCCGAGGTCGCCGGCCGCGTGCAGTCGGCCGCAGGTTCGGCCGTCGGCGCCGTGCAGGGCAAGGTCGAGGACGTCAAGACCAACCGGGAGCAGAAGAAGGCGGAGAAGTCCGCCGCCGCCGACTCCCAGGATCTCGACGCGAAGAAGGACGCCGAGGCGAAGGCCGCCACCGCTGCCACGCCGGCCGGCGGCAGCGTCGCGGATCCGTCGACCGGCGCCCAACAGGACACCGGGGTCGCCGCCGGAGCGGGCACCACCGCCGGCAGCGGCGTCACCACCCCGTCGGACAAGGCCACCGGCAAGGCGAGCGCCCCCGGGACGTCGACGGGAACCTCCTCGGACGCCGTCATCCTCGACGACACGATCTCCGACCCCTCGACCCCGCTCGAGGCCGAGGGTCCCACGACCCGCAACGAGAACTGACCGGTTCGCGCACAGCGCAGACCACGACGAGGCCCCGCCACCATCCGGTGCGCGGGGCCTCGCGCTGTGTGCACGCACTCCGTCCCGGCTCCGAAACCGGACATCGGGGCTTCCAGCCCAGGGCCCAAAGTTCCAGCTGGGAGCCCGGAAGCCGGAGCTGCCGACGGGCGCGGCTCAGAGCAGGGAGCTCGTCAGACGGCAGACGTTCTCGAGGTACTTCCGTCCGATCGACCGCTGCCGCCACGCCTCGACGTCGAGCTCGACGGAGTTCGCACGGTAGTCCTCGATCTCGAGCGCGTACATCCGGTCGGTGAACTCCTCGTCGACGATGAACAGCGTGACCTCCATGTTCATCGCGAAGGACCGCTCGTCCATATTCGAGGAGCCGATGAGCGTGACCTCGTCGTCGACGAGGAGGAACTTCGAGTGGAGCACCGTGGGCTCGTGGTACTGGAAGATCCGCACCCCCGCGTCGACGAGTTCGTCGTAGTACGACTCCTGCGCCTTCTGCGTGATCGCGTGGTCGCTCGTCGCGCCCACATAGAGGCGGACGTCGACCCCGGACAGCGACTCGGTGACGAGCGCGTGCATGAGGGATTCGTCGGGGACGAAGTACGGCGAGCACACGACGACGGTGTGGTTCGCGTTGTAGATGAGATGGTTGAACAGCCGCAGGTTGTTCTCGAGCTCGAACCCCGGCCCGCTCGGCACGACCTGCGCCATGATCCCGGTGTCGTAGGGGGATTCGACCTCGGAGTCGAACTCCTCGGTGAGCATGACCCCGGTCTCGGAGTACCAGTCCGAGGCGAACACCGCGTTGAGCTCCGCCACGACCGGCCCGGTGCACCGCACGGAGAGATCCTTCCACTCGAAGCCCTTCCGCAGGTTCGAGCGCTTGTTGTAGGTGCGGTGGATGACGTTCTGCGAGCCGGTGTAGGCCACGGCGCCGTCGACCACGAGGATCTTGCGGTGGTTGCGGAGGTCGGGCCTCTGGTACTCGAGCTTCCAGGGACGGATCGGCAGGCAGCGGCGCCAGCTCACCCCGGAGGCATTGAACATCTTGACGAGCTCCGCGTAGCCCGGATAGCCCAGCGAGCCGATGTGGTCGATGAGGATCCGGACCTTGACCCCGCGGGCGTGCGCCGCGAGGAGCGAGTCGAGGAGGGGCCGGGTCGCATCGTCGATCGCGACGATGTAGAACTCGAAGTGGACGTAGTCCGTGGCCTTGTCGACCTCGGCGGCCATGTCGAGCATGCACTGGTGGTTGTCCGGCTCGAGCGTGAAATCGTTGCCGTGCGTCATGGGAAGCGCGCCGAGCCGGTAGTTGAGCTGGGCGGAGGTCACGAGCTCCTCGCTCAGGTGGTCGTCACGCCCGAGGATCGCCTTCTCGTCGGACCGCTGCCGGATGATCTCATTGACCTCCCGCTGCTGGGCACGTCGGCTCTGCGGCAGCTTCGACGAGCCGAACAGGAGGAACGCGAGGATGCCGACGTAGGGGATGAGGAAGATCGCGAGCAGCCAGCCGAGGGCCACCGAGGGCTTCCGGCGGTACGGCACCCAGCCGAGCGCGACGATCCGGATGATGCCGTCGATGATGACGAGGACCGCGAGGACCCAGGTGGGCCATTGCGCGTCGACGGGGAAGAAGATGAAGGATTCCACAGGCTGTTCGTTCCTCAGGGTGCTCCGGTGGGGTTCCCACATCCTACTCCCGCGCCGCCCGGCACCCGCGCCGGCGACCGGAGAGCGGAACCACGGGAGCGCGCCCCGGTTCCCGGCCGGAACGCCGTCGACCCGGCGCTGGTGCTCGGAGTCCGGTGCGGTTCTCGAGCACGAGTGCCAGGTCGACGTGCGGAGCTCCGTGGCGGGGGCCGGGTGCGGTGCCCCGCGGCAGGAGCCGGGAGATCAGATGTGGCGGCCGCCGGCGATCTCGAGGACGGTGCCCGACATGTACGACGACATGTCCGAGGCGAGGAACAGCACGACCGAGGCGACCTCGCTCGGCTCGCCCGGGCGTCCCATCGGGATCTCGGCGAGCTTGGAGTCGATGACGTGCTGCGGCATCGCCGCGGTCATCGCGGTGTTGATGAAGCCGGGCTGGATCGCGTTGACGCGGACGTTCTTGAAGCCGACCTCCTTGGTCGCGGCCTTCGTCATGCCGACGATCCCGGCCTTGGCGGCCGAGTAGTTGGTCTGTCCGAGCATGCCGACCTTGCCGGAGATCGACGACACGTTGATGATCGAGCCGCCCTTGTCCTGGTCGCGCATGATGCCCGAGGCGGTCTTGAGCCCGTTCCAGGTGCCGCGCAGGTGGACGGCGATGACCTGGTCGAACTGCTCCTCGGTCATCTTGCGCATGGTCGCGTCGCGGGTGATGCCGGCGTTGTTGACCATGACGTCGAGGGAGCCGAACTTCTCCGTGGCGAGCGCGCAGAGCGCCTCGACCTCGCCGAGGTCGACGACGTTGCAGGCCTGGCCCACGGCGCGGTCGCCCACGCCGAGCTTCTCGGCGGCGGCGGTGACCGCCTCGGCGTTGAGATCGCCGAGGACGACGTTGGCGCCCTCGGCCACGAACGTCTCGGCGATGGCGTAGCCCAGTCCCTGAGCGGCGCCGGTGATGACGGCGGTGCGGCCTTCGAGCAGACCCATGATGTACTCCTTCGATCGGTGGTGCGGAAGCGGGTGCGGTGAGTGCGGTGGTGGTGCGGACGGGTGACGGACGGATTGCGGGAGGGAGCGGGGCCGGGCGCGTGCTCGGCCCCGCATTCCTCAGCGCCCGGTGAACTCCGGTGGGCGCTTCTCGAAGAAGGCGGTCTTGCCCTCGAGGAAGTCCGCGGTGAAGAACAGCTCGCGCTGCCCGGCGGCCTCGGCGGCGAGCGCCCCGTCGAGGCTCGGGGCGCCTGCGGACAGGGCCTCCTTGATCGCGCGGATCGGTCCTGGCGCCCGCGCGCCCATGCGGGAGGCGATCGTCAGGGCCGCGTCGAGCGCCTGCCCGTCCTCGACGAGCTCGTCGACGAGGCCGAAGCCCGCTCCGGCCTCGGCGCCGACGGGATCGCCGGCGAGCATGAGCCGCCGTGCTCGAGCGAGTCCGACCCGGGCCGGGAGCAGCGAGAGCAGCCCCCCGTCGGGCACGATGCCGAGCCGGGTGAACGGCAGCAGGAACTGCGCGCTGCGCCCGGCGACGATGACGTCGCACGCGCACGCGAGCCCCACGGAGGCTCCCGCGGCGGCCTTCTCGACCGCGGCGACGGTGACGACGGGCAGACCGCTGACGAGGCGGATGAACTCCGCGACGGCGGCCATCCGCGCATCGGACACCTCCGGGCTCTCCGGCGGCATCGAGGCGAGGTCGCCCCCGGCGGAGAAGACCCCGTCCGCTCCGGTGAAGACCACCGCGCGCACACCGTCCGGCAGCGGCGACAGCGCGTCGACGATCTCGGCCCGCATGTCAACGCTCAGGGGGTTGCGGCGCGCCGGCTCGTCGAAGGTGATCGTGAGGATCCCTGCGCTCAGGTCGGTGCGGACGAGGCCCATGCTCAGCGGCCTTCCTTGTGCGCGTCCTTGAGGAGCTGGCGCGCGATGACGAGCTTCTGGATCTCCGAGGTGCCCTCGTAGATCCGGAACAGGCGCGCATGGCGGTAGAAGCGCTCGACCGAGGTCTCGCGCATGTAGCCCATGCCGCCGAACACCTGGACGCCGCGGTCGGCGACGCGACCGAGCATCTCGGAGGCGAAGAGCTTGCAGGAGCTCGGACCGATCTTCTTGTCCGTGCCCTCGTCCCAGCGGCGAGCGGCGGCGAGCACCATCTCGCGGGCGGCGGACAGCTCGGCGTAGGACTCGGCGAGGAGCGCCTGGACGAGCTGGAACTCGCCGATCGCGCTGCCGCCCTGCTTGGCGACCTTGGCGTGCTCGATCGAGTCGTCGAGGATCCGAGTGGCCTGGCCGACGCACATCGCGGCGATATGGAGGCGCCCCTTGTTGAGGGAGGCCATCGCGGCCTTGAAGCCGACCTCCTCCTCACCGCCGACGAGGTACTTCGAGGGCACGCGGACGTCATCGAAGAAGATCTCGGAGGTCCAGGCGCCAGCCTGACCCATCTTCTTGTCGTGCGGGCCCACCGTGACGCCGGGGGCGTCGGTGGGGACGAGGAACACTGAGATCCCCTTGGTGCCCTTGGCCTCCGGGTTGGTGCGCGCGAAGACCATGAGGACGTTCGACAGCGCGGCATTGGTGATGAAGCGCTTGGCGCCGTTGATGACGTAGTCGTCGCCGTCCTTGACCGCCTTGGTGGTGAGGCCCGACGGGTCGGAGCCGGCGTCGGGCTCGGTGAGCGCGAAGGAGGCGACGACCTCGCCCGAGGCGATCTTCGGCAGCCATTCCTGCTTCTGCTCATCGGTGCCGTAGTTGACGAGCACCTGGCCGGCGATGCCGTTGTTCGTGCCGAACAGCGACCGGAAGGACGGGGTGGTGTAGCCGAGCTCGAACGAGAGCTTGGCGTCCTGGTAGGCGTTGAGGCCGAGCCCGCCGAACTCCTCGGGGATGGCCCAGCCGAAGAGTCCCATCTCGGCCGCGGCGTCGCGGATCTCCTTCGGGATCTCGTCGGTGTCCTCGATCTCGAGTTCGCGGGGGATGACGCGCTCGCGGACGAACTCGCGGACGGTGGACAGGATGTGCTTGAGATCGGAATCGTCCATGATCTGCCTTCTTTCGGGACGGGGCGGCACGCAGGGCGCCGTTCATGGGGTGGTTCGGCGGAGCGGAGAGAGCGCAGTGCCGCGCCGGCCGGTGCGGGACCGGCAGGCGCGGCGGCGGATCAGTCGTCCTCGATCATCAGGGTGACGGCCTCGGCGATGCACGCCGGACGGTCGGAGCCCTCGATCTCGATGACGTGATCCATGACGACCTGGATGCCGGAGCTCTTGCGGGCGATCTCCTTGAGGGAGACGACATCGCGGACCTTGGATCCGGCAGGCACCGGCTTGGGGAAGCGGACCTTGTTGAGTCCGTAGTTGATCTTCATCTTCATGCCGGAGACGTTCATCACCTCGGCGCCGAGCAGCGGCAGGAGGGAGAGGGTGAGGAACCCGTGGGCGATCGTGCTGCCGAACGGCCCGTCCTTGGCCTTCTCCTCATCGATGTGGATCCACTGGTGGTCGCCGGTGGCGTCGGCGAACTTGTTGATCCGGTCCTGGTCGACGGTGACCCAGTCGCTGGCCCCGAGCTCCTGCCCGATGTGCTTCTCGAGCTCTGCGATTCCCTGGAATTCTCGCACCATTGCGCGTCTCCTTGTCTGTGCGGCGGGAGTCCGAGCGGGGGCTGGCCCCGATCCGATTCTTACCTGAAAGCGCATCAATCGGGCCGGACTCATTGTGTTTTCTGCAACAGTCTAACCGGCTAGAGTGAACTTCGGTAGTACACCACCGGACTTCTTCGAAGGACTTCGCATGTCGAACACCGGCCAGTCGACCCCCGCCGCACCCGCGCGGCTCGACACCGCACAGGCCCTCCTGTTCGTGCCGGCGGCGCGGCCGGACCGCTTCGACAAAGCGCGGGCTTCGGGCGCGCATGCCATCATCATCGACCTCGAGGACGCCGTCGCACCCGAGGACAAGGCGAGCGCGCGCGACGCCGTGGGAGCCTGGCTCACCGCCGGCGACTGGCGGGACACCGCAGATCGCACCGCGGTCGTCGTGCGGATCAACGCCGCGGACACGGACTGGTTCCATCCCGACGTCGAGGCCCTCGCCGATGCCGCCGCACGCCTGAGCGCGGATTCCGACGGCCGCACGGGCCATTACGCCAGCTGCCCGTTCGGGATCATGATCCCCAAGTGCGAGTCCGAGGAGCCGGTGCACGAGATCCGCCAGCAGTTCACCCAGCACGGAGTCGCCGCACCGTACACGATCGGGCTCCTCGAGACCCCGCGCGGCATCGTCGCCGCGGAATCCCTCGCCCGGGCCCGCTCGGTGCACCGGTTCGCGTTCGGCAACTACGACCTCGGGCTCGAGCTCGATGCCCTCGTCGGCGCGGAGGAGACCGAGCTCCTGTTCGCCCGCTCCCGCGTCGTCATGGCCGCTCGCGCCTTCGGCATGCCGGGCCCCATCGACGGTCCGTGCGCCGACTTCTCCACCGAGGGGGCAACCGAGGCCTCAGCCGCGCGCGGTCGCGCGCTCGGCTTCGCGGGGAAGCTCGCGATCCACCCCCGGCAGCTCGCCGCGATCGACGCCGAGTTCGGCGACCCGGACGAGGACGTCGCCTGGGCCAGGCGCGTGGTCGCCGCTGCGGAGGACGCCGGCGGTGCCGCGGTCAACGTCGACGGCGCGATGGTCGACGCCCCGGTGCTCAAGCGCGCACAGCGGATCGTCGCCCGGTCCGGCCGCTGAGGCCCGAGCTCGGTCGTCGCCGCCAGGCCCCTCTCGCCGAAGCCCGTCCCGGAAGCTGAAGCGCGGCGCCGGACGGGACCGCGCTCGCCGTGGTCGTCGCGTGCCCGGGGCCCTCACCTGCCCGGATGACGGACCCGCGGCGTGACCTGGATCACCGCGCGAGTACAGTACGGATGGAGACCACCGGTCCGAGGGGGCTGCACCGAAGCAGTCCGCCGCGCCGGACCGGCAGAGCCGAAGGTGGAAGCATGGTGCGGGACCTGCACGACGAAGGACACGATCGATCCGACCGCGTGGGCACATCGCTCGCGAGCAACATCGCACCCCCCGGGGTGGAGATGCCGGTGAAGCCCGCAGTGAGCGTCATCGTCGGGCGCGACACCGCCGACGGCCTCGAGGTCTTCGTCCAGCACCGGGTCACCACCATGGATTTCGCCGCCGGCGTCCTCGTGTACCCCGGCGGGCGCGTCGACCCCCAGGACCACGAGATGGGTGCGGCGCTCGAGCTGCCGTCCGATATCCTCGACTCCCACGTCCGCGCCTGGTCGAAGACCGAGCTCGGCGGCGACCCGGAGTTCGCCAAGGCGCTCATCGCCACCGCACAGCGCGAGGTCGGCGAGGAGGCGGGCGCGACGATCGCGGCGACCGCGCTCAAGCCCTGGGCCAACTGGATCACCCCGCCCGGGCGCACCCGCCGCTTCGACACGTACTTCTACGTCGCCCGGGGTGAGGAGATCGGTGACCTGCGCCATCAGACGACCGAGGCCACGAACTCCGAATGGATGAACGTCGAGCACATCCTCGCCGAGGAGGCCGCCGAGCGCCTCAAGCTCATGCGCCCCACCCTCGTCCTCCTCAACGAGGTGCACCGCTTCGGTTCGGTCGAGGCGCTCATGTCCGCCGAGCGCGACATCGAGCCGGTGCGTCCGTTCGCACCGGGCAAGCACGGCTGACCGAGAGCCGTAGGTGTGGTGCGCGCGCGGATGGGGCAGACCCGCGCCGCGCGGTGGGGCCCAGCGGGCCTGATGGTCTCGGCGCCGGGCGGCCGACCGGATACACTGAGTGAGACCTGCGTCACGCTGCACGAAAGGGTCGCCGGTGAACCCGCCCCCGCCCCCGCCCCACGATCATTCCTCCGCCGATTCCGCGCCGCCGCATTCCGCTGACTCTCTCAGGCGCTCGGCGCCGCGTGCCTTCATGCGCCCGGAATCGGCGTCCCCGGCCGCGTCGCCGGGCGGGCCGGTGGACATCGGCACTCTGTGGGAGGCCGCGGTCCGCGACCGCGACCGTTCCCCGTTCCTCACCTTCATCACCCGCCCCGGCGACTCGAACACGTGGTCGTACCGGCAGTTCGGCCAGCTCGTCCGGCTCACCGCGGACCGTCTCCGCGCGGCGGGTGCCGCACCGGGACGCACGGTCCACCTCGACCTGCACAACTCCCCGGCCTTCATCATGTGCTGGCTCGCGTGCGCCTCGCTCGGTGCCGTCGCTGTGGGCTGCGAACCCGAGGCCGAGGTGCCGGAGCTCGTCGACCAGCTCGACCGCACCCGGCCGGTTCTCGGTGTGGTCGGTCTCGATCGGCGCTGGACGTACCGCAACGCGGTGAGCCGCTCAACGGTCCCCGAGCTCACCGTCATCGAACTCACGGAGGACGAGCCTGACACCCTGGCAGGTTCGCCGCTGCTCGGCGGAACGGCCCCCACCACCGCGGCGGAGGGTCCGGGAGCAGGTGCCGGCTCACATGAGATGCCGCCGGACGCGCTGTGCGCCTTCTTCACCTCCCCGGCCCATGCCGCGCTTCCCGCCGCGGCGCCGCCGCCGAACAGTCCTACGGCCGCCCCTCCCCCGGCACGGTCGGACGGGAGGGTGCTCACCCACGCGGCCTGCGCGGCGATCGCGCGTGAGCACGCGACGACGCACGGTCTCGATCCGAACAGCCGGTGGTTCATCACGGGAGACCTCCACGATCCCGCGACGCTGGCCGCGGAACTCACCGCAGTGATCACTGCGGGCGCCGCCGCGATCCTCGCCGCACGGTTCTCACCCGACACCTGGATCGATCAGACCGAACGGTTCGGAGCCACCCACACCCGATTCTCGGCGGGCCGGCTGAGCGCCCTCGTCGATGCGACGGCACGCGGGGGCGCTCCGGCACGCGGCGCTGAACCCGCCCGCCGGGACGACGATCCGGAGCGCGGTGACGCGGGCGCGGGCACCGCGGGTCTCGTGACCGATGTACCGCGCGCGAGCACTCTCGAGTCCGTCATCGTCGGCCCCGGTGCGGCCGACGCGGCGTTCGACCGGTTCGCGAAGCTCACCGGAGTGCGGCCCGTCGTCGCGAGCGGCACCGTCATCGCGGCAGCGGGCCTCCTTGCCCTGTCGTCGTCCTCAGAGGACATCCCCGCAAACGCGGGCACCCCAGTCTGAGACGCTCGCCAGCCATCTCTCTCGCGTGGGCGCGCACGAGTTCGGGTTCACGGCGGTGGGAAATCGGCGGCATCCCACGGAGCTGGCCGGTCACCCGGCGAGCGGAAGCACCCCCGCTTCGAAATCGAGGACCCACTGCTTGCGCGCATTCCCGCCGCGGTAGTTCCCGAAGGTGCCGTCGCTGCGCACGATGCGATGGCACGGCAGGACAAGAGGGATCGGGTTTGTCGCGCAGGCGGTGCCCACCGCGCGCACGGCCTTGGGGTTGCCCAGATGATCGGCCATCTCCGCGTAGCTCATCGTGGATCCGAAGGGGATGTCCGCGAGCGCCTGCTGGACGGTTGAGCGGAAGGCGCCGCGACTGAGCCTGAGGTCGAGGGCGACGTCGAACGTGCGTCGCTCACCTGCGAAGTACTCGCCGAGCTCGCGCACCGCCTGCGCGGTGATGCCGGCGTCCTCGACGATCACCGGGCCCACTGCGTCCGCCACCTCGGCGGCGACGGTGGCGAACTCCTCGGTGTCGAAAGCGATCCGGAGCAGCCCCCGCGCGGTGACGAAGACGAGCAGGTCACCCATGGGCGACTGCATGCGGGTGAACGCGGCGTCGACGAGCGGCGCGACATCGGAGCGTCGGATCACCGCGGCGTTGAGGTCCGCCACCATCGATTCCTCGAGCGCCGAGGCCGGGCCGGCGAGCGCCGCCTCCGGCCAGGCCGAATCGGTAGGAGCGGAACCTCGCGTGTCCTGTGTCATCATCGTTCCTCCGTCGTCTCCGTGTCCTCGATCGGCTCGCTTCGCCCGACCGTCCCCCTGCCTTCAACCGACTCCGCGGTCCGCCCTTCGCGGCTTCCCGGAATCCCGCGCCGCCGCGGACCCTCCCGCCGCGTCCTGCGCCAGCCGGATCGCTCCTGCGCCTCCGTGCCCGGCGGCGAGTCCTGGTGCCGCTCCGCTCGCTGCCGGACGACCATGATCCGCAGTGCGGCGATGCCGTCGGACGCGGCTCGCCGCACGGCGGCGGGAGAACCGCCGATGAGGGCGGCCACCTCGGTATAGGGCAGGCCCCACACATGGTGCCAGGCGATCGCCTCCCGCTGCCGGTCGGTGAGCAGCCAGAGCATGTCCAACACATCGATCTCTCGATCGGTCTCCCGTGCGGAGAGCAGTGCGCTTCCGTCGACGGTCGCACCGTCGGCAGTCCACCCGGGCTCCGGCAGGTGCTCGACCGGGATCGCCCGGCGGGCGTTCCTGCGGTGGACGTCGATGCAGGCATTGCGCGCGATCCGCACGAGCCAGGCCTCGATGTTGGCGTCGTCGGGCAGGGCCGCGTACCCGCTCAGGGCCGCGAGGAACGCCTCGGAATAGGCGTCCTCGGCATCGGCGAGCTGCACGTGCATGGACCGGCAGAACCGCAGGATGCGGACCGCGTACGTGCGGACCACGAGGTCGAACGGTGGCTTCTTCATCACCCTGCAGACGTCGGCCGGAGCTCAGATGTGAGGTGGGACCTCGAGGAGATGTCAGTCGTCGCCGAACAGCGCCTTCCCGACGGCATCGGAGATGTCGCCGGACCCCACCTGCGACAGGCCGCCGTCGACGAGGAACTGCGCGCCGGTGACATAGGCGCCGAGCGGGCCGGAGAGCACCGCGGCCATCGCCCCGATCTCCTCCTTGTCCGCGTACCGGCCGAGCGGCACAGCCTTCTTCCACATGTCGTCGCCGGTCGGGCCGGCCAGCCGTGCCATCCCCTCCGTCCCGGAGACCGGGCCGGGGACCAGGGAGTTCGAGCGGATCCCGTGGCGGCCCCATTCGACGGACAGGTCCTTCATGAGCATCTCGATGCCGGCCTTGGCCGCACCGACGTGCGCCTGGTAGCGGGTGGCCTTGAACGCCTGCGAGGCGGAGATGAAGAGGACCGAGCCGCGGGTGCGCTGCAGGTAGGGGAACGCGCACCGGGCGGTGTGGTAGGCGCCCATGAGATCGATGTCGACCACGGTACGGAAGGCGTTCGAGCTCATGTCCTCCGCCTTCGCGAAGAAGTTCCCGGCCGCGCCCGCGACCGCGATGCTGATGTCGCCGAGCTCGGAGGCGGCATGGTCCATGGACGCCTGGAGGGCGTCGATGTCGCGCACGTCGGCGGCGCGGTAGGCGACCTTCGCACCGAGGGCGGCGATCTCCTCGGCCGCCTCGGCGAGCTTCTCCTCGGTCCGTCCGCAGATCGCGACCGCCGCCCCGCAGCGGGCGAAGGCCTTCGCGATCCCGAGGTTGATGCCGGAGCCGCCGCCGGTGATGAAGGCGACCTGGCCGGCGAGCATGTCGGGCGCCAGGTGCCCGATCGGGTCGTGGACGGCCTCGGTCCCGGCTGCCTCCGGGGTGGTTCCCTGCTGTGCGCTCATCACTGTGCTCCCTTGCGTGCTGCGAGTGCGGCCATGCGCTTGTCGACGGCCTCGATCTGTTCGGGACCGCCCATGAGCTCGGCGATCACCTCCTGCTCCTTGTCGAACCCCTCGGCGAGGTCCGCAGTGCCGGCGAGGTCGACGAGCATCTTGGCCCGCACGAGCGCCGTGCGCGACTTGTCGGCGATGGCGCGTCCCACCTCGAGCGCGCGGGCCACCGGGTCCTCGACGACCTCGTCGGCGAGTCCGATCTCGCCTGCCCGCTCCCCGGAGAACACGTCGCCGGTGAAGATCAGGAGCTTCGCCTGCGACGGGCCGACGAGGCGCGGGAGCAGCTGGGTGCCGCACATGTCCGGGGCGAGCCCCCAGTTGATCTCCATCATCGACAGCTTGGTGTCCGGGGCCATGATGCGCACATCGGCGCCCATCGCGATCTGCAGACCGCCCCCGAAGGCGACTCCCTGGACACCGGCGATGACCGGCACCTCGATGACCTGCCAGATGTGGACCGCCTTCTGCGCGATCGCCTTGGCGGCGCCCATCCGTTCACCCAGGGACACCGCCGGATTCTTCTCCCCCGACTTCATCTTCCCGAACTCGCCGAGGTCGAGGCCGGCGCAGAATGCCCGCCCCGCCCCGCTGAGGACGACTGCGGCGACGGAATCGTCGCCCTGCAGCCGGGTGCCGATCTCGACGAGGTCCTCGAAGACATCGCGGGTGAGGGAGTTGAGCTTCTCGGGACGGTTGAGCTCGACGCGGGCGAGGCGGTCCTCGATCGTCAGGGTCACGGTCCCGTGGGATGCGGTCTCGGTCATCATGCTCCTTCGCAGTGACAGGTGAGTGGCAGGTGATCAGCGACGCGCATCCGATCGCGCGGCACTGGGGCGCACTCTCCGATCTTAAACCGAAACCGAACGATCGTTAAGAGGTGGGTGCGAATCGGGTCGACTCCCCCCGATCCGTGCACCCGCCCCGTAGTGACCGATCAGAGTGCAATTTCCGAAGGTTCCTGTGCGTGGAACCTTCGGAAATTGCACTCTACAGATCAGCCGATGAAGGCCGTGGAGAAGAACGGTACGAAGGTGACGATCGCGAGTGCCGTGAGGAGCGGAGTCATGGTCTGGAGTGTGATGTCGTATTCGTCTCCAGAGGTGCAACAGATAGAAGGATCAGCACAGCGAGCGATTCGAGATCGGAGCCGGACGTCGCGCACACCCAGCCCCTGGGGACATTTCGCAGGATTTCAGTATTCTTCTCTGAATGATACATGATCTTCGGGCCGGAGGATCCGCACCGTCGAATGACATGCCCCCACCGGACTGCACCCACCAGGGCGCGCACCCGCCTGCACCACCTCGGGAACCGCGCATCCATGACACCGGGACGATGACTTCGACCGAGGAGCCGAGGGGCTGGCAGCGAAGGCGCGAGAGCGCAGCGGGTGACGCGGCTTGAGATTGCACAAACGTGCGGATCCGCGTTCAGGAACCTTCGGAAATTGCTGTTTCAGTCGACGTCGATGTCGAAGGGGTCCTCGACCGGGCCGCCGGTGACCTGGGCGGCGAGATTGAGGAAGCCGTGGGCGATGTGCTCGCTCACCGTCCGCGCAGCCGCCTGCGGATCGACGGCCCGCACGGCCTCGACGATCGCGAGGTGCTCCCCCTTGACATCGCCGAGGCGTTCGGCGCTGTCGAGCGTGAGGTCCCACGGGAACGCCAACCACCGGGTCTCGATGTCGTCGCGGAGTCCCGGCAGGCCGCAGCGGTCGTAGAAGAAGAAGTGGAACTCCATGTTCTTCGCGTTCCGGGCCGCCGCATCGCCGGCCGCGGAGGCCTCGTCGAGCTCCTCGAGCAGCCGTTCGGCGGTCCGCAGCTCGTGCCGCGAGATCCGCGGGGTGGCGCGCTCCATCGCGTAGGCCTCGGTGAGGCGGCGCGTGATGTAGACGGCCTTGAGGTTCTCGAGATCGACCCCGGCGACCCGGACCCCGCGATGCGCCTCCGAGGTGACGAGCCCCTCCGCCTCGAGGGCGCGCAGGGCCTCGCGCACCGGGGTGATCGACGAGTCGAACCACTCGGCGACCTCGTCCTGGCGCAGCCGGGCGCCCCGCTCGAGCTCGCGGGCGAGGATCCGGCGCCGCAGACCGGCGATGATGACATCGCGCTTCGTCGCAGCCGGGGCTGCACCTCGGGTTGCGGTCACCGGTGACCTCCGCAGGAAGAATGGATGATCGAGGACGGACGATATGAAACCCGTCCCGTGCGCGTGCGCACACCCCTCGATCCTACCCTTCACCACCCCATTTCGGTAGTTCTGAGACATCTGTCTTGGAATCATGCATCATCTGTGGAATCATGTCTTCAAGTGGGTCGGACCGTCTCGTCGTCTCCCACGCGCGATCCGCGCCCCGGCGCCGCTCACCCGTGCACCGCGCCACCGCCGAGCCGCGGCTCCGGCCGGGCACCGCCGATCCTCACCGTGGAGGCACCATGACCACCGAGCTCCCGCTCGCAGGCATCACCGTCGTCAGCTGCGAGCAGGCCGTCGCCGCCCCGTTCGCCACGCGCCAGCTCGCCGACCTCGGCGCTCGCGTCATCAAGGTCGAGCGCCCCGGGGTCGGGGACTTCGCGCGCGGCTACGACACCACCGTGCACGGCCTGTCGAGCCACTTCGTCTGGATCAACCGCTCGAAGGAGAGCCTCGCCCTCGATCTCAAGGCCCCCGAGGCCGCGGACATCATGGACGACCTCGTCCGCGAGGCCGACGTCTTCCTCCAGAACCTCGCCCCCGGCGCCGCCGAGCGGCTCGGGCTCGGGGCCGAGCGCCTGCGCGGGGTCAATCCGCGCCTCATCCACGTCTCCGTCTCCGGCTACGGATCCGACGGCCCCTACCGCACCGCCAAGGCCTACGACGCGCTCGTCCAGTCCGAGGCCGGCCTCGTGTCGGTCACCGGCACCGAGGAGTTCCCCGCCAAGACCGGGATCTCCACCGCCGACATCTCCGCCGGCATGTACGCCTACGCCGGCATCCTCACCGCGCTCTACA
This sequence comes from Brevibacterium ihuae, assembly GCF_900184225.1. NCBI lineage: Bacteria > Bacillati > Actinomycetota > Actinomycetes > Micrococcales > Brevibacteriaceae > Brevibacterium > Brevibacterium ihuae. The sequence goes on along the minus strand of NZ_FXWZ01000003.1, from coordinate 1,334,278 downwards.
CGCGCGAGCGCACCGGCGAGGGCGCCTGCCTCGAGGTCAGCCTGTTCGACTCGCTCGTCGAGTGGATGGGCTTCCCCCTGTTCTTCACCCGCTACGGCGGCTCGCGGCCGGTGCGCGCGGGCACCTCGCACGCGGCGATCGCCCCCTACGGCACCTTCGCGTGCGGCGACGGCACGGACATCGTCCTCGCAATCCAGAACGAACGGGAGTGGGCGCGCTTTTGCGAGACCGTGCTCGCCCGCCCCGAGGTCGCCGTCGACCCGCGCTTCGACCGGGCCGCCCAGCGCTTCGCCCATCGCGAGGAGCTTGAGGCGCTCATCCACGCGGTGTTCGCCGCCTACACCGGGGACCGGTGCGAGCAGCTCCTCGCCGAGGCCCAGGTCGCCCACGCGCGCCAACGCGACATGTCCGAGGTCGCCGACCACCCGCAGCTCGTCGAGCGCGGTCGCTGGCGGCCCGTCGACACCCCGGCCGGTCCCATCGAGATGCTCCTGCCGCCGGTGACGATGTCCGGGGTCGAGTACCGGATGGACCCGATCCCTGCCGTCGGCGAGCACACCGCGGCGATCCTCGCCGACCTCGGACGCAGCCCGGAGCAGATCGTCGCCCTGCGCACCGACGGGACGGTGTGATGGCCGCGCCCGCACCGGAGTTCCGCTATTCGGAGATCCTCCCCACCGGCCGTTCCGCGGTGCCCATGCGTCGCCTCGACATCGCGGGCGTCGCACTCACCGAGGCCGAGGTGGCCGGCACCGCGCGGACCTTCCTCACCATCGAGCCGCACGTGTTCGAGGAGCTCGCCCGGACCGCGTTCACCGAGATCTCGCACTTCCTGCGCGCCGACCACCTCGCGAGCCTGCGGCGCATCCTCGACGACCCGGAGTCGAGCGACAACGATCGCTACGTCGCACTCGACCTCCTCAAGAACGCCGTCGTGTCCGCCGGGCGGGTCCTGCCGATGTGCCAGGACACCGGCACCGCGATCGTCTCCGCGAAGCGCGGCGCGGACGTCCTCACCGACGGCGCGGACGCCGAGCACCTGAGCCGCGGGATCCACGCCGCCTACCGCGACCTCAACCTCCGCTACTCGCAGCTCGCGCCCCTGTCCCTGTTCGAGGAGACGAACACCGGCACCAACCTGCCGGCGCAGATCGACATCGGCCTCGACGCGCACGCCGGCTACGAGCTCCTCTTCATGGCCAAGGGCGGCGGCAGCGCGAACAAGTCGTTCCTCTACCAGGAGACGAAGGCGATCCTCGACGAGCAGCGCCTGCTCGACTTCCTCGCGGACAAGATCTCCTCGCTCGGCACCGCCGCCTGCCCGCCGTACCACCTCGCGATCGTCATCGGCGGCACCACGGCGGAGGCGGCGCTCAAGACCGCGAAGCTCGCGAGCGCCCACGCCCTCGACACCCTGCCGGAGACCGGCGATGCCGCGACCGGCCACGGCATCCGCGACACGGCCTTCGAGGAGAAGGTCCTGCGGCTCACGCAGACGCTCGGCTACGGCGCGCAGTTCGGCGGCAAGCACTTCTGCCACGACGTCCGTGTCGTCCGGCTGCCGCGGCACAACGGCTCCCTGCCGGTGGCGATCGCGGTGAGCTGCTCGGCCGACCGCCAGCTCGTCGCCCGGATCGATGCGGAGGGGGTGTTCATCGAGGAGCTCGAGCACGACCCCGCCCGCTTCCTGCCGGCCGCCGGCACCGTGGAGGAGATCGAGTCCGGCGAGGTCACGCCGATCGACCTCGATCGCCCGATGGACGAAATCCGCGCCGACCTCTCCGCCCGGCAGGTGGGCGACCGCCTGTCCCTCACCGGCACGATGATCGTCGCCCGGGACATCGCCCACGCCCGTCTGCGCTCGATGCTCGAGGCCGGCGAGGAGCTGCCCGCCTACTTCCGCGACCACCCCGTCTACTACGCGGGCCCGGCGAAGACCCCGGAGGGCATGCCGAGCGGCTCCTTCGGCCCCACCACCGCGAGCCGGATGGACGCCTACGTGCGCGACTTCCAGGCGGTCGGCGCCTCGCTCGTCATGCTCGCCAAGGGTAATCGCTCCGCCGAGGTCACCGAGGCCTGCCGCGAGCACGGCGGGGTCTACCTCGGCTCCGTGGGCGGACCGGCCGCCCGTCTCGCCGCGGACTGCATCACCGAGGTCGAGGTGCTCGACATGGCCGACCTCGGGATGGAGGCCGTGTGGCGCATCCGGGTCGCGGACTTCCCCGCCTTCGTCGTCGTCGACGACAAGGGCACCGACTTCTTCGCCCGCACCCGCGACACCGGCCTGTCGCTGGGACGCACCCGCACCTCGGCCCGGGACGGTTCGATGATCTGAGCACCGCGATCCGACCGCCCGCGCACCACCGCCTAGTCTGAATACCGAACCCCACCCCGTGAGGAGCTCCCATGACCATCAGCAGCGAAGAGAAGATGATGATCACCACCGTCGCGGACTTCATCGACCGCGACGTCCGTCCCACCGTCAACGAGGTCGAGCACGCCAACGAGTACCCGACCCAGTGGATCGAGCAGATGAAGGAGATGGGCATCTTCGGTCTGGCCATCCCGGAGCCCTGGGGCTTCGGCAAGGTCTCGACCGAGGCCTACGTCCACATCACCCAGGAGCTCGCCCGCGGCTGGATGTCGCTCGCCGGCGCGATGGGAGGGCACACCGTCGTCTCCAAGCTCATCCTCGAGTTCGGCACCGAGGAGCAGAAGGAGAAGTACCTGCCCAAGATGGCCACCGGTGAGATCCGCGCGACCATGGCGCTCACCGAGCCCGGCGGCGGCTCGGACCTCCAGGCGATGCGGACCGTGGCGAAGAAGGACGGCGACGACTACGTCATCAACGGCACGAAGACGTGGATCACGAACGCCCGGAAGTCCGACCTGCTCGCGCTGCTGTGCAAGACCGACCCGGAGGCCGAGCCGCGCCACCGGGGCATCTCGATCATCCTCGTCGAGAAGGGCGAGGGCTTCAGCATCTCTCAAGACCTCCCCAAGCTCGGCTACAAGGGCGTGGAGAGCTGCGAGATCTCCTTCGACGGGCTGCGCCTGCCGCAGTCCCAGCTGCTCGGCGGCACCGAGGGCGTGGGGTTCAAGCAGATGATGAAGGGTCTGGAGATCGGCCGCATCCAGGTCGCCTCCCGCTCGCTCGGCGTGGCCCAGGCCGCGCTCAACGACGCGGTGAAGTACGCGCAGGAGCGCGAATCGATGGGCAAGCCGATCTGGAAGCACCAGTCGGTGGGCAACCACCTCGCCCGGATGGCCACCAAGCTCGAGGCGGCCCGCCAGCTCGTGCTCCATGCCGCCCGCACCTACGATTCGGGCGACCGGGTCGACATGGAGGCCGGCATGGCGAAGTACTACGCCTCGGAGATGGCCGCCGAGGTGGCCCTCGACGCGATCCGGGTCCACGGCGGCTACGGCTACTCGACCGAGTACGAGGTGGAGCGCTACTACCGCGACGCCCCGCTCATGATCGTCGGCGAGGGCACGAACGAGATCCAGCTCGGCGTCATCGCCAAGCAGCTCGTCAGCCGCAACAAGATCTGACACCTCCCACCCGACACAATGCAAAATCCTGCGGTTCCTGAGAACGGAACCGCAGGATTTTGCAGTCTCACGGGCCGCGCTGGGTCATGGATGGGGCAGTACCGCGGGCCGCGCCGGATCGCGGACGGCATGCATGCCCGGCCGGGGCGAACCGGACGGCTTCCCGCACCCCGGGGTAGGGGAAGCCCCCATGCCCGCAGGGTCTGCGGGGAGAAGAATCGAATCATGAGGAACCGGGATACGGACCCGGACCCCACCCGATTCGAGGAGCCACGATGAACGCCCCGACCTTCCCTCCCTCCGCCGACCCGCATCCCCGCGCGACTGGCCCCGCCGGCGGCACCGCCATCCCCGCCGATGCCGCGCCGGCCGGCCACGACGTCCCCGACGCCGAGGGGCGGATCCGCAGCTCGTACACCGCCGGCGGCCCCGAGGGGCGCGTCACCCATCACCCTCTGCCGCAGACCCACCCGTACGCCGGAGGGCAGCGCGCACACGGCTGGGACCGGCGCGATCAGCGGTCCTACCTCACCGCCGCCCTGCTCTCGATCCTCGTCGGAGCCTTCGGCGTCGACCGCTTCTACCTCGGGAAGATCGGCACCGGCGTGCTCAAGCTCGTGACCTTCGGCGGCTTCGGGGTGTGGTGGATCATCGACGCGGTGCTCCTCCTCGTCAACCAGACCCGCGACGCCGAGGGGCGCGAGCTCCACGGGTACGAGGAGAACCGGACCACCGTCTACATCGTCGCCGGGATCGTCGGCGGGCTCACGCTCATCAACGGGTTCTGGTTCCCGGTGTTCCTGATCTGACCCCCGGCCGGCCGAGCCCCCACCTCCGGCCGGCCCCGACCGGGGCTCCACCTCCGGGCCCCATCTCCCCTCCCGATCCCCGCACCCGCATCCACCATCCCCGAGGCGCCCGCCGGCACCCTGCCGGCGGGCGCCTCGGCGCGTGCCGAACGGGCGGATCGGGTTCACAACGGAGACGTGCAGGTCATCGCCCGCAGCGACCCCACCGCTGCGGGTCATCCGAAGGAGGACGCATCATGACCCGAACCGAGACCCATTCCGATCCCTATGCCCGGGCGGCCTCCCGCGCCGCAGAGGATCCGCAGGGCTTCTGGCTCGAGGCCGCCGAGCTCATCGACTGGACGACGAAGCCCACTCGAGCGCTCGACGACAGCCACGCCCCGATCTATCGCTGGTTCCCCGACGGCGAGCTCAACGTCTGCTACAACGCCCTCGACCGCCACGTCATCGCCGGCCGCGGGGAGGACACCGCACTCGTCTACGACTCCCCCGTCACCGACACCGTGCGCCGCTACTCCTACGCCGAGCTCACCGAGCTCACCGCACGCTTCGCCCGGGTCCTCGCCGACCGCGGCGTGGGCAAGGGGGACCGGGTGATCATCTACATGCCGATGGTCCCCGAGGCAGTCATCGCGATGCTCGCCTGCGCGCGCCTCGGCGCCGTCCACTCGGTGGTGTTCGGCGGCTTCTCCGCCCACGAGCTCGCCGTCCGGATCGACGACACCGCTCCGAAGGCCGTCGTCTCCACCTCGTGCGGGATCGAGCGCAATCGCGTCATCGAGTACAAGCCGCTGCTCGACCGCGCCCTCGAGCTCGCCGCCGAGACCCCGGAGTTCACCGTCATCGTCCAGCGCCCGCAGCACCGCTGTGCGCTCGTCGACGCGCGCGATCTCGACTACCAGGAGCTCATGGACGCGACCCCGGAGGGCGCGCCCTGCACCCCGGTGAAAGCGACCGACGAGCTCTACGTCCTCTACACCTCGGGCACCACCGGCCGGCCCAAGGGGATCGTGCGCGACGCCGGCGGCTACGCGACGGCGCTCGCATGGTCGCTGCCGAACCTCTTCGACCTCCATCCCGGCGACACGATGTTCACCGCCTCGGACGTCGGCTGGGTGGTGGGCCACAGCTACATCGTCTACGCCCCGCTCATCGGCGGTGTGACCACGGTGCTCTTCGAGGGCAAGCCGATCGGCACCCCGGATGCCTCGACGTTCTTCCGCATCGTGTCCGAGCACCGGGCGAACGTCTTCTTCGCCGCACCCACCGCGATGCGCGTCATCCGCAAGGAGGACCCGGACGGCGCGCTGATGAAGCAGCACGACATGTCGAGCCTCCGGGCGTGGTTCCTCGCCGGCGAGCGCCTCGACCCGGACACCTATGCATGGACGACGGAGAAGCTCGCGGAGGCGACCGGGCGCGACATCCCCGTCATCGACAACTGGTGGCAGACGGAGACCGGCTGGCCCATCGCGACGAATCCGATCGGCCTCCACCGGTTCCCGCTCAAGGCCGGCTCGCCCACGAAGCCCGTCCCCGGGTACCAGGTCGAGATCGTCGATGCCGCGGGCAGCCCGGAGCCGGCCGGCCAGGACGGCCTCGTCGTCATCCGGCTGCCGCTGCCGCCGGGCACGATGGCCACGATCTGGGGCGACGACGAGCGCTTCGTGTCCTCCTACCTCTCGGCGTTCGAGGGGTACTACCTCACCGGCGACGGCGGCTACCTCGACGAGGACGGCTACGTGTACGTCATGGGACGCACCGACGACGTCATCAACGTCGCCGGGCACCGCCTGTCGACGGGCACCATGGAGGCCGCGATCGCCGCCCACCCCGCCGTCGCCGAGTGCGCGGTGATCGGCGTCCACGACGAGACGAAGGGACAGATCCCGCGCGCCTTCGTCGTGCTCGCCGACGGCACGGAGACCGATCCCGAGGCGGTCGTCGCCGACCTCGTCGCGCTCGTCCGGAGCGAGGTCGGCCCGGTGGCCGCCCTCAAGCAGGTCGACATCGTGCCCGCGCTGCCGAAGACCCGCTCGGGCAAGATCCTCCGCAAGACCATGCGCGAGATCGCCGACCGCAGGGCCGACGTCGTCGTCCCGTCGACGATCGAGGATCCCGAGGTGCTCGAGCGGCTGCGCTCGGCGCTCGAGGGATGAGCCCGATGGGCGATCGACGGCGGACCGCGGGAGGAGGGCCGCAGCGCATGGCTGTTCTCACCGGACAGGGACGAGAATCAGCAGCTCTCGCCGAGAGAATTCTACTTCCGGGTGCGCTTCTGGTCAGACCTGCTCGACATCTTCCGGTGACCGGAGACCGCGCGGTCACGCGGGTTACGGGGTGCCGGATCGCAGCCGCGATCCTCCCTTCCGGCCGCGGAGCACGATGTCGCCGCTTCCGGCCTCAGAGCATGATGACGCCGCGCACCAGGGCAACGGCACCGCCCGCCCCGGCGAGCACGATCGCGAGTCGCCGGGCGACGACGACGGGGATCCGCTGCGAGAGCCACCCGCCGATCCGGATGCCGAGCACCACGGTGACGACGATCGCGGCGAACAGCTGCCAGGGCGGGAGCTGGTCGAAGGTCGTCGCACCGACGGCGACCTTGAGCACGATGGAGATCACCGCCATGGTCCCGAACGTCGGCTGCATCGTCGCGGCGAAGGACCGCTGGTCCCAGCGTGCGAACTGGGAGTAGATCACCGTCGCGGGCGCGGCGACACCGGCGCTCGCATTGAGAAAGCCTCCCACGAATCCCGTCGCCCCGGTGAGCGCGTGGGTGCGCACGTGCGGCACCCGCGGCATCCCGAAGGTCAGGACGAGCGCCATGAGGACGACCGCGCCGATGACGATGTCGAGCCATGCCCCATCGAGCTCGCGGACGAGGAGCGCCGCCGGGATCGCACCGAGGACCGCCGTGGGAACGAAGATCAGGTAGCGCTTCCAGTCGACCTCGCGGAACACCGCGATCATGATGAGGAAGCTCGACACGGCCGTCGCCGCGTTCGTGAGGAACACCCCGAGCGCCGGCCCGAGGAGCAGGGCGAGCACAGGCGCGACGACGAGACCGACTCCGGTGCCGGACAGCCGCTGGAGCACTGTGCCGATGAGGATCGCAGTGAGGGCGATGAGGACGACCGCCGTCGTCATCTCAGGCACCCCGGACGCCGGGGCAGGCAGAGCGCCGAGGACGGGGGCGGGGTTGGTCGCAGAGGGAGTCGCATCATTCCGCAGTCTACCGACGGCCGGGGTGGAATAGTCCGCCGTTCGGAACCGTTGTCCGAGGTGACAGCCGGAGAGCGCGTCCCGTGGCCATGGCGGGCCCGGGGCCGCAGCGCTCCGGATCCCGACCCGAAGGATATTCCAAGACTGCGCGTTTCACCGATTCGACCGTGATCATCACCGGCGCCGGCTCGGGCCTGGGCCAGGCGACCGCCGAGCGGCTCGCGGCCGAGGGCGCGAACCTCGTCCTCGTCGACATGAACGCCGAGGGGCTCGAGGCGACGAAGAAGCTCGTCACCACCGCTGCCCCGGAGGCCCGCGTCGAGCTCATCACCGCCGACGTCACCCGCCCGGAGGACGTCGAGAACTACGTCCAGGCCACGGTGAAGACCTTCGGCTCGATCGACGGCTTCTTCGGCATCCGGATCAACGCGATCGCCCCCGGCGCGATCATGACCGCGATGGTCGAGAACTCGCTCAAGCAGATGGATCCCGACAACTGGGAGGCCGCCGGCGAGCAGTTCGTGTCGGTCAACCCGATGAAGCGCTTCGGCAAGCCCGAGGAGGTCGCCGGCCTCGTGAGCTTCCTCCTCAGCGAGGACGCCGGCTTCATCAACGGCACCGTCGTCCCGATCGGCGGCGGCCAGCACGCGATGTACTGATCCGCAGGCATCGAACCGGGGAGGTCCGTCGTCGACGGGCCTCCCCGTTGTCGTTCCCGCGTCCGGAGCGGGCGGCCGGCGCTCCGACCCGCCCCTCCCGCACCTCGGCGGCGGGAATCACTTCTCGATCCGACGCACCATCTCCGGCGTGAGCTCGGACAGCCGCGCGGCGCCCATGAGCTGCATCGTCACCCGCATCTCGCGCTCGAGGATCTCGAGCACTTTGCGCACCCCCGCCTCGCCGGCGGCCATGAGCCCGTACAGGTAGGCGCGACCGACGAGCGCGAAATCCGCGCCGAGCGCGAGTGCGGCGACGACGTCGGATCCGCTCATGATCCCCGAGTCGAAGATGATCTCGACATCGTCGCCTGCCGCGCGACGCACCTCGGGCAGGGCGTCGAGGGTGACCGGCGCCTTGTCGAGCTGGCGCCCGCCGTGGTTGGAGACGACGAGTCCGTCGGCGCCGGCGTCGAGCGACCTGCGCGCGTCGTCGGCGGTGAGCACGCCCTTGACGAAGAGCTTCCCGGGCCAGATCTCGCGGATCCAGGCGAGGTCCTCGATGCTCAGCGTCGGATCGAACATCCCGTTGATGAGCGAGGCGAGGTCCGAGGTGCTCCCCGACAGCGACGCGAAGGTCAGCGGGTCCGTGGTGAGGAGGTCGAACCACCACTGCGGACGGTACGAGGCGTCGAGCACGGTGCCCAGGGTGAGCCGGGGCGGCACGGTCATGCCGTTGCGGGTATCGCGCAGGCGGAGACCGGCGACGGTGGTGTCGACGGTGACGAGGAGGGTGTCGAAGCCGTTCCTCCATGCCCGCTCGACGAGATCCTCGGACGCCGCGCGGTCGCGCCACAGGTAGAGCTGGAACCACCGCGCGGCGGAGGGGGCGACGGCGGCGACGTCCTCGACCGAGCGCGTCCCCATGGTCGACAGGGTGAACGGGATCCCGAAGTGCTCGGCCGCCCGCACGCCGGCGACCTCACCCTCGGTCTGCATCATCCGCGTGAACCCGGTCGGGGCGATCCCCACCGGCAGCGCGAACTCCCGGCCGGCGATCGAGGCGGTGAGGTCCACCTCGGCGCTGCCTGCGAGGATCGCCGGGGTGAGCACGAGCTCGTCGAACGCGGCGCGATTGCCGCGCGCGGTGTGCTCGGCCCCAGCCGCCCCGTCCACGTAGTCGAAGGCCGCACGCGGGGTGCGACGGCGCGCGATCGTGCGGAGGTCGTGGACGTCGCCGACCCGGCTGAGCCGCGCCTGCCGACGGTTCGGGGTGATGTCGAACTGCAGGAGCGGTGCGAGCTCCTGCCAACGGGGACGGCGTCGGGTGACAGCCATGATCCTCCTCTTCATCGGTGCCGGCCTGCCCCGGCCGAGGTGCGGTTGAGGTACGGCCGGCTCCGGTCGGACTGGCGGTGGCGGGCGGCAGCGGGCGGTGGGGTGGGACGGTGCGACGCATCGATCGGGTCGGTGGTGCCGTGGTGCCGTGGACACCACAGTACGGGGCCCCCGCCCCCGAGCGGCTCTCCGCACCTCGGGGGCGTATTCGCTGCGCCCCACCGTTGCACCCTGCCGAGCCGTCGGCGAGGATGAACCCATGACCACTGTCGTTCTCTTCCATTCCGCCGTCGGCCTCAACGACGGCATCCACCGCATGGCGAGCATCCTCACCGACGCCGGGCACACCGTCCACACCCCCGACTACTACGACGGGCGCGTCTTCGACTCGACCGAGCCGGGGATCGCCTACCGCGACGAGGTGGGCTTCCCCGAGCTCGCACGCCGCGCCTCGGCGGCCATCGAGGACCTCGCGGGTCCGCTCGTGTTCGGCGGGTTCTCCCTCGGAGCGGCGATGGCCCAGTCGATGGGCAAGCGCGATCAGCGGGCGGCCGGCGCCCTTCTCTTCCACGCCGGGGGCGTGCCGAAGCCCACGAGCTGGCAGTCCCACGTGCCGCTCCAGATCCACCACTCGGTGGATGATCCGTGGATCGACGAGGGCGCGCCGCAGATGCTCGTCCGGTCCGTCGCGGAATCCGGCGCCCAGGCCGCGCACTTCGTCTACCCCGGGAACGGCCACCTGTTCGCCGACCCGACGAACCCCGAGTACGACACCGCGAGCGCCGACCTCCTCTGGTCACGGGTCCTCGCGTTCCTCGACGCCGAGGTGTCCGCCGGCTGACGCAGCCGGCGACGGCCGCTCTCACACTGCAATTTCCGAAGGTTTCGCTCTCAGGAACCTTCGGAAATTGCTGTCTCGGGGCGGAGGATCGGGTCAGTCCATGACGAGGCCGTTGTCGACGACGAGGTTCTGCCCCGTCACCGCGCGCGAGGCCGGGGAGGCGAAGAACGTCGCCGCCGAGGCGAACTCCTCCGGCGTCGTCACATGGCCGAGCGGGGTGCCCGCCGCGATCGCGTCGAACACCGCCTCCGGGGTGGCCGAGGAGGCGTCGGTCGTCCGGAGCAGCCCGCCGGACACCATGTTGACCCGCACTCCCGCCGGCCCGAGGTCCTTCGCGAAGGTCCGGGTGATCGACAGCAGCGCCGCCTTGGCGGCGGTGTAGTCGTGGTACGGAACCACGGGATTCTGGAACAGGTTGGTGCCGATGTTGATGACCCGGCCGGAGCCGATCTCCCGGAATCCGCTCATCGCCGCCTGGATGACGTTGGTCGCCCCGCCCACGGTGCCGCGGTACTGGGCCTCGAGCGCGGCATAGGAGATCTCGTCGGCTCGGTCGCGCTCGTCGCCGTCGAAGGAGAAGTCGACGAGCGCGTTATTCACCACCGTCGACACCGGACGGCCGAACTCCGCGCGGACCGCATCGAACATCGCGACGACGGCGCGGAAGTCGGTGACGTCCGCCTCGACGGCGAGCGCATCGCCGCCGCGGGCGCGGATCGCCTCGGCGAGCTCGCGCGCGGCGTCCCCGCTGTGACGGTAGTTGATGACGACCGTCGCGCCCTCGTGGAAGAAGGCCTTGACGAGCGCCGCGCCGAGCCCTCGGGCGCCCCCGGTGACGAGGACGATCTGCTCGGAGAGCGGCATGGCGTTCGTGGTGTGCGCGTGGGCGTTCGACATGGTCGTCCCTTCGATTCGGCTCACTCCGGTGTGAGCGGGGTGGGTCACTGCCTCGAGCCTACCCGGCCCGGGCACCCGCGGAGCGCGGCAGGGGGTCGACGCACGTCGGGGTGCAGCGGGGATGTGCCCCCCCAGGAAGAGAGCGGGCGAGCCGGTCCGCGGACGAGGGCGGGACGGGCCGGCGTCCCGACCCTCAGCGACCCCGGCGCTCGGCCCGCAGCCGGTCCCGGCGCGAGGCGAAGACGAGCTCGGCGGACCCGTCATCCGGACCCGCCGGCAGCGATCCGCGATCCGGACCGGCCGGCTGCGATCCCGGTTCCGTCACGGCGGACCGCGGTTCCGACCCCGGATCCGGGAAGCCGAGCGGGGCCCCGGGAGCGGTGAACGGGGTGAGGACGACGAACCACAGGACGATGAGCAGGCCCGCGCCGATGAGGACGTTCGCCCAGGCCGGGAGCGCGAGCACCGAGGACTGCAGCCACGAGGCGACGGTCATCGAGAGCACCTCCGGCACGCCGATGAGCCCGTTGGTGAGGATGAAGACGAGGCCGACGACGATGAACACGAGTCCGCCGAGCGCCTGCGTGGTGTGGATCTCCCGGCCGGCGAGCGTCACGGTGCGCCCGCGCAGCCACCGCAGCCGGGAGGACCCGAGCTGCTGCCACACGGTGGCGATGACGAGCATGGGAGCCGCGATCCCGAGTGCGTAGACGAAGAGCAGGAGCAGTCCGGCACCGGCGGACCCGGCCGAGGCCGCCATGGTGAGGATCGGGCCGGTGCAGAACCCCGCGACTCCGGACACCGCGCCGAGCACATAGGAGCTCAGCAGGCCGGGCACCCCGGTGCGGCCCGTTGCACGGCCGGGCAGCCGTGCCCCGAGATCGAAGCCGATGCCGAGGACCTGGAGCACGCCGAATCCGACGAGCAGCAGACCGGACACGAGGATGACCGTCGACCGGTGCTCGGTGAGGAGTCCGCCGACGAGCCCCGCGCCCGCCCCGATCGGCAGGAGGACGCTGAGCAGCCCGAGGAGGAACACCCCGGTGCGCAGGAGCAACCGCCCCGTGCCGGCGGTGGTGAAGGCGAAGAACGCCGGGACGAGGAGCGCGCCGCACGGGCTCAGCAGCGCGAGCACGCCGCCGAGGAAGGCCGCGATGATGCCGATGCTCATGACCGGCCTCAGCCCGCTTCGGCCGGGTCCGCCGCGGGATCGGCGGCGGGATCGTAGGGCGCGGTCTCCGCCGCGAGCTCGATCGCGGCCTCGAACTCCTCGGCCGGCAGCGCCCCGGCGAGCGGCTGGCCGTTGACGAGGAAGCTCGGGGTGTTGAAGGCCCCGATCGCACTCGCCTCGTCGACGTTCGCCTCGACCCAGTCGGCCGCCTCCGCGGACTCCATGTCGGCGCTGAACGTCGCGGTGTCGAGACCGAACTGCTCGGCGACCTCGAGGAGCGCCTCCTCGGTGAGGTCGGCGGGGGTGAGCTGCTCCCCGTCGCCGTAGAGCGCGCCGTGGAACTCGTGGAACATGCTCTGCTGTCCGGCCGCCCAGGCCGCGCGCGCCGCCCGCTCGGAGTCCTCGCCGAAGAAGTCGAGGTCCCGCCACTCGATCCGCAGGGTCCCGGCGTTGACGTACTCCTCGATGAGCGCGATCTCCGTCGTCACCGCGTGCTGCGCACAGTACGGGCACTGGTAGCCGAGTAGACGACCATCGCCACCGGGGCGACCACCTGTCCGAGCGCGAACGGGTCGTCGGCGTCGCGCTTCGCCGTCGACTCGATGCGCTGCACCTCCTCGCCTGCGGGTTCGGCGGCGGGCTCGGCGGTCTGGCCCTCCGCGACCAGTGCGGCCTCGTCCTCGTCGATGACGAGGATGAAGACGGTGATGAGGGCGATGATGACGATATTGACAGGAATCGCCCAGAACCAGAACGGGCGGGAGGAGGCATGCATGGATGATCCGGGGTCGGGAACGGGTCCGTCCAGCGTACGGCCCGAGCCACGAGCGTGCATCCCGCCAGGACAGAGCCGGTGGGCGGGCCGAGCTCGCGCATCGGCGGGAGCCGATGACCGGGTCTGCTCCGTGCACCTGCGGGGCGCCGTCGGCCGGGTGATGCGCACCGGCAGGCGCCCGTTCCGCCGTGACCCCGATCACTGACGGGGACCCGTCATTCCGACAGCGCGCGTTGTCCTCGCGGACGCGGCGGACCGCATGGTCCCGGGGGCATTAGGATGGGGGAGGATCTCCGACCCCACCACCTGACTCGAACGGACCCTCTTGAACGGCAACTCGACCTTCCGGCACTCCAACGTCGCCCTCCTCTCGATCACCGAAGTCACCGCTCCGGTCGAAGTGAGATCGGAGGTGTTCGACGAGATGCTCGCCGACACCCTCGCTGAGCTCCGCCTGCCGAAGGGGCTCCTCCAGCGCGTGGCCGGCGTCCACGCCCGCCGGAACTGGGAGAAGCCGGGCGACTTCGCCACCGGGTCCGCCGAGGCCGGCCGCGCCGCGCTCGAGCAGGCGGGCATCTCCACCGATCAGGTCGGACTGATGATCAACGCCTCGGTGAGCCGCGAGAACCTCGAGCCCTCGGTGGCGACCCGCGTCCACCACGAGATCGGGCTCGGACCCCAGGCGATGAACTTCGACATCACCAACGCCTGCCTCGGCTTCGTCAACGCGATGACGGTGGCCGCGACGATGATCGATTCCGGTCAGCTCGATTACGCCGTCGTGGTCGCCGCCGAGGACGCCCAGCGCGTCCAGCAGGCAACCGTGGAACGGCTCGCGCGCCCGGGCATCAGCCGCCACGAGTACCTCAACGAGTTCGCCTCCCTCACCCTCGGCTGCGGAGCCGCGGCCGCCGTCCTCGGCCCGGCCGACCGGCACCCCGAGGGCCACCGCATCCTCGGCGGCGTGACCCGCGGCGCGACGTGGAACCACCAGCTCTGCGTGGGCGGCTTCGACGGCATGTTCACCGACACCAAGGGCCTGCTCGACAACGGCATGGAGCTCGTCACCTCCGCCTGGCACGAGGCGCTCGCCGACGGCTGGGACTGGCAGCACATGGATCGCTACATCATGCACCAGATCTCCGACGTCCACATGAAGTCGGTGGCCACCGCTGCGGAGCTCGATCCCACCCGCATCCCGAAGACCTACCCCGAGCTGGGCAACGTCGGTCCGGCCTCGCTGCCGATCACGCTCGCCCTCGAGGCGGAGAAGCTCCAGCGCGGCGAGCGCGTCCTCTGCGTCGGCGTCGGGTCCGGACTCAACACCGCGATGACGGAGATCATCTGGTGAGGTTCGATCCCGCTCCGGCGACGCTGCCCGGACCGCTGCCCGAATGGGACCCGCAGTGGTCCCGCCTGGTCACCGCGGACACCGTGGACGGGGAGCGCACCTTCCACGTCCTCGACACCCTGCCCGCGCTGCGGGCGGCCGGCCTCGAGCCCACCGGCACGATCCTCGCTCTCCACGGCAACCCGACGTGGTCGTACCTGTGGCGGCGCCTGGCGGCGGCGAGCCTGCACTCCGGATCCGGCCGCACCTGGCGGATCATCGCTCCCGACCAGCTCGAGATGGGCTTCTCCGAGCGCCTCGCCCACGACGCCCTGCCCACCACCCACGGCCCCGGCTACCGCCGGATCGCCGAACGGGTCACCGACTTCGACGCCGTCGTGCGCACCCTCCTCGCCGAGCTGCCGGACACCGCCGCAGCGGCGCACACCGGTTCCGAGTCCGGCCCGGGAACCACAGCCGACGACCACCCGATCGTCACCCTCGGACACGACTGGGGCGGCGTCCTGTCGCTCACCTGGGCCGCCCGGCATCTCGACATCGTCGACGCCGTCATCAGCCTCAACACTGCGGTGCACCAGCCGGCGGACACTCCGCTCCCGGCACCCCTGCGCGCGGCACTCGCCGGCCCCGTGCTGCCGACCTCGACCGTCCTCACCGACATGTTCCTGCGGGTCACCCTCGGCCTCGGCCAGGGGCCGCTCCGCAAGGAGATCAAGCAGGCGTTCCGCGCCCCGTACCGGACCGCGGCCGACCGGCGCGGCATCGGCGCCTTCGTCGCCGACATCCCCGCGCAGGAGACCCACCCGAGCTACGCCGAGCTCGAGCAGCTCGGGGAGGACATCGCCGGGATCGACGTCCCCGCGCTGCTCATCTGGGGGCCGAAGGACCCGGTGTTCGTCGAGCGCTACCTGCGCGATCTGCGCACGCGCCTGCCCCACGCCGACATCCACCGCTTCGAGAAGGCATCGCACCTCGTGAGCGAGGACGCCGACGTCGCTTCGCTCGTGCTGCGCTGGCTCGAGAACCGGTTCCCCGCCGACGCCGCGTCCCCGGCGCCCACGACGGCGACGGCGACGGCGACGGCGTCCGCCACGGCACCGGGAACCGCTGCGGGCGATGCCGAGCCCGCCGGACCGGACGCAGCCCGCCCCTCCGCGCCGGATGCCGATGACACGCCGCGGATGTTCGATGCGTTGCTCGCCCGCCGCGCCGATCGCTCGATCGCGAGCGTCGACATGTCCCAGAAGCCGCCGCAGGCGGTCACCTGGACGCAGCTCCACTCCGTCGTCGAGGGCATCGCCCACGGCCTGCGCGACCTCGGCCTGCGACCCGGGGACCGCGTCTCCCTGCTCGTCCAGCCGGGCAACAACCTCACCGCCGCGCTCTACGCGGTCCTCCGCGCCGGCGGCGTCGCCGTCGTCGCCGACGCCGGGCTCGGCGTCGCGGGCATGACCCGCGCCATCAGGGCCGCAGACCCGCAGTGGATCATCGGGCAGGTCCCCGGCCTCACGCTCGCGCGCACCGCGGGCTGGCCCGGTCGCCGGATCTCGGTGAGCCCGCTCGACGCGCTCGAACGCACCGCGCTCGGCGTGGAGACGTCCATCACCGAGCTCTCTCGCACCGCACCCGGCGCCCCGCTGCCGCGTCCGGCCGCGGACGACGACGCCGCGATCCTCTTCACCTCCGGATCGACCGGCCCGGCCAAGGGCGTGCGCTACACCCATGCGCGCCTCGGCGCCCTCGCCGGCATCCTGCAGACGCACCTCGGCGTCGAGCCGGGCTCGGGCCTCGTTGCCGGATTCGCGCCGTTCGCGCTCCTCGGCCCCGGGATCGGCGCGACGAGCGTCACCCCGGACATGTCGGTGACGAAGCCGCGCACGCTCACCGCGGCCGCGCTCGCCGACGCGATCATCGAGGCGGACTGCACGATGGTGTTCGCCTCCCCGGCGGCCTACCGGAACGTGTGCGCCACCGCCGGTGAGCTCACCGTCGAGCAGCGCGCGGCCTGCGACTCGATCACCCTCATCCTGTCCGCCGGCGCCCCGGTGCCGCTCAGCCTGATGAACGCGATCGCCGAGCTCTTCCCGAACGCGGAGATCCACTCGCCCTACGGGATGACCGAGGGGCTGCTCCTCACCGACATCGACCGCGAGGGCGTCGCGGCGGCCGCCGCGCAGTCGCGCGATCACGGCGTGTGCGTGGGCACCCCGGTGCCCGGCGTCGAGCTCGCCCTCGCCTCGATCGACGACTCCGGGGAATCCGCGGACACGCTCCTCACCGGCTCCGCGGCCGTCGACGTGCTCGGCGAGTTCGTCGTCTCCGCGGATCACGTCAAGGCCGGGTACGACCGGCTGTGGCTCACCGACGCGGATTCGAAGCGCGATGAGCTCGACGGGCGGACGTGGCACCGGACGAACGACATCGGCCACATCGACCCCGAGGGCCGCGTCTGGCTCGAAGGACGCCTCCAGCACATCATCACCACCGCGGCCGGCCCGGTGGGCCCGGGTGGGATCGAGGCGGTCGCCGACGAGGCCCCCGGCGTCCTCCGCAGCGCCGCCGTGGGCGTGGGTCCCGCGGGAACCCAGGCGGTGGTCGTGGTCGTCGAGGCCGACCCCGCCGCCCCCGCCGGAGCGAGGCAGAAGCCGGGACCGGCCGACATCGAGCTCACCGATGCGGTGCGCGAGGCCGTCGCGGAGCACTTCCCGCACGACATCGCCGCCGTCCTCGTCAGCCCGACCTTCCCGACGGACATCCGCCACAACTCGAAGATCGACCGCGCGCGGCTCGCCGCCTGGGCCGACTCCGTGCTCCGCGGCGAGCCCGTCGGCAAGCCCTGACAGCTCCGCTCCGCCACCGCCTGAGGAGGCATCAGTGAACGTCCTCATCACCGGCGCATCCGGCCTGCTCGGGTCCTCGGTCGCCGCCGCCCTCGTCGCCGCCGGTCACACCGTGACGACCCTGCAGCGACGTCCCTCCGGCGTCGACGGCGCCCGGGAGGTGCTCGGCAGCACGGCCGATGCGGCGACCGTCGCACGGGCGATGGAGGGTCAGGACGCCGTCATCCACCTCGCCGCGAAGGTCTCCATGGCCGGCGACCCGGCGGCGTTCGAGGCGGTGAACATCGAGGGCACGCGCATCGTCGTCGACGCCGCGCAGCGGGCCGGGGTGTCCCGCTTCGTCCACATCTCCTCCCCGTCGGTCGCGCACGCCGGCGACTCGCTCGTCGGCGCGCCCGCCGGTCCCGCCGATCCTGAACGGGCCCGCGGCGAGTACGCGCGCACGAAGGCGCACGGCGAGCTCATCGCCCTGGCCGCGGACTCCCCGGAGTTCCCGGTGCTCGTGCTGCGCCCGCACCTCATGTGGGGGCCGGGCGACACCCAGCTCACCGAGCGCATCGTCGAGCGCACCCGACAGGGTCGGATGCCGATCCTCGGGAGCGGAGCCGCGCTCGTCGACACGCTCTACGTGACGAACGCGGTCGATGCGATCGTCGCGGCCCTCGACGCCGTCGCACGCACCCACGGCGAGGCGCTCGTCGTCACCAACGGCCAGCCGCGTCCGATCGGCGAGTTCGTCTCCCGGCTGGCGCTCGCCGGCGGCGCTCCCCCGCCGACCCTGCGCATCCCGGTGGGCACCGCGCTCGCGGCCGGTTCGGCGGTCGAGAAGGTGTGGGGGCTCGGCGAGCACGACGACGAGCCGCCGCTCACCCGATTCCTCGCCGAGCAGATGTCGACGGCGCACTGGTTCGACCAGCGCCGCACCCGCGAGGTCCTCGACTGGACCCCCCGGGTGAGCATCGCCGAGGGCCTGGAGAACCTCCGGACCCACTACAGCACCTCAGCCTGACGAGACCCAGGTTCCCCCAGGTCCAGCCTCCCCCGGAACGTCGAGTGGTCATGTTCGGTCGGATACTCGCGAGTATTCGACCGAACATGACCACTCGATGCGCGACTACTTCCCGTACTCGTCGCGGAGCTTGTGCTTGAGGAGCTTGCCCGAGGCGTTGCGCGGCAGCTCGGGGACGATCTCGAGCCGGGTCGGCTTCTTGAAGCCCGCGAGCTTGTCGGACAGGAAGTCGCGCAGCTCCTCGAGCGTCGGCGGATCCTCCGGGTCGCTCGGGACGACGATCGCCACGGGCGTCTCGACCCAGGTCTCGTCCGGCGCACCCACGACCGAGGCGTCGGCGACCTTGGGATGTGCGGCGATCGCGTGCTCGACCTCGATCGAGGAGATGTTCTCGCCGCCGGAGATGATGAGGTCCTTCGCCCGGTCGACGACGTACATGAAGCCCTCCTCGTCGCGCTTGACGAGGTCGCCGGAGTGGAACCAGCCGTCGTGCGTCGCCGCCTCGGTCTCCGCCTCCTTGTTCCAGTAGCCCGCCATGAGCCCAGGCCCGCGGTAGACGACCTCGCCCATCTCGCCGACCTCGACGTCGTTGCCCTCGGCGTTGACGACGCGCACGGCGACCGGCCCGATCGCCTTGCCGATCGAGCCCATCTTGCGGATCGAGTCGTGGTTGTGGAGCTGCGCGGTCACCGGCGACATCTCGGTCTGCCCGAACGCCGCGCTGATCGTCGCGTTCGGGAAGGTGTCGGCCATGAGCTGGAGCGTCTGCTTGGAGGCCGGCGAGGCGCCCCAGGACAGGGTCTGGAGCGGCAGGTTCCGCTCCTTGATCCCGGGCAGGGAGCACAGCGCCTGCCAGATCGTCGGCACGAGGAACATCGAGGTGACCTGCTCGCGCTCGATCATGTCCGCGAGCTCCGGGATGTTCATGAGGACCTGCGGCGGCGCGAGGACGAGCCGCATCCCGGTGAAGAACGCCGGAGTGAGGAAGCCGACCGCGGCGATGTGGAACAGCGGCACGACGACGAGGTTCGCCTCCGGCGTCTCCGACGGCGGCTGGGCCGAGCGCAGGATCGGGATCATCTGGCTCGCGAAGTTGAGGTAGCTCAGCATGACGCCCTTGGGCGCCGCAGTGGTACCCGAGGTGTACATGATCATCGCGATCGAGTTCTCGTCGACGTCGACGTACTCCGCCTCGCCCCCGCCGGCGATGATCCCCGGCACGTCCTCGTCGAAGGACAGGACCTCGATGTCCGGGGCGGCTCCCGCGTCCCCGCCGATGCCGGCGACGGTCTTCGCACCGACCGCGTCGACGTACATCACCCGCGCTCCGGAGTCCTCGATGAAGTACGCGACCTCGCGCGGCACCGAGCGGACGTTGAGGGGCACGGTGATCGCCCCGATGGTGTTGATCGCGACCATCGCAGCGATGTACTCGGCCCGGTTGAGCGCGAGGATGAGGACCCGGTCGCCCGGCTGCACCCCGCGCCGCTGGAGATCCGCGGCCATCGCCTGCACCTGGGCGCGGAGCTCGCCCCACGACACGTGGCCGGCCTCCGAGGTGATGATGATCTCCTTGGGGCGGTCGATCGCGTGGAGCTCGAGCATGTTCATCCAGTGCAGTCGCCGCGAGTGGAACGGCTGGCGGTTCGGGATGGCGGGAATGGTCATATCGCACCTCTCATCACGTCGTCGTGGAGCACATCGGTGTGCTGTGGATCACAGCCTAAGGCAGGTCGGACGACCGAGCGTTCGAGTTTCGGTAAAAGTCCGGCAACGGTCCACGACGGCCGACGCCGAGGTCACAGGTGCGCGCCGCGGACCCTGGGCGGGCCCCGCGCGGCCTACTGTGCGAGACCGCCGAACAGGAGGGACACCGTCATCGCGACGATGACGGCGTTGAAGGCGAAGGCGAGGACGGTGTGCTCGCGGGCCGCCCGCCACCCGGCACGGGTCCGGATCCGCGCCCCGAGCGTCGAGGCCATCGTCGACATCATGAACGCCATGGTGAGGTAGTCGCCGAACACCGGCGGCTCGAGGAGATCGAAGTCGATCCGCTCCCCGCCCGTGTGGAGCCGCAGGTAGTGGAGGGCGTACGAGTAGACCATGACGAACCACGAGGCCGCGACGGTCGCCATCCCGAGGAGGATGAAGAGCGGGTCGGCGCGGAACGCCGCAGTCTGTGCGACCCCCAGAGTGAGCAGGGCGGCGACGAGTGCACCGGCCACGGTCCACGACCCCGCGCCGCCGTACCCCAGCAGCCGGGACCACAGCGTCGGCCGCCTCCGGCTCTGGGCGGCGGCGATCCGCACGAGCTCCTCGCGCCGGGGCCGGATGAATACCAGGTGGGTGAAGGTGACGTAGACGAGGACGAAGGCGACCCAGAAGATCATGTAGTACGGGATGAAGATGAGCTGGAAATACTTCTGCAGTCCGCCGTCGCCCACAGCCGCGGAGAGCGAGCCGTCGAACAGGCCGCTGATCGTCAGCGCGGTGGCAGCGGCGGCTCCGACGACTGCGGCGACGTTCGCGCGGAGCGTGTCGGAGAAGCGCCGGGGAACCTTCCCGTCCCCCTCCGCCGACGCCCGACGGGATCGCCGCGAGGGGCGATCGGGGTCGGCGGCGTCGCCGGTCACGGGGCTCCCGGCTCGTCGGTCCGCGGTCGCGCCTCGGGGTCGATCGGCCGGTTCCAGGAGCCGTCGCGCTTCTGCTGCCGGCGCAGCTCGCGCGCCTCCTCGCGGGCGGCCTCCTCGACCTTGAGGCGCCGGTCGCGCACCTCATGGTCCTCGCTCGGGCTCCGGTGCTCCCAGACGAGGAGCACCGCGACGAGCACGAGGCCGGCGATCGTGCCGAGGCCGAGGCTGCCCCACGGGCGCGGCAGGTTCCCGAACCCGGTGACGAGGTGCGCCCCGTAGGTGACGAGGGCGGCGGCGGCGATGGCGACGACATAGCGCATGCGCCCATCATTCCAAGGCGCCGCCCACCCGGCAAACATCCGGGAACCGGCGGTTCCGGCGCGCGCGGTGCGGGACACCGCCGGGACCCGCGGACGACACCCTCGCCCGGAGGCGAAACAGTCAATTGTGACCGGAATCACACTCCCCTACGGTGAAGACCACCGCCGCGTCCCGAAGGAGCACCCCGATGACCGCCGCCGAGGCCCCCGCATCCGCCCTCGTCCTCCGCGAGGACCACGACGGGTGGACGCTGCTCACGCTCAACCGTCCCGACAAGCTCAACGCCCTCACCGTCGCGATGTTCCGCGAGCTCCGAGCGCACGTCGAGGACCTCGCCGCCGACGCCTCGGTCGCGTGCGTGGTCCTGCGCGGCGCCGGGAAGTGCTTCTCCGCCGGCCACGACCTCGCCGACATCGCGGCGGGCGAATCGACGCCGTCCCGCGGCTGGCACAGCGAGACGCTGCGGATGCTCGAGCGGCTCCCCCAGCCGGTGATCGCCGCGGTGCACGGCCACTGCTACACCGGAGCGCTCGAGGTCGCCCTCGCCGCGGACTTCATCCTCGCCGCCGACTCCGCCCGGTTCGGCGACACCCATGCGAAATGGGCGCTCACCCCGGTCTGGGGGATGAGCCAGCGCCTGCCCCGCCGGGTGGGACCGGCCACGGCCAAGCGCCTGATGTTCACTGCGGACATGATCGACGCCGCCGAGGCGGTGCGGATCGGCCTCGCCGAGTACGCGGTCCCCGCACCCGAGTTCGACACCGAGATCGCCGCGCTCGCCGGCCGGATCGCTGAGAACTCCGCGTTCTCACACGCTGCGAACAAGCACCTCCTCCACACCACCGACGGGATGCCGCTCGACGCCGGGCTGCAGTACGAGGTGCTCGAATCGCGGGGCAAGGGCCCCGATGCCGGCGACCGGATCGCCGCGTTCACCCGCAAGGACTCCTGAGCAGCACGGCTCGGCGTCCGCCCGGCCCAAGAGCTGCTCGGCTCCGCACCCCTCCGGGCCGGGCGCGGGACAGCCGTCAGCGCGATGACGCCCGCCGCGCCCCCGTGCTGTGCCGATTCTCCCAGCGGCCCTGGCTACCATGGGGCGGATGTCCCCGCGCACTCCCGCCCGCCGCACTCCGGCGCGCCGCACCGATCAGCGATCGTCGGCGCGGAGCACCGGCACGTCCGGCGTTCGAGGGTCCGCAGGAGTCCGCACCGCCGCATCCGTCGCCGCGGGTCGCCGGGACGCACGTCCGGCCGACCGCACGAGCTCCGCGCGGCAGACCGCCTCCCGCGACGGCGGGACCCGCACCTCTGCGCCGCGCACAGCGGGCTCGCGCAGCGCCCCACGTCGCACGGCGTCGACCCGGAGCGCACCCCGCGCGGGCACCGCACGGCGCCGCCGTCGAACCCGCCGCGCCGGCCACGTCCGCGGCTCGGCCATCGGCCTCGTGGTGGCCGCCGGCTTCCTCGTCGCGGTCATGGCCCTGAGCTGGGCGTCCGATGCGCTCCTCGGCCCCTCGCCCTCCCTCATCCGGCAGTGGGAGGATGGCAGCGTGGACCGACTCAGCAGCGCCCAGATCGACAATGCGCGAACGATCATCGCCGTGGGCCGCGGTGCCGAGCTGTCCGACGACGCGATCACCATCGCCCTCATGACGGCGATGCAGGAGAGTTCGCTGCGCAACCTCGACCACGGGGACCGCGACTCCCTCGGCCTGTTCCAGCAGCGCCCGTCCCAGGGGTGGGGAACCGCGGATCAGGTGCAGGATCCCGTCTGGGCGGCCAAGGCGTTCTACGGCGTCAATCCCGAGGTCGCGAACCCCGGCCTCGCGCACATCCGCGACTGGGAGTCGATGAGT
The DNA here is from genome assembly GCF_900184225.1 of Brevibacterium ihuae. NCBI lineage: Bacteria > Bacillati > Actinomycetota > Actinomycetes > Micrococcales > Brevibacteriaceae > Brevibacterium > Brevibacterium ihuae. The sequence continues at coordinate 1,311,001 of NZ_FXWZ01000003.1, read as the reverse complement.
CCGACCGAGGCGGCCCAGGCCGTCCAGCGCTCGGCCTATCCGGACGCGTACGCGCAGTGGGAGGGCCTCGCGCTCGAGCTCCTGTCGACCCAGACCGGAGTCCGACCGATCGTCTGAACCCCCGGACCGACAGTCCGACCCCCCGACCACCTGAACCCCCGGACCGATCATCCGGCCCCACCCGGACCGATCGCGTGGGCGCACCCGGGCCGATCGCGTGAGCGCACCCGGATCGCACCCCGCGCCGCACGGCCGGGCACGACCGCCCACCTTGCGACGATCCCGCTCACCGGACCTCGCATCAGCGGCTCCTCGCCGCCGGCCGCGAGAGGTGTACCATTCCGTCCATGACTCATCCGCCGGTCACCCCCGCCCGTCCGGGCACCCACGTCGCCGAGCCCGTCGATCCGAGCACCGGACCGCACGACGGACTCCATCACGTCGACGACATCGCCGCGATCGAACGGACCGCCGAGGTCTTCAAGGCCCTCGCCACCCCCTCGCGCCTGCGCATCCTCCTCGTCCTCTCCCACGGACGATCGACGGTGACGAACATCGTCGAGCTCACCGGCCTGTCGCAGCCGCTCGTGTCCCAGCACCTCAAGCTCCTGCGCGGGCTCCACCTCGTGAGCGTCCAGCGCTCGGGCCGCGAGGCGATCTACAGCCTCAAGGACGACCACGTCGCCCACATCATCCTCGACGCGATGGAGCACTCGACCGAAGCCGTCGAGGACTGAACCGGGGCGGGCTCGGCACCGGGCCCCGGGCGACCACGCTGTCGCCGGCCGAGCGCCGAGGCCCGGACGACCGCCCGTCGCCGGCCGAGCGCCGCTCACCGCACCGGCGTCGTCGCGGCTCAGCGCCGGGAGAGCATCCGGCGACCGCCGGACACCCACCACACGCTCAGCGCCACGAGCCCCATGCCGACGAGCTGTCCGAGCGCGGGCTCGTCGCCGGCGAGCAGCACGCCCAGGACGAGCGCCGAGAGCGGCTGGAGGAGCATGAGGGAGGCGCCCACCTCGGCGCGCACACCGGTCGCCGCAGCGCTGAGCAGAAGCCACGGGAGCACCTGGCCGAGCAGCGCGAGCGCCACGAGCCAGCCGACCATGTCCGCGGTCGGCACGAGGAGCAGGGAGCCGGTGACCGCGCCGTAGACGCCGACCGTGGCCGCCGCCGCGCTCGTCGACACCGCGACCGGAACCGCGATGAACCGCGCGTCGATCACCCGGCAGCGGTGGTTCCCGTAGAGGTACACGCCGTAGCACACCCCCGCGAGCACGCCGAGGATGCCGCCGCGCAGGGGGTCGACCGCGAACGGGTCGGCGCCGAGGATCCCCGCGGCGAGCACGAGGCCCACGACCATGACCGGCAGCGCGACGAGGAACTGGACCGAGGGTCGGTCGCGGTGGAGCAGCCACAGCAGCCCGGGGAACACGAACACCTGGGTGCTGATGAGGAGGGTCGAGACCGCCGCACCGGTGTCGAGCACGGCCTGGGCCCACATGATGAAGTCCGCACCGAGGAACACGCCCCCGGCGGCGGCGACCCCGAGCATCGCTCCGCGCGGGCGGCCCCGCCGGCGGACCTCGAGGAGCGCGAGCGGCAGGAGCACGAGCGCGGCGAGGAAGCAGCGGTGGAAGGCCGCGGTCGTCGCGTTCGCACCGGAGACGGCGACGAACACCGCCGAGGAGCCGAGCAGCACCGCCCCCACCACGACGAGCGCGGGTGCGGGCAGGGTGCGGGTCATGCGTGCGCGGCGGAGCCCGCCCGGCTCGCGAGGCGCTCCTGGAAGCGCCGGACCCGGCCGAGCGCCTCGTGCGTCCGCTCGGGTCCTGCGGCGAGCGACAGCCGGACCCAGCGGTTCCCGTGGACGGAGTCGAAATCGAGACCCGGGGTGAGCGCGACGTGCTCCTCCTCGAGGAGCGCGGCGCACCACGCGGTGGCGTCGGGGTACGGGCCGAGCACGCCGTCGATCCGCGCGTACATGTAGAACGCCCCGTCGGCCGGCGCGATGTCGCGCCAGCCGAGCTCGTCGAGCGCGTCGAGGACGTACTGCCGGGCCGCGGCGAAGCCGGCGACCGCGTGCTCGCCCTCCGCGTAGGCGGCATCGGTGAACGCCTCGATCGCGGCATGCTGGGCGGGCACCGGCGGGCACAGCGTGAGGTTCCCGGTGATCGCGAGGCACGGTTCGACGAGGTCCTGCGGCAGGATCGTCCAGCCCAGCCGCCACCCGGTCATGCCCCAGAACTTCGAGAACGAAGAGATGACGACCGCATCCTCGTCGAAGGCGAGCGCCGTCTCGCCGGTCGAGTCGGTGAAGGTGATGCCGTGGTAGATCTCGTCCGAGATCAGCCGCACATCGTGCTCGCGGCACCAGTCGGCGAGCTCACGCATCTGCGCCGCGTCGAGCATGGTGCCCGTGGGGTTCGCCGGGGAGGCGACGAGCAGCCCGGACAGCGGCGCCTCGGCGTGTGCGCGGTCGAGGAGCTCGACGGTCGGCTGGAACCGCTCCTCGACCCCGCAGTCGAGCTCGACGACCTCGCAGCCGAGCGCGGCGAGGATGTTCTTGTACGCCGCGTACCCCGGCCGCGCGAGGGCGACGCGGTCGCCGACGTCGAACAGGGCGAGGAAGGTCATGGTGAAAGCGCCCGAGGAGCCGGTGGTGACGAACACCCGCTCGGGCGGGACATCGAGCCCGTACCAGCGCCGGTAGTGGCCGGCGATCGCCTCGCGCAGCGGACGGATGCCCTGGACTGGGGAGTACCCGAGCTCGGTCCCGTCGGTGAGCACTTCGGCGGCGCGCGCCCGGACCCCGGCCGGCGCGCCCTGGGCGGGCTCGCCCACGCACAGGGAGATGACCTCGGCGCCAGCGGCCCGGAGCTCGGCGACGCGCTCGATGATGTTCATCACCGCGAAGGCGGGCACGCCGCGGGCGCGGTCGGAGATCCTGGGCGGCCGCGCGGCACCGGGCGCCGCGGCGGGATCCGAGGACTGCGGGGCGAGCGGGGCGGTCCCCGTGCGCGGGGTCGCCGCGGCGGAGGGGGTCGAGTCGTTCATGCCCTCACTGTGCCACACGCGCACCGGCCCGTCACCCGCGCGGCACCGCCACCCCGCGCGCCGGTTCAGACGTCGCCGACGGGCCAGGTGTGGACCGGCTCCTCGGTCTGCTGATGGGTGAGGTAGAGCTCCATGACGCGGGCGAGCGCGGCCCGGCGCTCCGGGGTGTCCGGCTCCGTGACGCGCGGCTTGAGGGCGTTGAGGGTGCGCAGCTGCCAGGTGGCGCCGTTCTGCCGGGTCCGGGCGCGCTCCTCGATGATCGACATGTAGTGCTCGATCATGTCCTCGTCGGCCTCGAGCATCGCGAGACCCCGGCGGGCGCGCGGGGCGAGCACGGTGCGCACGAGCTCGGCGACGTCGACCCGGCCGGCCTTGGGCCACACGACCCGGGAGTACAGGCCGGAGCGGGCCGCGGAGAAGAAGTTCGATTCCGCATCGGCGAACGACAGGCGGGACCAGACGGGCCGGTTCTCCTCGGTGAGGAACTTGACGAGCCCGTAGTAGAAGGCGGCGTCGGCGACCATGTCGGCGACCGTCGGCCCGGCCGGCAGCAGCCGGTTCTCGACCCGGATGTGCGCGAGCTCGTCCTCCGCGGGCGCGTAGATCGGGCGGTTCCACCGCCACACCGTGCCGTTGTGGAGGTTGAGGGCGTGGAGGGTGGGGGCGCTGCCCTGCATGACCGGGGTGCCCGCGTCCTCGCGCGACTCCGGCAGCATCGGCGGGAAGTAGCGGACGTTCTCCTCGAAGAGGTCGAACACGCTCGTGATCCACCGTTCGCCGAACCACACGCGCGGGCGCACCCCCTGGGTGACGAGCTCCGGGGTGCGGGTGTCGATCGACTGGCTGAAGACCGGGATGCGGTTCTCGTGCCACAGTTTGCGCCCCATGAAGAGCGGGGAGTTCGCGCTGAGCGCGACCTGGATCCCGGCGATCGCCTGCGAGGCGTTCCAGGCTCCGGCGAACCGGTTGGGGGCGACCTGGAGGTGTAGCTGCATCGAGGTGCAGCTCGATTCCGGGGCAATGTCCGCGAAGTCGTGCTGGTAGTACTCGCGGTCGGTGATGTCGATCCGCACGAGCTCGCCGCGGGCATCGAGCACGGCGTTGCTCAGCGCCCGGTACCGGTTCTCCTCGGTCATCCACGCGGGGTCCTCGAGGAACTCGGTGGTGAGGGTCGGCAGGGTGCCGATCATCCCGATCCGGGCGCCCTGCGCCCGGGCGCCGGCGTGGGCGGCGGCGAGGCGGGCGCGCAGCCCGGACTCGAGCTCGCGCAGCCCCGTGCCGGAGACCTGGAGGACGGGATGGTTGAGCTCGATGTTGTACGAGCCGATCTCGCTCTGGAACTCCGGGGAGTCGATCGCCTCGAGCACCTTCTCGTTGACGCGGTACGGCTGCATCTCCTCGTCGACGAGATTGAGCTCGAGCTCCATCCCGATCGTCCCGTGGTCGACGAAGGTCGCCTCCTGGAGGTAGGAGTCGAAGGTCTCCAGGTCGGCGTTGAGGAGTTCCCGGTAGCGCGTGCGCTGCTCGGGGGTGTATCGCTGTGAGGAAACGGCATCGCCCATGGGAACAGACAACCACACCTGCGCCCGGATGGCACCGGTGAATCACGGAGCGGACACGGAATGAGACCCGCCGGGACGCCCGCGGGCGCGACCCCGGCGATCCCGGCATCCCCGCCGGCGGTGCGGTCACGGCCCCGCCCGCGCGAGCCGCTCCCGCCTCCTCGGCAGCAGTACGCCCACGGCCGGGTCCGTCCCGCGGCCGACGGACTACAGTGGCAGTGCATCGATCCACCGCCGGGGCACCCGCCCCGGCGCGCCCGCCGCCCCGCCGGTCCCGCGGCCCGTGCGCCGCAGCGGACCGGGACCGCCGACGCCCAGGAGGCCCCGTGCCGCACGCACCCCTCGCCGAACTCGACCGTCCCGCCCTCGTCGCCGCCGCGCAGGACGCCCTGCCCCACATGCTCGCCGACATCGAACGGGTGATCTCGATCGAGACCCCGAGCGACGACACGGATGCCGTGGCCCGCGGGGCCGCCGACTTCGCGGCCCTCATCGAGGAGCGCCTCGGCGTCGCCCCGGAGTCGCTCGTCGTCGACGGCACCACGCATCTGCGGCTGCGCTTCGGCTCCGGGCCGACGCGGGTCGTGCTCGTCAACCACCAGGACACCGTGTGGCCCCACGGCACCCTCGAGCGGCTGCCGTTCAGCACCGCGGACGGGGTCCTCCGGGGGCCGGGCAGCTTCGACATGCTCACCGGCGCGATCATGAGCGTGTGGGCGACCCGGATGCTGCTCCAGGCCGCCGGCGTCGCGGTCCCGCCGACCGACGGCGCTGCGGGTGATGCAGGCGCGGCAGAGGGGTTGCCGGCCGCCGAGGTGCTCGCGGGTCTGTCGATCCTCGTCACCGGCGACGAGGAGATCGGCTCGGTGACGTCCTCCGATCTCATCCGCGCCGAGGCGCGCGAGGCCCGTGCGGTGTTCGTCATGGAGGCATCCGCCGACGGGGCGCTCAAGCTGTCGCGCAAGGGCACGTCGATGTACACGGTCCTCGTCCACGGGAAGGCCGCGCACGCCGGGCTCGAGCCGGAGAAGGGGATCCACGCCGGGCTCGAGCTCGCGCATCAGATGCAGGTGGTCGCCGAGCTCGCCGACGCGGAGGCGCAGACGACGGTGACGCCGACGAAGTTCTCCGGCGGGACGACGACGAACACCGTGCCGGCGCTCGGGCAGTTCGACATCGACGTCCGCGCGCTCACCGCCGAGGAGCAGCAGCGGGTCGACGACGCGATCCGGGGCCTCTCCCCGCGCATCGAGGGCACCCGGATCGAGGTGCGCGGCGGGATCAACCGGCCGCCGTTCGAGAAGGAGATGTCGGCCGCGCTGTTCGAGCGGGCGGTCGCCCTCGCCGCCGACCTCGGGATCGAGCAGCCGCGCGGAGTGCCGGTGGGCGGCGCCTCGGACGGCAACTTCACCGCCGGCGACGGCATCCCCACGCTCGACGGGCTCGGCGCTGTGGGCGACGGCGCGCATGCCGAGCACGAGCACGCGATCATCGAGCACATCCCGCCGCGCACCGCGCTGCTCGCCGCCCTCATCGCCGACTCCCTCTCCGAAACATCAATTTCCGAAGGTTCCTGAGAGCGAATCCGCACTTCTTCGCAATCTCAGGCGATGATCCGGCCGAGGTCGGATTCGAGCTCGGCCGGGGTCCGCGCGGTGAACAGCCAGTCGCGGAACACCGCGTCCGGGGCGATCCGGGTGCGTTCTGCGAGATCGTGCTCGCGGACGAGGTACCAGCGGTAGCCGTGCGGGGCGAGGAGCGCCTCGAGTTCCCGGCCGTCGGCCTGCCCGTGGAGCACCTCGCAGAGGATGTCGGGTCGGTACCGGGCGAGGAGTTCCTGACCGTGCGCGAGCACGGCGTTCTCCGCTCCCTCGACGTCGATCTTCATGACGACCCGCTCCCGCCCTGCGGCAGCGAGTCCGCCAACGGGCCCGCCGTCGATCGCACCATCGAGACCGCCACCGTGGGCGCCGTCGAGCAGGTCGTCGAGAGCGGTGAAGACGACCTCGTCCCCGTCGTCGAACTCCATCGACGCGGAGTAGAAGGACGGGAGCGCCGACCCGCCCTCGCCGCTCGGGACGCGCATCCGCATTCCCGAGGCGCCCACCCCGGTCGGGTGGACCTCCACCCGGTGAGCGATCCCGTTGCGCTCGAGGTTCCGCTCGAGCCCGGCGACGACTGCCGGGATCATCTCGAAGGCATGGGCCCGGAGCCGGGGGTTCGCCGCCGCGGCGGCCACCGTGAAGACGCCGGTGTAGGCGCCGACGTCGAGGAGGACGTCGGCCGTGCGGGCGAGCGCGGTGACGATGTCGAGGGCGAGTGCATCAGCGGGATCCGGGCGCCGGCCCCGCCCCCAGTAGAACTCCTTGGCGATCTCGCACCGCGCCGGATCGACGAGCACGAAGCGGGCGCCGGCGGCGGTGCCGGCCACCTCGGCGAGTCCGGCCGGGGCCGGCAACCGGCCTGCGCGGACCCCGGGGACGGTGCGCGCCGCGAGACGCAGCGCGGGATGGAGGGGACGGGCGGCCAGCGCGGTCTTGACGAGCGGTTTGAGGCCGAACCACCGCTGCCTGCGTCCTCGGAACGTGCTCCTGTAATCCGCCATCGGATCTCTCCCGCATTCCCGCGCGAGCGTCGCCCGCGCTGCTCGGTGAACTCGGATCGCTGTCCTGCCACGGTACTACGCACCGACCGCTCCCGCTGTCCGGTCACCCCGGACCGACCGGGTGCGCGGATCGCCCGCCCACGCCCGACGCCCTCACTGGACCCGCTCCCGGTCCCCTGCTCCCGCGGCGGCGACCGGCCCGGTTGCTAGGCTGGGTGGCAGCCGTCGTCCGCACCTCGGCCCGAGCAGCCGTGCGCCTCCCGCTGCACGCCCCGCTCCCGGTCCGGCGCGGACGCGCCCAACGCACCTGCGACGAAGGAAGTGCCCTCCCATGCAGCTCACCGCTCTCCGCCTCCACCGCGTCTCGATCCCGCTCGTCAGCCCCTTCACCACGTCGTTCATGACGGAGACCGAGAAGGACTGCTACCTCGTCGAGGCGACCTTCGACACCGAGAACGGCGAGGTCACCGGCTGGGGCGAATCCGTCGCGATGATCGCGCCGCTGTACTCCGACGAGTACGTCGACGGCGGAATGGCGGTGACCCGCGACTGGCTCGCACCGATCCTCTACGGCGTCGAGGATCTCACCGCGGAGACCGTGGGCTGGCACCTGCGGCACGTCATCGGCCACCGGATGTCGAAGTCGGCCCTCGAGATGGCCGTCATCGAGGCCCAGCTCAAGTCGCACGGACAGTCGTTCAAGGAGTACCTCGGCGGCGTCGTCGACACGATCCCCTCGGGCGTCTCCGTGGGCATCCAGGACTCCGTCGCGGACACCGTGCGGGTCATCGGCGAGTACCTCGAGGAGGGCTACGCCCGGATCAAGCTCAAGATCAAGCCCGGCGCCGACATCGAGCCGGTCGCCGCCGTCCGCCGGGAGTTCGGCGACGACTTCCTGTTCCAGGTCGACGCGAACGCCGCCTACACCCTCGTCGACGCCGCGCACCTGAAGAAGCTCGACGACTACGGCCTCCTCCTCATCGAGCAGCCGCTCGGCGAGGCCGACATCCGCCAGCACTCCGAGCTCGCGAAGCTCATGGACACGCCGATGTGCCTCGACGAGTCGATCGTCTCCGCCGAGGCGGCGGCCGACGCGATCGCGCTCGGCGCCACCTCGGTCATCAACATCAAGCCGGGCCGGGTGGGCGGCTTCATCGAGGCCAAGCGCATCCACGATCTCGCCGCCGCCCACGGCGTCGCGGTCTGGCACGGCGGGATGGTCGAGACCGGGCTGGGCCGGGCGGCCAACGCCGCCATGGCCTCGCTGCCCGGCTTCACTCTGCCCGGCGACGTGTCCGGCTCCAAGCGGTTCTTCCACGAGGACATCACCGAGGAGATCGTCATGCACGACGGCGTCGTCGACGTCCCCACCGGGCCCGGCTTCGGCGTGACGATCGATCCGGCGCAGCTCGCCAAGTTCACCACCGACACCGTGGAGATCACCCGGAAGTGAGCGGCCGCCCATGACCCCGTACGGCACCGCAGCGCCCGCCCCGAGCGCCGAGGGGACCCGCCCCTTCGCCGCGGCCCTCGCCCGCGCGCACTCCGCCGGCCGGGCGCTCGTGCTCGACGGCGCCTCGGGCACCGAGCTCGAGCGGATGGGCGCCGACGTCTCCGGCGACCTGTGGGCCGCCGCTCTCCTCGACACCGACCCCGCACGCGTCACGGCGATGCACCGGGCGTACCTCGAGGCCGGGGCCGAGATCCTCGAGTCGATCACCTACCAGGCGACGGTCCCCGGGCTCGTCGCCGCCGGGCACTCGGCCGCCCGCGCCCGGGAGCTCCTCGTCCGCTCGTGGCACCTCGTCGGCGCGGTGGTCGACGGGCACACCGGCCCCCACGGCGCACCGGTGCTCGCCGCGTCGTCGATCGGCCCGTACGGGGCGTACCTGGCCGACGGCTCCGAGTACACCGGGGCCTATCCGGCCGGCATCGACGGCGAGGATCTCGCGGAGTTCCATGCCGAGAGGATCGATCTCCTCGCCGCAGCCGGCTGCCGACTGTTCGCCTGCGAGACGATCCCGCACGCCGCAGAGGTCACCGCCCTCGTCGCGGTCATGGACGCGCACCCCGATGCCGAATGGTGGCTCAGCCTCTCGATCCGCCGCGACGGCGCGGGGCGGATCCTGCTCGCCGACGGGACCCCCGTGTCCGAGGTGCTCGCCGGGCTCCCCGCCCCCGGAGCAGCCGGTGCGCCGGCGGCGGTGGGCATCAACTGCTGCCCCGCGGCACTCGTCGCCCCGGCGCTCGCAGAGATCGCAGCCGGCGGGTACGCGGCCCTCGCGTACCCGAACTCCGGGGAGATCTACGACGCGGCCACGGGCACCTGGTCCCCGCCGGCGGACGGCCCGGAGGACTCGGGCGGCCCGGAGAGCACGGGCGGTCGGGAGAACGCGGGCGGTCCGGTCGGTGCGGAGGCCTCGGCACCGACACCGCGCGGCGACCTCGCCGCGGCAGCGGCGCTGTGGGTGGGGGCAGGTGCGGTCATGGTCGGCGGCTGCTGCCGGACCGCTCCCGAGGACATCGGCGCGCTCGCCGCAGTGCTCTGACGGCCGCCGGCTTCTGCCAGCTCCCGGCGCTGACGGCCCCCGGCGCCGACGGATCCCGCCGGATGCGGCCCCGGACCGCTGGACTGACGGGCCGGCGCCGGTCCTCCGGGCCGGCGCCGGTCCGCCGGCTCCGCGCCGCAGCGGCGCCCGCCTCAGCCGATGTTCTGCGCGACCATCGTCTGCAGGCCGTACCCGATCCCCCCGTGCTCATCGGTGAGCTCGGTATGGACCACACCGCCCTGACCGGGGGTGACGATCGACTGGGAGTTCATCCGGATCCACTCCCCCGAAGGCTCGCGGTCGAGCACGACGTGGAGGTCGCAGTTGATGAGCCGGTGCTGCTTCGGGTCGACCGGCAGGCTCACGCCGCCGCCGGAGTCGGCGAGGACGAGCGCGCGCTGCCAGCCGGTGGGCTCCTCGCCCTCGACGAGGGCATTGCGCTGCCGACCCCACACGAGCGCGGGCTTCCGGTCCCCGCCCTCGATGAACCGCCATTCGACGGCGGTGCCGTATCCGCCGGTGTGCGCACCGGGGATCGTGCTCGTCAGCTTCGCTGCGGGCAGATCCCCCGGCCGGATCCGGGGGTCGCCGGGATCGCGGCGACCCGGTACGAGCGGATAGTCCGCGGGCGCGGCGAGGATCCGCCAGGCGCGGGCGAGGAGCGCGGGCCGTCCGCCGGCCGAGGCGGTCGCGGCGACGAGCTCCATCGAGCGTCCGCTGCGGAGCACCTCGGTGGTGATCTCGAGCTCGGCGACCGGGACCGGTCCGAGGATGTCGATGCGCACGTCGGCGAGCCGCTGACCCTCCTTCGGATCGACGGCGAGCATCTGCCGGGCGAGGAGTGCGGACGGCGGACCGGCGTGCTGGAACTCCGGGCTCCACGGGCCCGCAGTCATCGGTGTCGATTCGAACCGGGTGTCGTCGAGCTGGCGGTAGAAGGCCTCCATGGGCAGTGCTCCTCACGTAGTCGGGCGGGCTTCCCCCAGCCTAGGCGACGCCGCGGCGAGGGGTGATGCAGGTCTCACCGCCGACCGGCACCTCGGCTCCGGCCCCGATCCCGCAGAGCTCGCCGGCGTCGACCGCGCGCTCGAGCTGGAGCGTCGCATGGGCGAGCGAGGGGTCGAAATGGGCGGCGAGGCACGCGCGCAGATCGCGGAGGACCTCCGGGGCTCGCCCGTCGCCGAAGCAGGCCTCGTCGACGACGACGTGCGCGGTGATCACCGGCAATCGCGAGTCGATCGCGGCGACATGGAGGTCATGGACCCCGCGGACGTGCGGACGCTCCGCGAGGTGCCGGCGCACCTCGGCGAGGTCGATCTCCTCGGGCACGCTCTCGAGGAGGATCCGCAGCACGGCGCGGAGGATGAGCAGCGCCCGGGGCAGGATGACGAGCGCGATGACGATCCCGCCGACCGCATCGGCCCGGGCCCACCCGGTGGTCCACAGGACCACGGCCGCGACGATCACCGCGAGGGAGCCGAGCGTGTCGGCGGCGACCTCGAGGAACGCGGCCCGGAGGTTGAGGCCGTCCTGCCGATGGGAGCGGAGGATGAGGAGCCCGGCGATGTTCGCGGCGAGGCCGAGCGCGCCGAACACGAGGAGCAGCCCGCCGGGGACCTCGGGCGGCGCGGCGAGCCGCCGGATGCCCTCGACGAGGCCGTAGACCCCGACCGCCGCGAGCAGCGTCGCCTGCGCGCCTGCGGCGAGCACCTCGACGCGGCGCAGGCCCCAGGTCCGGCGCGCGGTCGCCGGACGCCCGGCGAGCCCGACGGCGACGAAGGCCATCGCGAGGCCGCTGACATCGACGACCATGTGGGCCGCATCGGCGAGGAGGGCGAGGGAGCCGGTGACAAGGGCGCCGATGATCTCGGCGACCGCGACCGCTCCGGTGAGCGCGAGGACGATCCCCAGCCGCGTGCGGCTGCTCGCCGCGCTGCCGTGATCGTGCGTCGTCGCCATCGGATGCTCCTCCCTGTCGCGGCTCCCATTATATATCAACGCATGATTATACGTCTATGCATCGGGCGGGGAATGACGGTGCCCCCGCTGATCGGATCAGCAAGGGCACCGTCGGGAGGCGGGGGTTCGGCGCCTCAGCGCTCGTCGTCGTCCGCGGGGCCCTCGGACCCGGGACCCTCGGTGTCGTCGGATGCACTGCCCTCGGAACCGTCGACGGTCGGTCCGTGCCCGCTCCGGCGGCCGCGCAGGGCCTCCTCGATGAGGGCGTTGACGTCGATCCCGGTCGAGCGTCTCACGTCGTCGCCGAGCCTGCCGAGTCCCGCGGCGAAGTCCGCGCCCGTGGCGCCGCGCGGGTCGGCGTCGCCGCGGACGTCGGTCGGGGTGACCTCGTCGTCGCGCTCGGTGCGAGAGCCGTCCCGGCCGTCCGGCGCGCCGCTGCGTGCACCGGTCGTCCCGGCGGTGTAGCGCTCGATGATGTCGGAGATCGCACTCGCGGCATCCGCGGCGCTGCGCGGCGCTCCGTCCGCGCCGGTCCCGAACCCGCCGGACTTCCCCGAGGCCCGCTTGACCATGTCGGCGAGGTCGACGCCGGTGGTGCCGCGGAGCACCTCGAGCACCGAGGCGAGGTTCGACGACATGCTCTGCGCGAGCTTCGACTCGCCGTCGGTCGACACGATCGACAGGTCCTTGATGTTCGCATAGGGCTCGACGAGCTTGCCCGCGAGGCTCGGCAGGGTGCGGAGCACCTGGTTGAGCACGGCGGCGTCGTTGAAGTGCGCGTAGGCGGCGGCCTGCTTCTCGAGCGCCTCCGCCTCGGCCGCGCCCTGAGCGCGCCGGGCCTCGGCCTCGGCCTCACCCTTCGCCCGGATCGCGGAGGCCTCGGAATCACCCTCGAGGCGCACGGCCTCGGCATCCTTCGAGCGGCGCGCGAACTCGGCCGCGGCGTCGGCCTCACCGCGCGCCCGGGTGGCGGCGGCCTCGGCCTCACCGGCGAGGCGCACAGCCTCGGCGTCCTTGGACCGGCGGGCGAGCTCGGCGGCGGCCTGCGCCTCACCCTCGAGCTTGACGGCCTCGGCCTCTTTCTCACGGCGGTGGAGCGCGGCCGCCGCCTCGGCGCGACCGCGCGCGTCGATCTCGTAGGCCTGCGCGTCGGCCTCGGCCTGCCGACGGTACTTCTCCGCATCCGCCGGGCGCTTGACCTCGGCCTCGAGCTGCTCGGCCCGGAGCTCGGCCTGCTCCTTGGCGACGATCCGCTCCTTCTCGAGGAGCTTCTGCTGCTCAGCGGCCGCCGACAGCGGGCCGGCGTTGTCCGCCACGGCCTGGCGGACGTCGGCGTCCTCCTTGAGCTCCGCCCGGCGGATCGCGAGCTGCTGCTGCTGCTCGGCGATCGCCTGGTCGGTGAGCGCCTGCTGACGCTGGGTCTCCTCGTTCTGCAGGGCTTCGGCGACCGCGGCCTCGCGGTGGGCGTTGGCCTCTGCGATCGCGGCGTTCTTCGCGACCTCGGCAGCCTGCGGGCGACCCCAGTCGCGCAGGTAGGAGCCCTCGTCCTCGACCGCGGAGATCTGGAAGGTGTCGATGACGAGACCCTGGTTGTTCATCGAGTGGGCCGATTCCTCCTGCACCTGGGCGGCGAAGGAGGCCCGGTCCTGGATGATCTGCTCGACGGTGAGCGTGCCGACGACCGCGCGCAGCGTGCCGGACAGGATCTCCTGGCTGTAGTGGTCGATCTGCGCCTGCTGGTCGAGGAAGCGCTGGGCGGCCCGCCGGACGTCGTCGACGTTGCCGCCGACCTTGACCTGGGCGACTCCGCGCAGTCGCAGCGCGATGCCGTTCTTCGAGATGCCGTCGATCTCGACCTGGATCTGCCGCGAGGACAGCGACATGACGAAGGCCTTCTGGACGATCGGGTAGACGACGGCGCGCCCGCCGATGACCACCCTGCCGCCCTGGGCGACGTCCTCGCTCGAGGAGCCGCGGCCGGTGATGATGAGCGCCTCCGAGGGTGACGCGATGCGATACGAGCGGAGCAGGACGAAGATCCCGAGGAGCACGACGAGGACGATCGCCGCGATGATGACGAGGACGAGGGGATCCGGCATGAGCGCGGCCTTTCACGGGGCGGAACGACGGTGTGCTCCCCACTATGCCACGCCGGCGCCGCGGCCGGCCTGGCCTGAACCGCAGCCCCGGAGTGCGACTCCCGAGCTCCCCGGGCGCCCGATCGTATACTCGTACCCAGTCGAACCGCCCATCCGGTGAGCCTCTCCGCAGGCGCGCTTCCCCTCACCTCCCACCCGTCGAGGAGAGCCCATGACGACGCTGCTGGCCAGCTGGATGACCCCGGAGGCCAACCGCTGGGGATTCACCCATGTCCGCGAGATCATCCCCACCGCCCGGGTGGCGCGCGGGCACAGCACGTTCGAGCTCGGCGCAGCCGGGCGCAGCGCGGTGACGCTCGATACGCCGCTCCGCCGCAGCGGAGTCCCCGTCGGGACGTACCTCGACAGCACGGCCACCGACTCGATCGTCGTGCTCTCCGGGGGCGAGCTCGCGTTCGAGTGGTACGCCGAGGACCTGTCCGCCCACGACCTGCACATCAACTTCAGCGTCACGAAGTCGCTCACCGGTCTCCTCGGAGGGATCCTCGCGGCCGAGGGCGCGTTCGCCTTCACCGATCCGGTGACGCAGTACGTCCCGGAGGTCGAGGGGTCCGCGTTCGACGTGGAGATCCAGTCGCTGTTCGACATGGCGGTCCCGCTCGCCTTCTCCGAGGACTACGAGATGGGCGACCCGCGCATGATCGAATACCGCCGCTCGACCGGCTGGATCCCGGGCGGGAGCGACGGGCTCCATGCGTTCCTGCCCACCCTCGAGCGGCGGGCGCCCGAGGGCTCCGAATACCACTACGCGTCGCCGACGACCGACATGGCCGGATGGATGCTCGAACGCATCACCGGACGACGCCTGGCGGATCTGTACTCGACGTACATCTGGCAGCCGATCGGCGCGGAGTCCGACGCGGACCTCACCCTCGACGCCCACGGCGCGGGGCGGGCGGCCGGCGGCCTCTCCTGCTCGACCCGCGACCTCGCGCGCCTCGGCCACCACCTCGCGGCCGGCAGAGCACCGGTTCCGGAGGGTTTCGTGCGCGATCTCTTCACCGGCGACGCCGCGCGCTGGCGGGCGGGCGGGCACATCCGCGACTTCTCGAACGGCACCTACCGGAACTTCTGGTACATCCCCGACGTCGACGCCCCGGTCCTGCTCGCCGTGGGCATCCACGGCCAGGCCCTCTACATCGACCTCGACCACGGCGTCGTCATCGCCAAGCACAGCTCCTGGCCCGCGCCCACCGACGACGCGATGCGCACCGCACAGTTCCGCGGTCTCGAGGACATCGCGGCCGCGATCATCGGCGGTCGGCAGTGATGACGGGTCGACACGGGGCGAGCGGGGAGGCCGCGACCGTCGTGCCGGACGGGCCGTTCCGCGGCCTCTCCGCCTACCCGCTCACTCCGCTGCGCGCGGACGTGCTCGACGGAGAGGCGCTGCGCACGATGGTCCGCCGGCTGGCCGCCGACGACGATGGCACCCAGGTCGTCGACAGCATCGGCGCGCTCGGCTCGACCGGGTCGTACGCGTACCTCGACCGGCAGGAGTGGACGACGGCGCTGCGCACGATCCTCGAGGAGGCCCGCGACATCCCGGTGATCGCGGGCATCGGCGCTCTGCGCACGCGCGAAGCCGTCGCCCGGGCGCGCACCGCCGAGCAGCTCGGCGCGGCCGGCCTGCTGCTGGCCCCGGTGAGCTACCAGCCGCTCCGCGAGGCCGAGGTCATCGGCCTGTTCACCGCGGTCGCCGAGGCGGTCGCGGTGCCGATCTGCATCTACGACAACCCCGGGACCACCGGTTTCCGGTTCTCCCTCGATCTCTACGGCCGGCTGGCGCGGATCCCCGGGGTCATGGCGGTGAAGATCCCGCCGACCGCCGGCACCGAGGTGCCGCCCGGGGAACGGCTGGCGCGGATCCGCGCCGCGGTGGGCCCGGAGTTCTCGATCGGGATCAGCGGGGACGCGGCCGCGGCGGCCCATCTGGCCGCGGGTGCCGATGCGTGGCACTCGGTGGTCGGCGGCCTGTTCCCGCGCGCCGCGCGCCGACTCTTCGACGGCGCCCGCGCCGGCGGGGTGCCGCCGGACGCACTCGCGGTGCTGTGGCCGCTGCTCGCAGCCCACGGCAGCGTGCGCGTCATCGCCGCGGCCGCAGCGGAGCTCGGGCTCGTCGGGCAGGACTGCCTGCCGCACCCGCTCCTCCCCCTCGACGGCGCGGACCGGGATGCCGTCGCCGCGGCGGTGCGCTCGCTCGGGACGGGCTGAGCGCACGGCGCCGACGCAGACGCGGGGCGCGTGAGCCGGCGGGACAGGGGACCCGGCGGGCACCTCGGCGGCGGGTGCCGCGCACCCCGATGACGAGCGGCGCGGGCCGGTCAGCCCTTGGGGATCGGCGGGCCGAGGATGAGGAGCACGGTGAAGAGCAGCGCCACCCCGATGAAGCCGACGACGACGGCGAGCAGCGGATGGGCGATCGCCCACGCGCAGAGCCGCTCGAACCAGTTCCGGGGCGCACGACCGCCGGGAGCGAGCTGCCAGTCGCCGTCGAGCAGGCCGCGCCGGCGCGCATCGATCTCGAAGGGGATCGTCGCGTACGGGATGACGGCGCTGAACAGGCCGACGAGCGTGCGGCCGAACCGCCAGCGCTGCGAGGTGCCGACGAGGACGGTGACGACGCAGTAGGTGAGGAACACGAATCCGTGGATGCCGCCGCCGATCCGCACCCCCGCCTCGGTCGTCTGGGTGACGTACTTGAGGATGAGGCCGATGATGAGGAGCGTCCAGGTGATCGCCTCGGCGATCGCGAATACGGTGAAGAGCTTCTTGGGAGTCACCCGGACAGTATCGCCGGTTCGGCTGAGCGATGCATCAACCGAACGGTCGATCCCGCTCCGGCAGCGGAACGCCGCCCGTGAAACAGCAATTTCCTGCGGTTCCGCTCTCAGGAACCGCAGGAAATTGCTGTTTCGGGGGGTGGGCTCGGAGGATCAGCCCTTGCCGCCGACGGTGAATCCGACCTCGACGGCGGAGTCACCGGTGTCGACCGTCACGGTGTAGTCGCCGGGCAGGCCGCGGACGGCGCTCGGGTCGATGTCCGTGACGGTGAACGTCGCGGTACCGGTCTCATCGGCGGTCGCGGTGCCCGCGGCCGGCGTCTTCCCCGGCTTCGTGCGGCCGTCGGCCGTGAGGGTCCAGTCCACGGTCTGACCGGGCTCGAGGTTGGTCACGGTGACCTCCACGCCGGACTTCCTGAGGTCCTTCACGGAGATGCGATCCGCGTCGACGGATGCGACCGGGTCGAGATCGTAGGCGACGACGTGGGCCGCGTAGCCCATGGCCGGGACCATGATGTCCATGGCCTCGGTGCTGACGTTCTCGAAGGTGTCGTCGATCGTGTGGTAGTTCCGGTCCTGCTGGACGCCGGCGGTGCCGCCGAACAGCTCCTGCTGCTCCTCGGTCTTGATCGCATCGGCCCCGGTGAAGAGTCCGGACACCGGGATGCCGTTGTCGATGAACGCCTGGTAGTCCGAGCGCCCGGAGAACTCGGTGCCGACGTGCGGCTGGTCGACCGAGTCGAAGTAGCCGGTGAAGATCTGCTCGAGCTCGACCGAGCCCTCCGGCACGTTGACGCCGTCGGGGATCGGGACGTCGGACCCGTCGGAGTCGAGGGTGCCGATGACGTAGTTCTCGGATCCGATCATGTCGTAGTTGAGGTACGAGGAGATGCGCTCCCGCTCGGCCTCGGACAGGGCGTTGACGTACTCGGTGGAGCCGACGAGCCCGATCTCCTCCGCTCCCCAGAAGCCCAGGCGCACCTGGTTGTCGACCTCGTCCGACTGCTCGGCGAGCGCCTCGGCGACGGCGAGCAGGCCGGCGACGCCGGAGGCGTTGTCGTTGACCCCCGGGCCCTCGGCGACGCCGTCGAGGTGCGCGCCCATCATCTGCACGTCGTCCGGGTCGCCGGCAGTGGTCTCGGCGATGACGTTCCACGTCTCGACGT